>NC_017459.1:2774016-3148033 GCF_000237865.1 Haloquadratum walsbyi C23
AGGACAGCTACAGCCTGTAATTGTAATGTTGCTTTCTCCGCTCGATTCATGTTTTTGTTTCCATAGGCACATCTGTATGAATACAACGATACATCTAGGACTCAAAATACACACAAACGTGTCTACTTCTCGTTATGATTATCTCAGGTTTTGCATCTCAGCAGTGTCTGATCGGCATCATACATTTTTGTCATCTACAAGAAGATCAGTAGCTGTAACAAGCGCCTCCATTTCAACATTATTTGATTCGAGTTGCTCACGTGCACCCTCTTGTCTATCAACAACGACGAATACACGTTCAACAGTCGCTCCTACATCTCGAAGTGCATTCACGGCTTCAACTGCACTTGTTCCGGTTGTTGCGATATCTTCAAGCACAACAACCTCTTCATCTTCGTTCAATCTCCCTTCAATTCGATTACCCGTTCCGTACTTTTTTGTTTTCTTTCGAACAACAACATACGGCTGTCCTGCAACAGTACTTGTTACCGCAACAAGCGGGACAGCACCCAATGCAACACCTGCAAGAGTCGTTTCATTAATTCGGTCGGCGAATGCAGATGCGATTATCTGGAGACATTTTGGGTCAGTCTCAAACAGGTACTTGTCGATATAATACGCTGAAGTTCCTCCGTGTGAGAGTTCAAATTCACCATACTGGACAGCATCAGCATTTCGAAGTGCAGCGACAATATCCTCCGTTGTTGGTGATTGTGGTATTGTCATAATCTGAGTCGTTGGTACAACCCTACTGCCCAGTAAATTAAATCAGGCGGTTCACATTGATCGAATGTAGCACGTGCAATGAACGGAGTTTGTCAACGATATTGAAACATACTGTGTTCATGGCTGTGATATTAAGATATTGTGATATTTATAGGCGCTAATGGTCGAGACCCGGAGGTTGGATGTGGCGTGACCTCGAGTGCTTCACGCTGTGCAAGACAAGTCACATGACATTCGTCGAAATATGGGATTGGGATATCTGACTAGTACGGCTCCTTCTTGAATCCAAGCACATACGCTCCAGCATTTGTTCCAAGATGTAATATCGGCGTCAGAATGAACACAGCAATCACGACAGGAGGTGTAAATGTCGCAATGACCCAGCGTGGTGCCAAAATAACCGCGCATAAAATTCCTCCGACAACGAAATCAAGTTGATCAATTACTGGAAATGGTACCCCTCGCCGTCGACCACTCCGACGCTTAAAAAATGAGGCAACGATATCACCGAACATCGCTCCGAATGCAAGCCCTACAGCCGCCTCAAGTGAAAATGGTGTGAGATCAGCACCCACACGTGTAAGAATCGGAAGTATTGTATTTAATCCGAGCGCGACTGCCACTCCAGCGAGCGTTCCGAAACCTGTTCCGCGCCATGTTTTTCCATCACCAAGTATCCGCCGACCACCGAGTGTTCGTCCGCCATCAATTGGCGTCCCACCGCCAGCCAGGACTGCTACGTTATTCGGAACGTATGCTGGGAGCATGGTCCATACTGCAGTGGCGACTACTTCGATGATCATATCCATGGATTATATAGAGTTGATAATAGCAGCAACGATATGTGAGCATATATGATGTATCGATTTGACTCCATATCGGTGATTAATACACGAGTATATAGACCTGAATAAGATCATCTTAATGAGCGACCCCGGCTTATTCAACTGTCAGAGACAGCTTTGTCAAGCACGGGGGTTCCAGCGAAGTTTCCTTCAGAGTCTGACGAAATTCACCAGCAGAGAGACTTATTCGTTGTGGGGTGTCCACAGTCCTCACTAGACTCTCTTTCTCAAACGGTTTGTTTGGGAGTTTGAGCGTGCCTGTCTGAACAGTAGCGAAACGACAAGAACGGATGGTGTTACCGTCTGTGTTAGTGGTTTGAATTAGTTCCACGTTAGACAATAACTTATGTGTTAGCTTAGATATTAACTGTCGTAGTCTATCGGGCGTATCCACTCAAAATTAGATATAATGGATATTCCTCGTCATCATGTCTTAATATAAGTGTTTCAAAGATTCAAATTCTCAGCGAATAATTTTGACGATTCATGGGTCTCATATTGAATAAAATAAACAGAATGACTGAGTTGGATATGATAGTTTGTAACTGACTTTGATAGATTAATCCATTCCAGTAGAATAAATAAGAGTCATTTTATATCTTTGCGAGTGAAATTTATAATAATCAATGTCTTCTTGGAGACGTGATTTCGCGAGTGGGCTTGTCGTTGTTGTCCCTCTATTGGTTATCTTATCAGTGGTCAACTATCTCTACTCGCGAATTGTGAGCCTGCCATTTGTCCGTCGACTGCAGGAGCCGTTTGGATTTTTTGCTGCTATCATTGTCTTTGTGCTGTTGATTTTCTCTGTTGGGTATTTAATGCGAACAACAGCCGGACGACTGATTGAAAACTATCTTGATGCGGCAATGAACCGTGTCCCACTCATCCGGGTGCTCTACAATGCGTCAAAACTTGCTGTTGAAACAGCACTGAGTGGGACCGAAGAGCTCCAAACGCCTGTCAAGGTTGAGACATGGCCTGGAATGCGGATGACAGCATTCAAGACAGGAAAAACAACAGTAGATGGTCGAGAGGTCCTATTTATGCCAACCGCACCGAATATTACCACTGGATTTATTATTGAAGTTGAAACCTCGGATATCACTGAGACCGATGAGACCGTTGAGGAAGCATTAACACGGACATTATCGGCTGGATTCGCAGATGAGGATCGCAATGCAAGCACTGGATCCGCTACAGGAGCCAATTTTAGCACTACAGAAAATATTGATTCATCAGACAATTAATGATATCATAAAGCTAAGACTGATTCCTCGGTTCAGAACTAAAGACGTCCGTTATTTTACTAGACTATACCCCATTTGTAACGCACTGCGTGCTCGTGTTCATTTTCCTAGACATAACTACGAGTCCCCGAGCGTTTGATACATGACTCCGATGGAGTCTTAAGACAATCTAAATATCCGATGAGTGCGATTCAGAGATATGTAAACCACTCTTCATGCGCGCTTGTTTCTCGATCAATAAGATCGAAGAATGCCTGTTGAAGTTCCTCTGTCACTGGACCTCTGCTTCCATCCCCAATTTCAACATTATCGACCTTTCGAATTGGTGTCACTTCAGCAGCAGTCCCGGTGAAAAACAATTCATCAGCAGTGTTGAGTTCACCGCGTGATATTGTTGCACGGTCATGGACAGTGTATCCTCGGTCTCGAGCAAGTTCGATAACAGTATTACGAGTGATTCCATCAAGAATACTTTCTGAAAGTCCAGGTGTGTATATTTCACCATCGCGAATCATGAAGATATTTTCTCCAGGACCCTCAGCAACATTGCCTTCCTTATTAAGTACAATTGCCTCAGTGTATCCGTTTCGCCGTGCTTCCTCACCAGCAAGTAATGAATTGACATATAAGCCGGTTGTCTTTGCATTTGTCGGAATCTGACTTGATGCATGCTTTCGCCATGACGAAATCATAACCTCGACACCCTTTGTGAGCGCTTCCTCACCAAGATATGCCCCCCACGGCCATGCAGCGATCGCTACATCAACTGGATTATCTCCCGGACTTACGCCGAGTGATCCATACCCATAAAATGCGACCGGGCGAATATAACATGATTCTAGTTTCTCACGACGTAGTAATTCTAATGTTGCTGTCGTTAGTTCTTCTCGTGTGTATGGGATTTCCATATCATATGGCTGTGCTGACTGATACAATCGTTCAAGATGCTCATCCCATCGGAAGATTGCAGGTCCATTTTGTGTATCATAACACCGCACACCCTCAAAAACACCCGTTCCATAGTGAAGTCCGTGCGTGAGAACATGCACCGTTGCATCGTCCCAATCGACAAACGAACCGTCCTGCCAAATCGTCTCGACGTCCATCTCGTCAAATTCCATATGGCGTCGTTTACGGCCTGACGTATAAAGAGTACGCGACAACAAATTTTGAACTACTATATCATCCAATCTATCTTATTGACATCCTCCTCCGCCTATAGTTCACAGAAAAACTGGGTATTTAATTAGACGTGCATCAGTCAGGATAGTTCTCTTGCATTGAATTAGTGAATCGGTTCGTCCAGAAGTTCGTTGAATCAATAAAGGCGGAAGGAATCCTACGGCACCGCACCGCTTCGCTGGGTTGGGAGTGTCAGCTTTGGCTCTGGGTTTGGGTTTGGGTTTGGGTTTGCAGACTCTCAATACTAATACCAAGCCAGTCCACCGTTGGAATCGATGTGTGACCGGTCACTGGGCAATCTCCAGAAAGTGCCAAGCCCCCGGTACTCCTCTCCTCACCCGAGGCGAAGTCCCTGTGTTGGTTGTGCCACAGGAGCTTCGGTCACTGTCACTGTCACCGGACTCGGAGTTACTTGCATTATTGACGAGAGCCCGATGCTTATTGTTTGATTCCCCACATGGGGAACACCCTGTTTCCAGCGTGGGGCGGACACTCACACTCGAATCGCCACCTGTCGGGCACTCGGCTACATCGGGACCACAACCGATGTGCTGACACTAGTATATACATCGCTGTCAAAAAACCCGTTCGGAATCTCTCACTGTGGCGGCGTGGAATTGCGCCTGTTCAGCGTATACCTATAGATCAGCACTCACTTCCTTTCTGAGTCGATTATCGATCTCATCCTGAGATTGTATCTTAATCAATGAGTACTGATACTGCTGGGTTAACAACAGAGAGTGTGACAATGACAGACGTTAGCGGCTATATTCTATCATAAAGATATTAGCCTAGTTCTGTAACCACTGCAGCCCCATCGATAAATACGATATCATTTTTTTCAGCGTATGTCTGTGCATCTGTGGGCGCTGTTGCATTCCCAGTCGCATCATCCAACATTTCACAAACAACAACCGCTGGTGCACAGTCGGCCGCATCGGCAAGTGCAAGTCCTAATTCCGTATGACCTCTTCGATCTGTCAATAATTTTGGCGCCCCCCGAAGAACGTTGACGTGTCCAGGCGTTCGAAATTCAGCTGCAAAATCCTCAGCAGTATATTCACCGGCATCTGCTGCTTCGGCAACGGTTCCAAGACGATGAATCGTTTGCGCCCGATCATCGTCGGTGATACCGGTGAATGTTTCGCGATGATTTACCGGCAGTGAAAATGAGGATCGGCTATCATATCCAAGATCATGATCCGCCGTCGTAGGGTGTTCAATTACATCCTCCAAAAATGGTAACTCAAGCGTTGTTGCAACAGTATCAGACACTGCAGTGCAAATAAGTCCTCCAGCATCATTACGAAGTCGAGCAATGGCATCTGAATCAATAGCACGGGCAGGATAAATAATATCAGTCTCGCCCTCCCGATCTGTAAAATCATGTACAAGTACCGGGTCGCCATCACGAAATGCTGTTACCGCAGCGGTGACAGTTTCGCTCGATTCAATATATCTATCAGTTGTTGTATCCATATTAGCGGTACTTGGGTTAATATCGGCGTTCGTATCCATATACGTGAAATCGTCGGCTAGGTATCGTTTCTGTATGAGTATTCATTTATTATCTATCATAGTCTGTGCGTTGTTAAAGTGTAACAATCTCATTCTTTCGGCTTCAGTTGCACCGTGATACGCTGCCCATCGGTAAGTTCGAGGCTGTCTCGAAGCCGCTCCGGCGCAATAACTTCAAGTTGCGTTTCATCGTGATGCGTCCGTTCTGGGACGATGATATGTGCAGCTTCTGCGGTTTGTTCAGCAAGTATAATTTCAGCCGGATAGCACGTTGCTGGACCAAACGTCCGCTCGTCGTCCTCCCATCCATCGATCTGAATTCCTGTAAGGGATGACACAGCCACTCGTGTTCGTGTACTATCATCATCAAGATCAATATTGAGTGTTCCAGGGAATGGCTCATAGCCAAGTCGTTCGCGGAATTGTTTCATATACCCGGACAATGAAATATAGTGACGCCCTTCGCCCATTCCGCTTGTGACCGTTCCGGTGAGTTCAACAACTGAGGAGTTGTCCCCAAATATTTCCTGATATTGTGTATACTCCTTATGTAGCGCTGTCTCGCCCGCCTTTGTCAACGAAACCCACTGTCCATCTGTGACGACGTCACGATCAAGATATCCTGCTGCTTCAAGCCGCTGAAGTCGACGTGATGCGGTTTGACTCGATGCATCGAGTCGGTCGCTGAGCTCTGAACAAGAGATTTTAATCGGCTCTGAGTGTGCCCCCTCTAGGGCAACGAATTTCAGTGCCGCGAGTTCATCATGACCAACGGCTGTCGTCGATTCTGCCATCATCGTAATTAGTCTTTGATGCATGTTAAGAATAACGGACATGGAATGCTTTCCAGAATCGATATGTATTAATATATTTGTATGTGCAGTCTACATCAGTACTTATCAATACAATCATTGGTCATATCCGAAGCCACGTGCACTTAATCTGGAATATTCCCTTCGGTGTTCTGTTTCGAATAAAGAGAATCACATTATCAACAACTGGTGTGGAATGAACGAATCATCTCACTCTCCTCAGCGATTCACGCTGCGTTCTTGAACTTGAGGGGCTTCGATATGCTCTCGCATCATGTCGGATTACCTGCTTCTCTGACAGTATTTACAGACGTACAAGGAGAATGCCTCGAGGGTCGACCTCGGGGGTGAATCCGACAACCCACAGTGCAAATCATTAGATAGACACACTACTCCCTATTAAAGAGCGATGGAGTATACTCACCGCTACCACACTTACCCGACACAAGAGGTAGCGGAGAGACTGCAATACCACATTGATGTCCATCGCCAAGCGTACAGCTACGCCCTGTCCGTCGTGTAGGTCCGAGTATGACCGTGATGCGAACGCGTCGTTGAACGCCCTAGAGCGCGGTTTTTCTGAACTATGGGAGTGACCCGAAGACACGTCCGTGGAGGCTGCGCTGCCTATGGATACTCATTCATAGTGATTAGTTCGAATAATTTCACTGGCGGTGTCGAATGACGCGGGTTCAGCGGCTCCTATCACCGACACGGATAATCACGGCGGTAAAGACTTGCACTAATCACTATCAGTATCTGCAAAGCGCGTCGCAGAAACGGGAAGCCTCAGGGCTTTGATCTTGATGTTGATATGATCCCGAGGCGATTCATAAGCGGTGTGTCGTGATGACGCCTGCCCACGGGAGTTTATTTTACTACACTTCGCTCATCAGATAGTCGGTTCGCTCGCTGAGGGAGGGTGAATGGATAGCGCGTTAGTGAACCAGGAAGTTCTAGAATCGGGTAGAAGACAAAGTGCGTTGAATTATCTGATCACAGGGTACATTCACTGTCAGACAGTATCACAATTATGTAGTAGGTATACGTCTGGCTTGTTCGGAAAGGCATTTAGTTACCCTTCATAAATGTGAGATATGTTCAGACCCTTTCGGTCGGAGGTGGAACACGCCGTTGAGTCTGCATTGCAGACACTTGCACTCCCGACCGATGACTTGGGGGTGGAGACACCACCTGAGGATGTCCCAGCGACGCTTGCCTCAAGCGTTGCATTTCGTCTTGCAAGATCTGCCAAGGACTCACCGCCACGCGTGGCAGATGATATTGCTGCTGCTATTGATCTTGAGCCTGATTCTCAGACATATGAGTATATTGACCATGTAGATACGCGTGGTCCGTACATCAATTTTCACGTCAACGATGCATACTATATGGATACCCTTACCGCTGCTCAGGATCCTGAATACGGACACCTCCCCAATACGGGTCAGTCTGTTGTTGTCGAGCATACGAGTGCGAACCCAACAGGACCAGTTCATGTTGGACGTGGACGGAATACAATCTTTGGGGACGCCGTTGCTCGATTACTCGAATACAATGGTGACACTGTTGACCGACATTACTATCTCAATGACGCTGGTCGTCAGGTCGGTGTATTTACCTGGGCATATGAGAAATTTGATGCTGATTCACTTCCCGACCCAGAGCGTGATCGTCCTGATTATGATCTTGTTCGGTATTATCGTCGAGGGAATGAATTCCTTGAGAATGCTGATGCTGATGCCGTCGAATCTGCTGAGGACGAGATTGCATCAATTATCAATGGTCTTGAGGCAGGCAATACTGAAACGTATGAGCGTGTTCAAACTGTCGTAGACCAGGTCATTGACGGAATGCAACAATCATTTGACCGTCTTTCAGCAATATTTGATGAATTTATCAAAGAAACACGGTTTATTCAGAATGGAGATGCTGATGCTGTGGTTGAGCGTCTTAAATCCGCTGATTGTGCGGTTTATGAGGACGATGCATGGCAGATCGACCTCAGTGCATACGATATTGAAAAAAATCTCGTCTTTCTTCGTTCCGATGGAACGACATTGTATACAACACGTGATCTTGCCCATCATGAGTGGAAATTTGACAATTATGACGCTTCAGTGACCATTCTTGGTGAGGATCACAAACTCCAAGCTGAGCAACTTGATGCAACGCTTCAGATCCTTGGAAATGACACCGATCAGCTCAGACAGCCGTTTTATTCATGGGTTAACCTTCCAGAAGGTGGTATGTCAACTCGCAAGGGAACTGGTGTTGATCTTGATGACTTACTCGATGAGGCAATCGCTCGTGCCCGCGAGGAAGTACATGATAGACTAGGATCACGTGTTCGCGATGACTCTCTCTCTAGCGATGATATTGACCGTATTGCCCGGCAGGTCGGCGTTGGTGCCGTCCGATACGATATTGTCTCAAAGCAACCAACCAAAGGAATCACATTCGAGTGGGATCGCGCACTTGATTTTGAGGCACAATCTGCACCATATATCCAGTATGTCCATGCACGCTGTTGTGGCATTGAGACAGAGGTTAACTCAAACACAGATCTCGATATTGATGCTCTCACGTCCGATTCAATACCTGATATCACAATGCTTCGGACGGATGCCGAACGTGCGCTCCTTCAAGAGATCGCTCGATTCCCCGCAGTTGTCGAATCAGCAGCAGCGGATCTTGAGCCACATGTCATTGCAACGTTTGCTCGTTCATTTGCTGAACAATTTAATACATTCTACCGTGAGTGCTCGGTGTTGAACGCGGAAAGTGAAATCATGACTGCGGCTAGGGTGAGCCTTGTTCGTGCTGCTCGACACACTGTTGCGAATGCGCTTGATATCGTCGGGGTTGAGGCACCTCAGTCAATGTAACATAGCATATCATACATGGTATTACTATTATTGACTGAGAATCGTAACCGTAGTATTCTAGAAAGTATCAGACATTTTATATTCTCACATACCCACTATCGTTGTCGTCTTATTGAACCGAGTATCGTTATTGACGCGACTAATAACTGTTGAGACGATATATCAACTCAGGTAATTAGCGACCCGCCAACAAAAAAGATAGTCGCTGCACCCGCACCGAGCGCAATAACTAAGAACATGAGCAGCCACCAGAGCGGCACCCCAGAATCGGTATCATCAGTTGCCATACTCTCGATTCATAAGAGCCACTAAAAGAAGTTCCCGTTTTGTTTCTCGAAACCGCTTTATTGCTGTATACCCCTCTTATCTCCTGTAGTCGCAGCATACTTACCGTCGAATATAGAAATATAAACAATGAGTACCGACGCCGAAGACGTGAGCAACGACCGCCGTAAATACGAGTTCCGAAAAGTTATTGAGGAACTTAGAGAGTACGAGGGGTCTGGTACGCAACTCGTTACTATCTATATCCCACCTGATAGACAGGTCTCTGATGTTGTTGCTCACATCACACAAGAACACTCGGAGGCGTCAAATATTAAGTCAAAACAAACACGGACAAACGTCCAAGACGCACTCACTTCAATTAAAGATCGACTCCGATATTACGATACATATCCGCCAGACAATGGTATTGTCCTCTTTTCTGGCGCTGTTAGCACAGGTGGCGGACAAACGACGATGGTAACGCGATCGCTTGAAAGTCCACCTGAGCCAGTCCAATCGTTCAGATATCATTGTGACTCCGACTTTCTCACAGACCCACTTGAAGACATGCTCGCAGATAAGGGTCTGTTCGGGCTGATTGTCCTTGACCGTCGAGAGGCAAATGTAGGATGGTTAAAAGGAAAACGTGTTGAGCCAGTTAAATCAGCATCTTCGCTTGTTCCAGGGAAGCAACGAAAAGGTGGTCAGTCTGCACAACGGTTTGCCCGACTTCGACTTGAGGCAATCGATAATTTCTATCAAGAAGTCGCCGGGATGGCAAATGACCTGTTTGTGCCCAAGCGACACGAGATAGATGGTGTGCTGGTTGGTGGTCCCTCACCAACGAAGGATGAATTCCTTGATGGGGATTATCTGCATCATGAACTTGGAGATGTTGTTGTCGGAAAATTCGATGTTTCATATACAGATGAATCGGGTTTACACGATCTTGTTGACTCTGCCCAAGATGTCCTTGCTGATCAGGAGGTAATGAAAGATAAAGCCGAAATGGAAGAGTTCTTTGAGAAGCTCCATGGCGGTGAGGAAGCAACATATGGGTTTGAACCGACGCGAAAGAATCTAATGATGGGTGCCGTTGACCGACTCTTACTCTCTGAGGATCTTCGGTCTGATGTTGTTGTGTATGAGTGCCCCGATGGTCATGAGGAGTACGAAGTTATTGATCGTCGACATGATGATCCTGAGCATACTTGTAGTGACTGTGGAAGTGCATCTGAGAAGACCGAACGCGAGGATGTCATCGAATATCTAATGAGTATTGCTGAACAACGCGGAACCGAGACAAAGTTCATCTCGACTGACTTTGAGAAGGGTGAGCAATTACACAATGCGTTTGGTGGTATTGCTGGGATTCTCCGATATGCGACCGGAATATAACACTATCATCTGTTCTACACGGGTCAACGACCTCACCTCACTTCGCTCACCGCGTCACGCGGTTCCCTCGGTGAGGGTGAGGCTTGCCAGTGACCTCTTTCTCTAACCCACAACAGTATAATGGGTGAGGGCTGTATACACTGACTCGGTGTCCTTGACCCTGACTTCAGACCATATTGAGTTCGACCGACTGCCACCTTTTGTTAGTCGCTTTTGTGAAGCAGATTGTTGGTGATGACTCTCCGAACTGAGTAAATTCGGTAGATCGGTTCTTTCACCCTGTCTCACTCTCGTTCTGGGAAGCTCAGGCGACGTAGGGAAATACAAAAAATCGCCCGACTGCTCGCCACCAACAACGTACTTCATAAGAGCGTTGTTAGTACAAGATTTTGTTTATGTGGCGTCAGATTGACCCTTCCATATGGAACATCCTCTCACGACTGAAGACCTGTCTCTTACCCATAAGTTCGTGGAATCGTAACCGGACGTGTCAGACGCTGTCAGAGGTATTTTGAACGCAGAAAATCGAAGAGAGAGGCGATTCAAACAGTGATATCGGCTGTGGAGGGGTATAGAACGCCGGTAATCAATGCCAGTATAATTGTTCCAAAGAGGTGTTGAACCTGTAGATACCGAGGATTTCAGTCGTGCTCGCCGATCCCGTTCCGCTAAAATCCTGACTCGAGTTGTGAGTAAGAGACAGGACTGAAGACCGGGTATTCGCCTTGTATTCTATGACGTACCAGTATGACAAGTGTCGGTCTATGAGATGCTTGATATAATATTATAAGATAGTATTCAGGTTGTCATCAGTCATCTGCAGGCGTTTGGACAACAGTTTCATCAGTCATTTCAGACTCATCTTCCTCTTCATCTTCTTCTTCCTCTTCAGCTTCCTTTTTATTCTTGATTTTCTTCAGTCTGAAAATCTCTTCACGCTCTTGTTCTTCGAGTTTTTGCTCGATATACTCCTTATTCTCATAGAGGTCTGGTAGGAGTTTGAACTCTAACGCATTGACCCGACGTTTTGTAGTCTCAATTTCTTTAAGCATCTTCTTCATCGCCGTTTCGACCTCTGCGGCGAGAATGATCGTTTCTATTAACTCCTCATATGCATCTGCGGCTTCATCAATCCGTGCAGATGATCCGAGAAGCCCATATCCACGCTGATCTAGCGACTTTTTGACACGCGATGATTCAATTTGCGGGACGACAACTCCCATGATATTTTTCGATCGAGTCGTAATCTCAGGATGTTCTTTCAATGCAGCAGCAGCACCTCGAACGGCAACATCACCCTCCATTGCCCGTGCCATATTCAGTTTTTGCTGCGCAGTTTCATAATTGGCATTCAGATCTGAGCGGACATCCTGCGCTTGATCAAGAATATCCATGAATTCCATGATCAGTCCATCACGCTTCTGCTCAAGCGTATCGTGACCGCGCTCGGAAAGCTGAATCCGATCATCGATCGCCATCAGATTCTTTCGAGTTGGTTTGACGTCCTCAGCCATTTATACAATATAATTGTGCACAGAGATGCTAAAGGTTTTGAATTTATATATTAAACAACGAGCGTCCTCTTACAGTTGATTTGGTGATGGATATATTATTACCTGATCGAGTGATACTCACCGTCTGGCACCTAGGGTATACCATATAGTGTTTTTCGCTTTTCACAACGTTTGGTGCATTCACTACGTTGATGATCAGAAAAATTATATTAACCCGAATCTCGTAGACAGAACAAAAGAGTACAAAGAACGTATTATAGTTATTCTGCGGCGATCTCTGCTGTTTCCCCAGCGCTTTCTTCGCGATAATATTTCTCAATGAGATCTTCATCAACCCGATTGAGTTCGTCTTTCGGAAGCATCGATAGCAGATCCCATCCAATCTCAAGTGTTTCATTAATTGATCGATTGACTTCAAATCCTTGATCAATAAATTCGGTCTCAAACCGATCAGCAAAGTCGAGATACTTATTATCTCGGTCCGAGAGTGCCTCACGCCCAACAATATTCACCAGATCACGAAGGTCTTCACCCTCAGCGTATGCAGCATACATCTGATCAGAGACATCCGCGTGATCCTCACGGGTTAACCCCTCACCAATTCCATCGTCCATTAACCGTGACAGACTTGGAAGGACATTAACAGGTGGTTGAACTCCTTGACTGTTCAGATCACGGTCAACATAGATCTGTCCCTCTGTAATGTATCCAGTCAGATCCGGGATCGGATGGGTATCATCATCTCCTGGCATCGTGAGAATTGGGATCTGTGTTACAGACCCTTCGCGTCCTTCAATACGTCCAGCGCGCTCATATAGTGTTGCCAGATCAGTATACATATATCCGGGATATCCACGTCGTCCAGGAACTTCCTCGCGCGCAGCACCGATTTCACGAAGAGCCTCACAGTAATTCGTCATATCAGTCAGAATAACAAGCACATGATAGTCTTTCTCAAATGCAAGATACTCTGCAGTTGTCAAGACCATCCGGGGAGTGACAGTCCGTTCAACAGCTGGGTCATCTGCAAGATTCATAAACACAACTGAGCGTTCAAGCGCACCGGTGCGCTCGAAGTCCTCCATGAACTCGTTTGCTTCTTCTGCAGTAATTCCCATTGCCCCAAAGATCACAGCAAATTCTGAACCATCATCTTCGTTATCGTCTGCATTCTCTTCCTCAGGCACTGTTGCCTGTCGGGCAATCTGTAGTGCCAATTCATTATGTGGTAATCCCGACCCAGAGAAGATCGGTAATTTTTGCCCACGAACGAGTGTGTTCATACCATCAACGGCAGCAACACCCGTTTGAATAAACTCTTCGGGATACTCTCGAGCATATGGATTGATTGCAGCACCGACAATCTCTCGACGTTCATCAGCAAGGATCTCCGGACCACCATCAATTGGTTGTCCTGACCCATCGAGCACTCGACCCAACAGGTCCTCGGTGACTTTCATCTTGAGCGTCTCACCAGAGAAACGCACCGACGCATTCGTATCAATCCCTGATGTCCCCTCAAAAACCTGAATAGCAACAAGCCCATCCTCAGACTCAAGTACCTGTCCTCGCTTGATATCACCATTTGGCGTCTCAATCTCAACAATCTCGTCATAGCCAATTGGCTCATCGACTTCAGCGTATATTAGCGGACCACTAATCTCAGTGACGGTTTGATATTCTTTCATCTCAGTAAAGCTCCTGTAATTGTGTGGCGATGTCTTCTTTGAGTGTCGCGATGTATTCCTCGTAATCATCTTGGACACCAATCCGATTTAATCGCGGTGCTGCGTCGATGCTAATGATCTCATCAACCGGCACCCCAGCATCAAGTGCCTCGAATGCCTCATCGTTGAATTGATGGATTGCTGTCACGGTAAGATATGTCTTCTCTGGAGAGCAGTATGTATCAACTGGATGGAAGGCATTCTGTTGAAGATATGATTCGCGCAGATACCGTGCGACCTCAAGTGTCAGTTGCTGGTCGTCTGGT
This sequence comes from Haloquadratum walsbyi C23, assembly GCF_000237865.1. Classification (NCBI taxonomy): domain Archaea; kingdom Methanobacteriati; phylum Methanobacteriota; class Halobacteria; order Halobacteriales; family Haloferacaceae; genus Haloquadratum; species Haloquadratum walsbyi. Next base: position 2,788,407 of record NC_017459.1, read on the forward strand.
AATGCATCTTTCCCGACAAGTTGAACAATTTCCTGTAGTTCACTTTCCTCATCAAGTACGTCTACAGCCCACTGTCGCTCCTCCGGCCAGTCATCCTCAACGTTCTCTTGGAACCACGGGTCAAGTTGTTCCTTATACAATGAGTATGATTCATCCCAATTAATTGATGGGAAATGCCGACGTTCAGCAAGGTCAGCATCCAGTGCCCAGAATGTCTTGACAATTCGAAGTGTATTCTGTGTGACTGGCTCTGAGAAGTCCCCTCCGGGTGGAGACACAGCACCGATTGCTGAAACCGATCCCTCGGTCCCATTGACGTTCTTGAAATAGCCCGCTCGCTCATAAAACTGCGCTAATCGTGCAGCAAGATATGCAGGATATCCCTCTTCACCAGGCATTTCCTCAAGTCGCGAGGAGATCTCACGCATTGCTTCAGCCCACCGTGATGTGGAATCAGCCATCAACGCAACATCGTACCCCATGTCACGGTAGAACTCTGCGATTGTTATTCCTGTGTATACACAAGATTCACGCGCAGCGACCGGCATATTCGAGGTGTTTGCAATGAGCGATGTTCGTGCCATAAGCGGATTCCCAGTCGATGGATCCTCAAGCTCGGGGAAATCATCGATGACTTCTGTCATCTCATTTCCGCGCTCGCCACATCCAACATAAATGATGATATCCGCATCGGCATACTTCGCCAGTTGATGTTGTGTGACTGTTTTTCCAGATCCAAACGGTCCTGGGATTGCTGCTGTTCCACCCTTTGCGATTGGGAATAATCCATCAAGAATCCGCTGTCCAGAGACGAGCGGCTCGCGCGGTGTTTTCTTCTCAACGGTCGGTCGAGGCTCTCGGACTGGCCACTCTTGTCGCATCTGGACCGATTCACCACTCGAAAGCTCAACAACGGTCTCCTCAACGGTGAATTCACCAGACTTGACAGTAGTTACCTCACCACCCTCATAATCTGGCGGGAGGAGTACTTTGTGGTCAATCGTTACTGTCTCTTCGACAATACCAACTTCATCGCCGGATTCGACAGTATCTCCTTCGCTAACAGTTGGTTCAAATTCCCATTCGGTATCAAGTTCGATTCCTGGAGCATCGACACCTCGGTCAAGATAAGGACTTCCCATCTTATCCTCAAGAATGTCAAGTGGGCGTTGAACGCCATCATAAATCGTGTCAAGTAATCCCGGACCGAGGTCAACACTGAGTGGCTCACCCGTGTTTCTGACTGGCTCGTCGGGACCGATTCCAGACGTCTCTTCATATACTTGTACTGTTGTGACATTATCTTCAATCTCGATGACCTCGCCCATGAGTCCCTCATCACCTACATAGACAACATCGTTCATTCGGGCATCGAGTCCACGTGCGGTCACGACAGGACCGCTGACACTTCTGATAACGCCATCCTCACGAACTGCTTGTTCTGTCTGGCTCATAAGATAAATTATGTTGAATTACGTTATGATTCGTCTTCTTCCATCAGGTCAATTCCAATGGCTCGTTTGATTTGATCACGAAGGCCGCCAGCACCTGCTCCACCGCCAAGAGTCACAAGCGTCGGTTCGATGCTTGTTTCGACATCTTCGCGGACGGTGCGAGACAGATGTTCAAGATCATCATTATGCATCACAATGATTCCAACATCATCATCACCGAGTGCCGACCTCACGGCCTGATCAAGCTGTTCATCTTTGTTTTCGTCTGGGACAGTTTCGAACTTTCGGACCCCGGCAAGTCGAAACCCTGTTGTGAACTCTGGACTGCCGACGACTGCAATCTCCTGGCTCATCGCTACATGAACTCCTTCTTAATCTCATCGTCACTTAACCCTGCTTCACGTCCGCGGGCAATTGCACGAATGTTATCGACCTCTCGCTCTTTGGCAAGAATATATGATATAACAGGGGTAACCGATAATGGATGTACTGTTCCGAGCGTATCGGAGTATTCTAACAAGGCATTATCAAGTGCGCGTTCGAACTGAATAAGGCTGTCTGCGGTCTCAATTTGATTGAGTGCCTCAGAAAGGTCATCACCGTAGCGAGACTCACGAATTGCTTCGATAAGCTCATTTCGATTCTGTGCGAATGTCGCAAGCTCAGTCGCAGTGAACAGTGATCCGCCATCGATGTAGTACGCTCCAGGGTCTATATCTGCACCGCTTTGTGCGAGCCTGAACGCATTTTGGGCGTTTCGAAAGTCAATTTCAGCTTCAAGGAATTCTCGGTATTGCGCTGTTGCCTCATCAACTGTGAGGTCAGCAAGTAACTGTTCGTAGTATGTTCGATCGACAGCATTCTCAAGCGGTATGAGCACTCCACTCTCATCATAATCGTCATACGCCGACTCAAGTTCCGATCCATAGATTGTTCCTGCTGCTGATAACCGCTCGACGGCTTCCTCAATACTTCCAGCGTCAAGGAGAGTATCAAGAAGTTCATCACTAAACTCACCAGCTCGGATTAAATCATCATTGACAGTATCTGACTCCGTTCCTGAGTAGATCCCACGGATAACCGTCTTGACATTCCACGCGTCAAACTTCCTCAAATACCGTGCAATAAGATCATACAGGCGACCATTTGCCCACCGGAGTAAATCATCAAACTGTCTTGCGAGGTTTTGATTTAGCGCGTACTCGATAAGATCGACACCGGAATATCGAGACCCAAGCGCATTGATTTCCCGTTCATAATCGGACTCTTCCATCAGACGTGCAATTTCTGCTGGCGTCATCCGAACCAATTTCCGGTACTCCTCATCGTCATATAATGCGCTTTCTCGTGCTTTGACCCGTGCTGTCACGTACTCCGGATTAGAACCTGATACACTCATTGATCAAATAGTTGTTCGCTGACATCTCCGAGTGTTTCCTCCCAGACAGCATCGAGAATTGAATCGAATGTGTTATTCACTCGAACGCGAGATTGCTGTCCCTCAGCAACAACCCCCCCAAGACAGTCGTACTCACCGGCATACTCCGCTTTTTCGTGCTCCTCCAGCAGTGAATTAAGCAGATCAGCATCATCAGCGCGAGCGTAAAGCTTGACTGTCTCATCATCATCGAATTCGGTGATTGCTGCGGTTACTAATGGTTTGGTTAATTCCTCTCGTTTTGCGTTCGATAGCGATGCGAGTTCATCCTCAACACGATTAAGAACATCATCAAGAACATCACGCCGTGCTTCTAAGCGGTTTTGTTTTGCCTCAAGATTTGCACTTGAGAGTGCTTGCTCACGCTCGCGCTCAATTTGCTCTTCGACCTCATCTTTTCGCTCTTCAAGGATATCCTCTGCATCAGCTTCTGCTTCTTCAATGATTTTCTCTGCGCGTTCATCTGCGTCTGCTTGAATTTCGCTGGCGCGCGCTTGCGCTTCGTCTCGAATGTCTTCGACGACAGTGTCCAAACTCATTGATAAAACCAACGAGAGGTATTATATCAGGAAGAACCCGACAAGTGCGAGAATGAGAATCGTCTCTGGAAGGACGGTGAGAATAAGTCCGTTAACAAAGAGACTGTCATCCTCTGCGATAGCGCCCATCGCAGCGGCGCCAATCCCACGCTCTGCATAACCTGCGCCGAGAGCGGCAAGACCGAGTGCAATTGCGGCGGCGGCGGACGGTTCAATAGCTGGTGCGGTTTCTTGAGCCTGCTGTAGTAGTCCAATCATTGTATTAAATTACGACTGTATTGTCGTTTCCGAACGTCCGTAGATGGACAGACAAATCTCATAAAGCTTCTCAAATGCACCGACTGTAAGCGTTGCAAAATGGAGTCATTATACTCAATATAGTGACAAGATAAATAAACTTTTTCGAGTTATCACATATATTGATGAGAGCAAAAATATAATCCAACGAAGGGAATCAGTATAATTCTAATCTTCAGTCGTGAACTTTCGTTCGTATCCAAATGGATTATACTCGCGTCCTCCGCCCTCAAAGAACTTATTGAAGAATTCCACATACTCAAGACGAACTGCCTGTAGTCCTGCACTTGTCACGCCAAGCGCAAGAACAAGTACATGACCGAGTATGAGAACGATCATTCCAATCAGAATCGTTGCAGCATCACCATGAATAAGTCCTCCAAACATAATATCGGTGACTTCGTGCCCATGATAGACCTCTCCAACCTGTGGCATTTTATCGAGACCGAAGTGCCACTCTGCTTCATTACCGCCCCCGGTGACATAAACACCAAAGAACAGAAGATTTACTGTAAATGCCATCGCCGCTTTTGCGAGTAGCACTGCAGCGAGTCGCGTGTATGATAGTACATTTACAAGCACATTGAGAAACTCAATGGCTTCAACTGGTTCACCAACCGCAAGAAGAACAAGTCCTAAAATAAATATCGCAAGCGGAATCGTAATCGGTCCCACCCCTGGCAGTGTAAATAGCTCCATTGCAGGGAATCCATTGAATCCAAGCGGGAGCACGCCTTCAGCCGAGAATGTCGTGTAAATAAATGCTGGAGCGACTGGACGGAGTGCATCACTGAATACCCAAATCCAGAACCCGTTCATCATCAAAAGCCATGACCCATTCTCAGTAAATGCATGTTTGAGATCATGGAGATTACGATCTTCAAAGAACCCAAAGATCCATGCGATATTGAGATGAGCGACTCCCACGAGCACGCTCACAACAAGCCATCCACGAGCCCACTCAATACCAGCTGGTGAGAGACCCTTTTCGATTGGAGCATGTGAGAGCCCAACGAGTCCTTCCCAGAGATACGTTGCAATCAGATGTAGTCCAAATATCTCTCCATATAGAATGCCAAATATGATCGTAAAAACACCTGCGGCAATCGTTATCCCACCCATACTGCGGAACGCTGGACGATCTGTAAAGCTAGTATACAGATAGTACCCAATTCCGGTGTAAATTAACCCATATCCAAGATCCCCGATCATGAATCCAAAGAATGCCGGGAATGTCAAAAAGAGAATAATTGTCGGGTCAAACTCATAATAACCTGGTCGATTGACCGCTTGAACGAGAATTTCGAATGGCTTGACTGCGCCCGGATTATCCTGTACTGTTGGTGGCTCATCATCATCCATGACAACCGCCGTCCCTCCGTCAGCACGAGCGTCTGTATCGACATCTCCCCCATCCGCGGCTGTTGGTGCGGGTGCGCCTGCGTCGCCACCACTCTCTGCGGGAACATCCTCGCGTACATGGTCATCTCCGCTTGCAGAGAACGTTGCACGCTCGATTTCATCAATTTGGACATGATCCCCAACAGTCTCCGTGAGCGCTTGTTTCAGTTCGCTATAACGTGAGCTAGGTATCCACCCCTCAGCAATAAACGCATTCTTGGTTGTTGCAAACGATAATGGTGCCTCTGACTTTTGAGCATCAATCGCCAACTTTTCTTCTGCAGCAAGCAGGAATCCAGCAGTTTCATCACGCTCAGCTTCTAATTCTTTTTCGACGTTTTCAAGCTCTGCCTCCAACTGCTGACGTTTTTCGTCGAGGGTATTTTTGTACTCCTTCGGTGATAACTGCTCATCATCATCAAAACCAGCGGGATTCTCGGATGCTGATGCTGTGTTTGCGTCCCCGTTTATGTCGTCTATTGACGATGGTAGATCAACTGAGACAAACTCAGCGCCCACAAGTGCATCAGTAAGTGCTGTGTCACTTGCAGCATCTGCCGGGCGAGCAAAGATAGCCAAAATATCACTACTCGGAAAGATTTTATATGCAGTGAGTGAATCAGCATCAACGATTGCTTGTTCAATTGCTTGTCGGTCACCACGGCCGATAGCTACCTGCAGTGTGTCATACCCTGTAAGCAGGTCTAGATCAATTCCAAGTTCAATAAATGGCTCTACAGATTCAATCCGATCTTCAATTTCTCGGAGTTCCTGAGTTAATTCCTGTCGTCGATCATCGAGTTGATTGACGGTCGCTCGGATTGATTCGAGTTCATCTGTGAGTGCCTCTTCAGTAACGATTCGAGTTGGTCCGGCATCCTCTTCATCAATGTCGAGGATATTTTTTAATGAACGAACCGTCACAAGCTGGTCCGCAGTTGTTTCTGCGCCTTGAGTCGATCTACCAGGATCAAATCCGTCCCATGATCCGTCGTAATCAGTGATATGAAACAGATTAAGATCGTGTGTCGTTTCAACGACTGTCTCCAGTACCTGCTTGGAGCCAGTCATTGAGACTCTACTCATCTGCTCAGGTCTGAGCATATACTTCCTCTTCGAACTGGTCGACTGTATACTCAACGGCTTGATCAATCCGGTCCTCTGCAGATTCAATCAATTGCTCTCGTGCTGTTTTTCCATCCTCAATAATTTGCTCGCGCTCAGTTTCAATTTCCTCGCGGGCTTCCGAGAGCCGTTTGGATTCGTATTCATCAGCCTCTTGTTGTGCCTCTTCACGAATCGTCTCAGCCTTCTCTCTCGCAGCCGCAAGCCGTTCCTCACGCTCACTTTCGGCCTCGTCGATAATTTCTGCTGCCTCATCCTCGGCTGTTTTAATTCGTTCGAGAACCTCTGGTCTCGGCATACTCGTATCAATAAAATATTCCGTAAGCGGCATATAAGGTGTTTGCGGAATGGTAGTAAGAGCCATCAAATGATGTAATATCTTGTGAGAGGAATAATAATTGACGCTGGGGGCTGGATTAGATGTTAAGCTAGTATATTGAGACCATTCGTCTTGGTTATATATATAGAATCCGTAAGATTATGATTATGGCGTGCGAAAATTGGGTTAATGGGAATACTTGAGGACAAGGAGAACGCGCGGCTATTTTATAAATATCTCTCGAAGGTGTATGACCGCATTAATCCATTTATTTGGAATGCAGAAATGCGTGATGAGGCGCTCAAGGAACTCGATATTGACCCGACCGACCGCGTTCTTGACGTTGGATGTGGGACCGGATTTGCAACTGAAGGGCTGCTTCGATACAGTCAGGATATTCATGGACTTGATCAGAGCATTCATCAAATGGAAAAGGCATTCAGCAAGTTCGGTCGGGCTGATGATGTTAAATTCTATCGTGGTGATGCTGAGCGACTGCCATTCGCGGACAACAGCTTTGATGTGATTTGGTCATCAGGCTCAATCGAGTATTGGCCAAATCCGGTCGATGCACTCTGTGAGTTCCGGCGTGTGGTCAAACCTGGCAACCGTGTTCTTGTTGTTGGTCCAGATTATCCTGATTCATGGATTTTCCAACAACTTGCTGATGCAATTATGCTATTCTATGATGAAACAGAAGCACAAGAGATGTTTGAAACCGCAGGGTTTGTTGATATTGAACATCATGTCCAACAAGCATATCCTGGAACTCCGCAAGCAATTACAACAATTGCTTGTGCACCGACAGCAGATGATACAGTTGACACACCATCCCAGCAGCAAGTGAGTGACCCAGCAGCCGCACCAACTACCGATTGAATACTGAAGATGATTGAGACTGATGTTTTTATCTCTTATCTATTCTTATTACAATATTAACGTATTTCTGACGTATCGATAGCACTTATCGTCGGATTGTTGCACCAATTTCTCCGATAACGCAACCACGATAGCGGATGGTTATATCAATGAATCGACCCGGCAGCGGTTGAGGACTATTTGTTCCAGCGATTCGGATTGCCCCTTGCTCGCCAACTGACCATATGCCATCGCTTGCGCTGTTGAATGGTCCATACGGTCCGCTGCGGAAGCCCTTCGCAGCAAAAAATGGGATTGGCGGCTGATGTAAGAGTGGCTCTTGATTGACACTAATGTGCATATCCACCATTGCAAGGCGCAGTGATGGTCCAGCCTCGTGTGTAAGCGCTATCATTGTCTCAGACACGGTGAGTGATAATGCAACATTCGATGCTTGATGTGCTGGTAGGCTCGATGAAACTGAATTATCAGTGCGACCGCCAGTTGAAGCAGTGGTATCTTGACACGCATATGACGAAGGTATTACCTGAAGCTGGTCACTTCCAACTGCGACAACACTAGCAAGAGTAACACTGACGACAAGCAGCAGTGCAATGCCAGTTATTGCGGCTGATGCTCGATTTGCAGTCGACAATGAGTTCACGAGACACTCACGGACTATTTGCTGTCGATGTTGCTGATGAACGTTCGCTTTCAATATCGTTTAGAATGTATCCCAATCGAGTCAGCGTAATTGATCGAGGCTAAGTTAACTCATGCGAGCCATCAACGTCCAATCCAATACGATTCAATTAGCTAAAAACAGATAATACCGTCAGTAGTTAGTCATTAGTTGACACTCGAATATCGTTATTGCTCCCGTTGACGCCTGTTTGAGTGCTATTCTCACGAGTGCTATTGCCAACAATGCCGTATATCAACGGCGGGAATGATGGGTCGACAGAGACTAATACAACAGAACTTCGATCAATAGCAGTCACCTGATAAGTACCGTCAGGAGCAAGCGTCCACAGCGACCCATCAGAACCTGTCTCTCCAACAATCGTGCTTTCACCACTCGGTGGACCAAGAGTCAACGGTGCATCAACTGACTGCTCTGTGGCAGTACTGTTGAGTTGGAATCGAACTGGTCCACCAGGATACGTTGGATGTGCTGTAAGTCGAAGTCCATCTTTTACTGCTGAAATTGACCGTCGTGTTGATGTCTGCGTGAGTGGTCGATATTGAACCTCTTTGAATATCCGTGCGCTACTCGTGTCAATAAAACTTATAAGACGACCACGGTCATGATCAATGTTCACACGAGCAATCGACCCATCCGATGCTGTAACTGTCCTCTCACGACGCAATGACGTGATTGTTGGATAGGCATTGGTGGTTACGTTCGTCGGGGTCGTTATATTCAACGCCATTCCAATGTCACCGCCTCTCAGTCGACCACGATATGCCTCCCGTATATATGTATCATCAATGATAGTTCCAATTACAACACTTTGTGGTCCTGATTGAATAACGAACCGACTTCTCTCAGTTGCTCCTGTGATTACATCTGTAGCATGTTCACGGACCGGGCTGGTCAGTGTCTGTAATTCAATTTGAAGCGTCTCGAATCGAGACGCAGGGATACTAAACCCCTCTATTGAGTCCGCAGCTGATTTCAGTCGTGATAATCGCGTGATTAGCGCACGTGACTCAGAATCAATCGCAGCAAGGCGAGCGAGGAGTTGTTCAGTCGTGATATTCTCACTCCCATATGCTGAGATTTGTGTTCGTTGTTGTGAGCGAAGCACAACCGTACGCTGTTCAGTCTCACTAAGCGCCTGTAATAACCGCTGTTGACGCATAGATGGTGTTGATGCTGATTGAATCCGATTTAGTGTTGTTTCCGTTTGAATTCGTGTCTCAGTCGCTGTTGAGGCGAACTCAAGTCCGCGACCAAGTTCAACATATGTTGTCTGCAAAGCAGCCCGTTGCACCTCGACTGGTGAAATGCCGAGCATTGACAGAATCGGTCCACTTCCTCCCTGATTCACTTGTGAGGTACTCCCATCACTCAGTTGTGCATCACCGATTGATGCGACTGGAACTGCCCCAGCGACGGTCGCAATGACGAGGATGACAGCAAGAAAGATAGAGACAGCACGCATGCAACCACATATATTAGGTATTAATAAAAACACTATCATTAGCGTTTCACTCAAACATCTGTATCTTGAGATTCGGAAAACCCGATAGAAAGGGTTTTGAGCGTTCCACGTGCAATCCGCATCACATGCGGATGTCCGCGTTATTAATCGTCCTCCTCCTTGCTGTTGCCACCGTTGCAGGTGCAGGTGCTAGCGCTACTCCCGCGGCGCTCACCCAGCCAGCACCGACATCAGCCTCGCCTTTATTTCTCGAATCAGCCTCAACTTTTGACCCACTCTCACCCACACACGCACCCGCATCTGTACCTGCACCTGTACCCAGAACTTCGCTCACGACCGACGCATCTGAGCTATCAGATGTCGATGCAGCGTCATCGCATGCACAGATTGATACGTCAAATCCGACGTCACAGCCAGAATCTCAAACAACAATTACTATTTCTATCCGTGCTGATCAGAGTGCTTTCTGGCGGATTGAAACGCAGTATGCACTCACAAATCCAAATGAGACGCGCGCATTCAAGCAAATGGCACGTCAGTATGAGCGAGATAATATCGATATTGGACCACAGATTACACTGTTCAAGACGCTGCAGACAGAAGCAACTGCAGCAACCGATCGACGAATGCAAATTCGAAATGTAAGCTATCATGGGAGCGTTGAGGATAATCGCGGCACGCTTGCCCTTTCGTTTCGTTGGTCAAATTTTGCTCAGGAGGGACAAAATGAAACACTGTTAATCGGGGATGTATTCAAAATTCCGACCGATGAAGCAGACGTTCAGCGAACATGGATGTCAGTTGTCACCGCAAATCAACAAATCGTTATTCGTCCACCCAACCGATATACAGTTTCTCGAACGAGCATCCCTGTTCAACAGCGAGAGAGTGCAGTCGTCCTCACGCAGCCATCTGACTTTGAGGGGGACTCAGGACTTGAGATTAGATATTCCCCGGTTGAAGAAGACTCGTTTCCGACAGCGTTGGTTGCTGGAGCAGTTCTTGGATTACTTGGAATAATTGGGATTCTCTATGGTAGCCGTCGATACCGGACCGATAATGGGGATCCTGGCGGAACAGCTGATGATACTCCTCCATCGCCGGGACCTGACTCTCCTCCAGCAGTTGCCACCGATGCTGAAAGTGAGAACAAGGATAAAATCGATACCCCTGAAGAGGACTCATCGGTATCAGAGCACACAGACGCCTCCTCATCAGGCATTTCTGATGATTCAGTATCCTCAGCACCATCATCGACATCGACATCGCCTTCAGCCTCGAGTTCAGATTCAAATAGTGATACGTCCCCGATAGATGACGCAGAATCGACTGACACAGGATCATCACTCTCTGGCACTGAGACATCATCAGTTCAGGACGATACAATAGATACTGATACCACTGATTCGTCGACGACAACTGAGTCAGAATCAGAGACACAATCGACAGAGGACTCAATGCCAGATATCTCGACAGATCCCGCGTTACTCTCTGATGAAGAGCGTATTGAACAGTTGCTCTCACGTAACGGAGGACGGATGCGGCAGGCATCGATTGTTGATAAAACTGGGTGGTCGGATGCAAAAGTATCACAGGTTCTCTCCGTGATGGCTGAGGAGAACCGGGTCGATAAGCTTCGATTGGGTCGTGAGAATCTCATCTCGCTCCCTGAAGAGTCGACGACAAATACACAGACAGATGATGAGCAGATGAGTACAGACTGATGATATTTTTATATGTTACTCTTGACTACGTGTTTTTAGGACAGTCGGAACCCATTTTAGCTCGCCGATAAGACTGAAAATTAATGGAGTATCTGGAACGGCGGGTATCAATGGTCGAGGACCGACTAGAATCGGTCGTCGATGCGATTGATCCCGCGGTGCTGTCAGATGAGGTTGCTCACGTTGCGCTGTCGGGCGGAAAACGTGTTCGGCCAGCGGTGACGATCCTTGCATGTGAAGCCTGCGGTGGTGCCCCTGAAGATGCGGTCGATTTTGCTGTTGCCGTTGAATTAGTTCATAATGCATCACTCGTTGTTGATGATATTATTGACCGGTCAGATGTTCGTCGTGGTACAGAAAGTGCATGGTCAGCGTTTGGGCATGGACCAGCACTGATTGCTTCTGATGGACTGCTTGGTGAGGCATTTGCTCTTCTTGCCGCTGATGAACATGCAACAGAGATTGTTGCTGAGTCGATGGTTGAACTCGGTGAGGGTGAAGCAACAGAGCTTGTGGCACGACCAACAAATGAAGCAGAATACATGCAACTCGCTCGGCGAAAGACAGGAGCACTCTTTCGAGCGTCCGCAGAAGTTGGAGCTGTTGCTGGTGGAGCCGATCCCTTCACCATTGATCTATTTGGTGAGTATGCAGAACGCGTTGGTGTTGCATTTCAAATTCGCGATGATGTTCTTGATGCGACCGCAGACGCGACTGATCTTGGCAAACCAACAGGACAAGATGCAGCAATGGACCGCCCATCGTTAATCCAGGTAACCGCGCTCAGTGATACGGAGGCGAATGAGCGAGCGCATAATGAGTCACAACAGGCACTCGATGCACTTGCTGCCGCGAATATTGATGATACTGAATCGCTTGGATATCTTCGTGATTTGGCTGAATTTGTCGTCATCCGTGAGCGCTGAATCTTCAATCTTAGCGGTAATGTCAATCAAATCTTTCCCCTTCAATTGATACTTATTTCATCCTCGCGGGGGGTCTGAGCTTGACGCCGTCGTCGGAAACCGAGATTCAGCAACAGCGAATGCCAGCGTACTGAACACACCAAGTAGTGTCCCTGCGGTCAACCCAACGGCAAGTTGTGTGAGTGAAAAGGACTGCCCGGCAGCAGCACCCTGTGGTAGGAAAAATCCAGAGACCACATACAGTACAATAGAAATGGCACCGACATAGAATGGAGCGTTCAGATATCGCCACCGGAAACGGTCGGAGAGATATTCATCTGTTACTTGTCCAAGGCTCGATGTCACCCCTGCGGCTGCGAACCACTGAACTGATCCATGGATGAATGCTGCCGCTCCAAGCACGAGGGTTATCTCGGGACTGGCTTTCCGGACAAGTTCTAAGAGTGCATACCCACGAAACCCACCAACAATAATGAGCGCAATCGCAGCAACATATGTAATGAACGTCACACGCCCTTCATATAGAATGTCCCGTGTCCGAGCAACTATATCATCAAGCACATCCTCAATCCCAAGTCCCCGCGAAAGCGTATATAGTCCCAAGAGCCCTGAGATGATCCCCAGTACAACTGCACCGGGGACATCAAAGAGACTTGCAATTGTTACGAATGGATAGATGAGAAGCAAAATACCGAGTGGAACAAGAATAGTTCCCCGAGTTTCAGAGTCCGCGAGCACTTGTTTCATCGTATAATAAATTGATTCAAGATCCTGTGCCTGCCGCACCACGACGCGTCTGACACTATCGATGGGAACCCGAGAGCGAATGACTGGAAGTATCGATTCATCCTGTGCACCATCGGTAATCACAATTGCATTAATATTCTCTCCAGTTGAGAGTCCGGCAAGCACGCGGTCGACTTCTTCACCGATAACACGATTCGCCTCGACATCTCCCCCATCAACACCGGTTACAGCAGCGACAGCAATGTCCTCATCAACCGCTTGATCATGGCTAAGCTTGTCATACTGATGGATACCCTGAAATAACACATTCACATCTGAGTCCTCTGGATCTGCTGTTGCAAGATCGACCGCTGCACGTTCGATGGTCTCACGACCAATAACAGGCGTTTGGAGACCGGTTTTCCGGCCCAGATCGTCATCAAGATCAACACAGAGGACCAGGAGCATCATTCAATAGTATATCCTAAGCATATATCTGTTTTCGGGGCTGGAAGTTCTCTATTTCTCACATTGATTAAATCTTGATACTGAATTCCTCTTTCTTGAGATAAAAAATCCAATCTAGTGTTGGTAGGCGATAGGAAGTGGTTATATAGAACGTGTTTTTTGCCGAATGTATTCTTCAGAATCAATCTACATAATATTGAAATCAATCAATTACCCACTCCATCGCAAGTAGCACGACTTTTGAGGCTTCATCGGATAATAATAGTATATGATTTCGAAGGGGTGCGAACAGTGCGCAAAAGGCGGCAAAATGGTACTTTTCGTCTACGGTTACTGTGATCAGCGTGACTGTTTTTATTGCCCCTTGGGTGAAAACCGAAAAAACGTTACCGACGTGTACGCCAATGAGCGGCTTGTTGAATCCGACTCCGATATTATCGCGGAAGCACACCGTATGGATGCGCTCGGTACGTCAATTACTGGTGGTGAACCACAGGAGGCATTAGCAAAGACAACCCGCTATCTATCACTTCTGAAGGACGAATTTGGCTCAGATCATCATACGCATTTATATACTGGAATCACCGGTGGGCGAGAAAATATGCGCGCACTCGCATCAGCCGGACTTGATGAGATCCGATTCCATCCACCTTATGAACAGTGGGGTAATCTTCACGACACTGAGTGGGAAGACATTCTCTATATTGCACGGGAGGAGGGGCTCACCCCTGCATTTGAGATTCCAGGAATTCGCGCAGAGCCAGAGTTTCTTGAATTCCTTGATGAGGGTGCTGCTGAGTTTTGCAATGTGAATGAATTTGAGATGTCAGACGGGAATTATCGTCGGATGCAGCAGAAGGGGTATGAACTTCAAGACGGACATATGTCTGCCGTTGAGGGGTCAAAAGAGGCTATTCTTGATACCATGGGAAATCATGAGCAAGTATATTTCTGTACCTCTGTATTTAAAGACGCCGCACAGCATCGAAACCGTCTCAAACGAATGGCACAAACCGTTCGTCGACCGTTTGATGAGATTACGGACGACGGTACGATTGTTTATGGGAAAACATGGGTTGCTCCAAAGCGATTTGATTCGCTTGGAGTCCCAGATGAATTTTATACTGTCAAATCAGATCATGTTGAAATTGCATGGTGGCTGCTTGAGGAAATGATTGAGGATGGCGACGTTGATGGTGGTGAGATTGTTGAACAGTATCCAACCGTTGATGGAACAGTTGTTGAGCGGACGCCACTCGCATAGTCCCTGTATGCTCTTTTATTGATATTTCCCACGCTCTTCTCGGTCTGGACAAAGATTCAATCATTCATTGTCTTTTGAATGGCCATGAGCATGTCTGTTGGGTGGTTTGACCACCAGTCAATGCGATATAAAGACTCGGTGCAAGTGCTAATGTTGCCCCGACAAAGAGCCATTCACCACCATTGACCGTTCCGTTACTACTGATATATTCGCTTCCAGCAGTACCGATGAATGCAATTGTGAGACCAATGACACCACTGATAATTGCCACTCGTTGTTTTGTCTGCTGTGTTAGTGTAAGACCGCGAGCAGTCGCATATAATGCGCCACTAATCCCGATTCCGGTGCCGAGAAGTACACCAATCAACGGTAGTGAAAAAAGCCCTGCAAACACGCATCCAACACCAATGATAAGACAACCTCCAGCCGTCACCTGTGGTGTGAATGGATTAATATTTACACCATGGTGAACTGCATACCCTGCTGGTGGTGAAACGAGTATAAATCCAATAAATAGCGAGCTGACCGTCGCAGTAACTGAGTCCTGTCCTCCAAGCATGGCATGAAACGTTCCAACCGCTCCAAGCATTCCGATCACTGTTCCAATCAATAATACCCATCGCGGTCGAATTGTTGCAGTTGGATTTGTGTCACGAACTACTCCAAACGCGATGAAAGGATATGAACTAACTGCACATACGCAAATCGTCGCAGTGAGTCCCCATCGAAGGATAATGCCCGAAACAACAGTAGCCAGACCGAAGAAAACACCAACAATAATCGCAAACTCTGGAACGTACTGATCAGTTGATATGCTCATACACAGAGCTATCCTAAGATAATAAAAAGTATTGTCTATATCGATACCCCCTCGCAAGTTCTTTAGACTGGGCAAGTGTACACTCTCGTATGTCTGAGTGTCCGCTTGCAGACGACTGCCCCAGATATTCCGAGCGCATCAGTGGAATGGGATGTCAATATTACGGCGACCGCGGCGGAGCTGAGTGGTGTAGTAGCTATGATCAGCCGATTCAGGATCTAAAAGCTCAGCCCGTCAAGCCTGGTGAAGAGGTAGTCGTTGATGTTGATGATATTCATGAAAGCGGAGCAGGTGTCGGACGGACTGATGATGGGTTTATTATCCTTATCGATGGGTTACTTCCGACATCACGAGCTATTGTTCGAATCGATCGGGTGAAGTCAAATCATGCAACAGCAAAGAAAATCGTTGAACGACTCCCAGTCGACGACGATAGCGAAACGGCTGATGAGACCGATAGCACCGCAGATCATGATGATGAATCAACTACAGACAATGACAGTGAAATCAACAATTCTGGGTCAGACCAATCAACTGCGCTTGGAAGTCGTGATAACTTCTGGGGAGGATAAATCGTATTCACATGGCTGCTGATCGTGATATTCTTGCGGATACGAGTAATATCACCGTTGCATAATAAATGCAGTGTACTGTATATCAATATACTATCGACTAACTATGATACTTTGTTGATATATTTTCTCACATGGGTAATGAATTAGGAGCGTTTGTAGAATTATAATATATGACAGATGATGAAAACCTCAATATGAACGAAGAGAACACCTCTCATCACGGTATGGATTCACACTCAAGTGCAGAAGAAACCAATACTGAAGAACTTGATGTCGATGCGATTCTTGCAGAAATTGGATTCAATCCTGATGTAAGTGTTCTCACGCGACGACAAGCAGAGGTACTCACGTTGCGTGAACGTGGATACCAACAGTCCCGGATTGCTGCTGCCCTCGGCACATCTCGAGCAAATGTCTCAAGTGTCGAGTCAAGTGCGCGCGAGAATGTCGATAAAGCGCGCAATACTGTTGCATTCGCTGAGGCACTTACTGCACCTGTGCAGATCTCGATTGCGGCTGGAACTGATCTCTATGATGTCCCGAAGAAGGTCTATGATGCATGTGATGCTGAGGGTGTGAAGGTGACACGAACTGCTCCTGAGTTGATGAAAGCGGTGGCTGATGCTGCTGGTGACGCCGTTCGCGGAAGGGAAGTCAAGCAATGGCTGTTGGTTGGTGTCACCAGTGATGGAACAATACAAGTTCGGCGCTCTGGGGGTCGAGAACATAATCATCTCAAAATGAATACATATCATGAGTCCGATACAACATCTTCATAATATCTCAATTTCTCATTTTGTCAAAATAATATCTTTTTCCAATCGATACGACTATTTCAGAACAATCCGCTCTCACGAAGTCTTGAGACAAGCTCTCTCACCGACTGAGCATCGTCTTTATTCACAACAAGTGTTCGGTCATTCCATGTGACAATAATGAGTCCCGAGACACCAACTGTTGATATATGACTACCGTTGCCCACAATAATATTATCTGTTGAATCAATCATTTCTACCTCAACGTCACCAACGGTAACGGTCTCCTCACGTGTCGTCGTGTCAGAGTGTTCGTCTTCCGCTGATGCGGTTTGTGTATTGATATTTTCAGTAATTAATTCATCCTGTGTAGCAAGTCGGTCAAAAGCATCCCATGTGCCGATATCGTCCCACATCATGTCAGTCGGAATAACTGCAGTTGCCTCAGATTGTTCAAAGATGGCTCGATCAACACTTTGTGAGTCGCTTGCAGCAAATACATCAGCGACTGACTCACTCGTATTATTCTGGAGGGCAGTCTGTAACGGTGCTAGTGGTGAGTCAGCTGCAACAGTATTGAAGACTGCGGGTCGCCACGCGAATATTCCAGCATTCCAATAATGTCCTGCCTCAATATACTTCTTTGCTGTTTCTATCTCTGGTTTCTCATGGAATGACTGAATAGATTTCCACGAGACCGCGTCATCATTGAGACCGTTGATAGAATTGATTGTTGCTGCTGGTTCGATATATCCATATCCTGTTTCCGGTCGGGTTGGAGCAACGCCAAGGGTGACAAGACGATTGGTGTTCATAGCAACAGCGCTCATGCGTCTCACGGCAGTGTCAAATGCTGCCCCAACAACGTGGTCACTTGGTGCGAGAAGCACGACTGCATCATCACCATATGTTTCTTCAACATAATGTGTTGCATACAGAGCTGCTGGTCCTGTGTCTCGCCCGACTGGCTCGGTTATTACCGTTACGTCTGAGACCTGTTCTCTGACCGTTTCAGCAAATGCATCTCTGGTGAGTATGAGAATTGTGTCAGTGACTCCGCGCAGTCGGTCGACTGTCCGCGTGAGAAATGATCGATCGCCGAAAAGTGAGAGAAACTGCTTTGGTCGATGTCCCCGGCTTGCGGGATATAATCGTGATCCAATCCCACCAGCAAGGACAACGCCAACAACATCGACAACAGTTGACGAGGTACTGTCTGATACTGCCATCGTTACCGTGTTACCATGTTTCAACAATCCCACTGCGGATATCTCGAACGCACCCCTCACAATCAGGATGTCCGGACTCAAAACAGGCTGGATGAGCCTCAGTATCAATCCTAACAGCACGCTTCTCCGCGTCACGTCGACAGACAATCCGGGCTTGTCCTGTCTCGTTACATGGTAACGCTGAGACTGGTGTGGATATATCTGGCTTCGAGTTATCTGTTATTTCTTGCTCGGATGCAATCGTCTGTTCACTATTTTCACCGTTCGTTCCCTCATTTGTGTCGTCCTCAGTCTCGGCACTTTTACGACCTGATTGATACGCGTCTCGTGCACGAGCATACTCTCGACCGGCCTCACGAAATTGCTCTCGGAGGAACGACTTGAGCCGTTCGTCCATTGAAACAGTATCAATGATAGATAAATATAATCTCATTGGTGATCATAGGGGTGAATATACGATATATTCTATTTATGACACGAATGTAGACTGCTTGTCCATCATATAAGAATCGTGAGAATCACTTGTGTGTTTTAGCCCAGAAACAATGTACATATCATATACTCCTCAGAAAAACATCATGAACAACTGTGAGTTTACCCCGTCAAAATAAGACCTAACTAGCTCAGGACTGGTGCTTTTCGCCTGGTATGATAACCTATTCCACGAACTCCTTTGCGCGTATGCAACTTGACAGACCGATACTCAACAATCATGTCTTTTCGACGTTAAAAAATATCTCTCGGATATTTATACTAGCTAAATTTCACTTTCACCATGCTCACGACAGTTTATTATTCACGGAGAGCCAATTTATTGATGTCTCCCAACGAAAAACAGGACGGAGGCAAGTGATATTATGACAGACCTGCAAACGCACGCAGCGGAGATTGCAGAACAGTTCTCTGAGGAGTTAGACATCGATGAGACGACGGTCCGTGATCGTCTCAACACGCTCGTAGAGGAATATAGTGTTCCAGCCGACGAGGCCCGTCGCTCGGTCATCAACAGTTATCTTGACGAGGCTGACATCGACCGCGATGAATTGAGTGGATCTGATGGGAATGAGGAGATCCCACTGGCATCAATTGATGAGGATGAACAATGGATTGATGTCACTGCAAAAGTTGTCGAACTCTGGGAACCACAAAACGAAGCAATTGCACAGGTTGGTCTGATTGGTGATGAATCTGGACGCACAAAATTTGTTGCCTTTGAGACATCGGACCTCCCAGCGATTGAAGAAGGTGCTGTTTATGAGCTTGAAAATGTTGTTACGGATGAATACCAAGGCGATTATTCGGTGAAGCTCAATCGAACAACCGACATTGAGAAGCTTGACACGGATATTACAGTCGGTGACAGTGCAACGACGATTGAGGGAGCGCTCATTGATATCCAGTCTGGTAGTGGGCTGATTAAGCGGTGTCCGACCGATGGATGTACTCGCGTTCTTCAGAATGGGCGATGTTCTGAACATGGAACTGTGGATGGCGAGTTTGACCTCCGGATTAAGGGGGTCATTGACGATGGTGAAACAGTCACTGAAGTCATTTTCACTCGGGAGATGACCGAAAAATTAAGCGGTATCACACTTTCTGAAGCACAACAAATGGCTCGGGACGCACTCGATACATCGGTCGTTGTCGAAGAGATTCGCCAGGATCTTATCGGTGCATACTATCGTATATCCGGACCAGAACTGGGTCGATATCTCCTTGCAGATACCGTTGATCATCTCACTAATCCAGCTGATCCAGAAGCGGTCCTGATCAAAGCGAGGTCGATCTAAAATGAGCACTGAAGATATCCCGACACGTGAAGTTGCAAAGCGTGCGTTTGCGACGGAATTTAATGACGCTGGCTTTAGCTTCAAAGAATCCGATGACGAGCGAGCGCCGGTATATCTGTTATTCCCAACCGGTGCGAAGGCAAATCGGGTCTTCCTTATTGGGACACTCACCGAAACTGAAGACGTTGGTGAGGATAACGAGTATTGGCGTGGTCGAATTGTTGATCCGACAGGAACATTTTTTGTGTATGCTGGTCAGTACCAACCCGAAGCAGCACAAGAGCTTCGTGAGCTTACCCCTCCAGCATATGTTGCTGTTAGTGGAAAACCGCGTACCTTTGAGACTGATGATGGGACAACAAATGTTTCTGTTCGCCCGGAATCAATCACAGTTGTTGATGCAACAACACGAGACCGTTGGGTCGTTGAGACGGCTGAACGGACACTTGATCGGATTGCTGCGTTCGAGGATGAAGGGAACGAATATGCTCGAATGGCGAATGATGAGTATGAAATCCCTATTGATCAGTATATCGAGTCAACTGTCTCTGCGGTTGAGAGTCTTGATGAATCTACTGACGAACTCAATACCGCATCGACTGAGGGTACAGCACAAAATCTGTGAACTCCCTCACCCTTGTCAAACTCAGCTAGTATAATAGTCGTTGTGAGAACAAAGACAGTTAATTAATTCCTTACACTCATCACACATCCTGATAACCTAGAGTAATTTGTGAACGCACACCGGGGTCAAGCCCCGAGGTAATCGCCTTGTACTGCCTATACAGATGTATGATACAAGCGCTGATTTCTGGTTGTATTAATCCCCCTTATTATGATGGGTTATTTTCTCCTCAGTCATAATGACAGCAGTGATACAGCAGACACGCGTCCGACGAATTATTAAGTAAATTGCCTGAATTGTAGTAATATACAGATGGGCAGTGCAAATACGGATAAAAATAAAAATAAGACAATTTCGTTTCGGGTGAATGAAGACGTCTTTGAAACACTTCGTGAAATTGCCGAAGAGCGAGACATTTCACTCTCTGCTGTCTTTCGTGAGTACGTCGATACACTTGTTGCACACGAAGGTGCTGTGCAAGTCGTTCCTGAACATGAGATTGAAGAGCTTCGAGCGGGCAACGGTGATACAGCAGATTCTTTCCCTCCAACGGTAACAGTCCCAAAGGGGTTTGTCCGGGAGCACGAGCGGCTTGAGTTAGAGGCTGAACATCTTCGTGAACAACTTGAAGAGCACAAACAGTATCTCAATCATCTTCAAGATCAGCTCGATGAAGAAGAAGAAATCATTCATCTTGAAGATCTGGAACGATCAGAGACGGACAGTCAGTCATTCAGACTGGAATAATTGTTCTATAAAACTATTGATATCCTCTTCAGCGTGAACACAAAGGAATCCTAGCGTGAGTATTGGAGATTGCAGGTCTGTTGTCTCACTGAACTCTAATTGTCAGAATCCGCGTGAGACTCACCGACCGTGGCGGGTGGGACCGGGACTGGGACTGCTGGGAGTGTAATCTCTCGATTCTCTTCTCTCATGTCCGGACTCTCGGAATTGGTCTTACCTTTGGGAATTCAGTAGACGTCGCCAGACTTAGAGTTACTTGTACCATTTGTTCAAGCAGTCAGGCATGATTTTAGACATATCACGATGATATCATCGACAGTTACAATCGCAAGATTGAGTTACGACGAGAGCGCAACCCGGGCTTCGTGAAGTTTCTGTTCCATCTTCGTGTTCTCCTCAACACCAGCAAGCGTTTCAGCAGCCTCAATGGTCCGAACTGCATTATCTAAAAATGAAAGTATATCACCAGGATATGCATACAGAAAATACTCATCACCTATGACATCCACAATTGCATCTGGATGAAGCCCCTGTGAACGAAGTTCAAGTAAATACGTCATGAATTGTCTTTCTGGATATCCAGTGTAGAGATCCTCCGGTTGCTCAGGGTCGAGGAAGTCCTCCGCAAAGTCGAGCAGCCGATCGCGGGTTGCATCGTCAAGCTTCGTGATCCCATCTCCTGAGTATAGTACATCAATTGTTGCTCCTTTAAACGCCCCTTTCGG
Source organism: Haloquadratum walsbyi C23 (assembly GCF_000237865.1). Lineage (NCBI taxonomy): Archaea > Methanobacteriati > Methanobacteriota > Halobacteria > Halobacteriales > Haloferacaceae > Haloquadratum > Haloquadratum walsbyi. Next base: position 2,810,380 of record NC_017459.1, read on the forward strand.
AATTGATGTATCTAATTGTGAGACAATCTGCCTGTGATTCTTGAGATATACCTTATCAGTGATAGCCACAGTTGTTTCTAGGTTGTGCTGTATAGTCAAAAAATACGTCGATAATCCGAATCTTGGCAACGGACTGTATCTGCACGGGTAAAAAGAGCGGGGGGCTCGGTTGTGTATGTAACTCTCGGGACAATTCACACTCAAGTCGTAACGTATTTGAATTCAACAAAAATACTATATCATACACGTTGTGTCCGGGTTAGGGTAGTGGTTATCCTTCAGCCTTGTGGAGGCTGAGACGCGGGTTCGATTCTCGCACCCGGACTTCCATATATACTGTCTTTATACAACTCCTCTAATAACAATTACACGATAAAAAAGGAGAGCGAGCTGTGGGTATGCTTCTAGATTAGCGTTATAAGATATGAACGGATATTGATTTCACTGCTATCTCCTAGCGTGTCCTCAATCAGGTACCAAGGTATAATTCCTGGGCCTCATCAGACTCGAGCAGTTCCGTTCCAGCTCCTCGCATCTTGGTTTCGCCCAGGTCTAAGACGACACCTCTGTCTGATTCCTCAAGAGCGCGTCTTGCATTTTGTTCAACCATTAACACGGCTGTTTCTGATTGTTCATTTATTTCAACAATCTTCTCAAATACGTCATCAACAAGCTGTGGAGCAAGACCTGCAGAGGGTTCATCGAGAATGAGAAGATTCGGGTCAAGCATGAGTGCAGCACCCATTGCGACCATCTGCTGTTGTCCTCCTGAGAGGGTTCGTGCCTTTTGCTGTGGTCGCTCCTCAAGGACTGGGAATCGCTTATACACTTCTTCGACCCGATCTTCGAATGTGTCATCGGTAGAATCGAGTGCCCATGCACCCATTTTGAGATTCTCAAGAATAGTCAGATTTGGAAATACATTGTCGACTTGTGGAACATAACAGATTCCATTATAGATCTTCTCCTCAGGCGGTACATCAGTGACATCAATATCGTTAAGCAAAATTTTCCCCGTCTTGATATCAGTAAGACCGACAATACTTTTCAATAATGTTGATTTTCCTGCACCATTGGGACCGATAATCGTCACCATTTCATCTCGTTCAATAGACAAATCAACATCGTGGATGACAATGAATTCTCCGTACCCGCTTTTTAATCCTGAGACATCAAGCAGCGTCATATTACCCCACCTCCGAGATACGCTTCAAGTAACTCCTCATCCTGTCGTACCTCATCAGGATTCCCAACAGTTAGGATCTGTCCATTATGCATACCAATGACCGTATCAGAAATCGACATAATTGTCTGAATATCGTGCTCAACAATGAGGAATGTCATCTCTTGATCATCGCGAAGCGATATTATTCTATCGAGCAGATGATCTGTAAGGTCAGGATTTACTCCCGCCATAGGCTCATCAAGTAAGAGTAAATCCGGATCTGACATAAGTGATCGACCAAGTTCGAGTAGTTTACGCTGTCCGCCTGAAAGATTTCCTGCGTATTCATCACGGAGGTCCCATAATTCGATATACCTGAGTAGCTCTTCTGCTCGCTGTTGATGAGTTTGTTCAAAATCACTGACTCCTCGTGGGTCTGTGAGAAGCGACACCACACTCTCACCTGGGTTGTCTTGTGCTCCAAGAAGCATATTATCCATAACGGTCATTCCAGAAAGTTCACGTGTGAGTTGGAATGTTCGGATAAGACCACGCTTTGCACGTTTTTCAGGTCGAAGGGTTGTGACATCTGTCCCATCAAATTGAATTACTCCGTCATCAACCTGATAGAAGCCACTCATCAAATTAAATAATGTCGACTTTCCAGCACCGTTTGGACCAATGAGCCCAGTTATCTCTCCCGACTCAACGCTCACGGAGACATCATCAACAGCAACCAATCCACCAAACGTCTTCGTCACGTCTTCGGCTTCAAGAATTGGTGATTGACTCATCGTGTTGCCTCTCCAAATAGCCCACTCGGACGGGTAAGAAGTCCAATTATCAATATAAGTAGTGCAAATGCTGGTGTGTATTCGCTTGGAATGAATATAATACTCAAATTCTGTCCAATACCCAGAGCATATCCTCCAACAACAGCCCCAACTGGATCACCGATCCCACCAAGAATGACGGCTGCAAAGATAGGAATAAGGAATAAAAAGCCCATTGTTGGGTTGATATTTGAATCAATCCCCAGCATGACCCCTGCAATACCTGCAATGACACCGCCAATGAGCGAGACATAAATAACTAACCGTTTTGTATCAATTCCTCGAATGCGAGCCAAATCTGTGTCATCTGATGCTGCCCGCATCGCGATTCCAATACGTGTCTCATTGAGTATCAAGAAGACAATTGCGAGAATAACTATACTCAATGTGACAATAATGACTTGTGCGGGTAACACCCGGATTCCCAAGACAACTGGTGCTTCTCCACCGACATTATAGAAATGTGTACTGCCGCCATACACAACCCGTATCAAATTACGCAGCATAAATGCTACACCAATCGAGACAACAAGCAAAACAACCGGATCGCGGTCTGAAAACTGCTTGAAGACAATGCGGTCGGTGATAACGGCAATTAAGCCCGCACCAATCGCTCCAAGGACGATCGCGAGAATAAACGGAACGTCAGCCCACTTTGCACCGAGTGCAATGTATGCTCCCCACGCTAAGTACTCTCCATATGCGATATTGATAAAATTAAGAAGTCCAAAAAGAAGCGTTAATCCCAACGCTGCGAGGGCAATGAGACTCCCGACAACAACCCCATTCCAGAGCAATTGCGGATCGAATGCAACCATCTCAGTTTTCCTCCATACCAGCAAGCGCACGCTCTTTATTCCCCAATAGCCCCTCTGGTCGATAATATAGAATAAGCACAAGCAGTGCACCGATAATTATGAGTCGGATATACGGAAGTTTGCTACCAAGGGGGACGTCACTCGGAATGAACCTGGTCACTTGTCGAATAAGCGTAATGACCGTCATTCCAGTAATTGCACCGAGATAGCTGCCGGCACCACCAATGATGACTGCAGCCCAAACAGAAAACGTGAGGTCAGGTGTAAACATCGTCGGCTGTAATGCAAATATAAAGTGTGCCCATAATGACCCAGCAAGCCCTGCTACGGCAGCACCAAGTCCAAATGATTTGAGTTTAAATTGCATGGTATTGCGTCCAAGTGCTTTTGGGACGTCCTCATCTTCACGAATTGCGTGGAGAACCCGCCCGAATGGGCTCTTTGCAAGGTAACGAAAGGTAAGATAACACGCTATCAGGACAGCAAGCACAAGTAGAAAGTAATAAAATCCATATGGAAGCATACTTGGCAGCGCCCCTTCAAGTGGTCGTGGGATATTCTTCAACGTCTGCTGACCACTTGTGAGCCATCCTTCATTTGAAATCCCAAGCCGGAGGATTTCGGCTCCTGCAAGGGTTACAATCGCGAGGTAGTCGCCATCTAATCGGACGCTTGTGGCACCGATGAGTACGCCCGCTACTCCAGCAAGGACTGTTGCAGTTATCATTCCGACAGCGATTGGAAAGTCAAACCCAATGATCCGGTTGGCAAGCAAGCCAGAATCGGAGGCCGGTGTCGTCAAAATAGCAGATGTGTATGCACCAATCGCAAAAAATCCTGCATGAGCAAAATTCAATAAGCCAGTGTCACCCCAGTGCATATTCATCCCGATAGCCAGGATTGAATAAATGCCTGCGATATTGGCAACAAGGACAAGAAGTTGAAGCGAAACAAGTCCCATTTTTATCTTACACCTACGGACGTTATACAACTGTGTTGGATATGTGCTACTGAATTCATCATTCTGTTAGTAAATATAAATCAGACGTCAATACAGGTGGTCTCTCGCGGATTTAGTAGACGTCCTGTAATACCGACGCTTCGTATGTCGTCACTGGATTCCACTCGCCATCCTGTGCTTGGACAACATTAAATGGTCCAACGACATTTCCATTCTCATCAAAGTTCTGTGGGTTCGATGCCCCAGTGTAATTTATTTCATCGCCGTTATCCAGCGCTTCCTTCCCCTCGGCAAATGTCGTCACCTCTGTACCTGGTGGTGTTGCGATTTTTGGTAGGTGTTCTGGAATGACACTACGAGACACTTCTCCGGCTGACTGGAACGCCAATGCAAATAGATTTGCAGCGTCATATGCTGCTGCAGAGAATGTTCCCGGCGGTTCGCCGTGCATCTCCTCAAAGGATGCCGCAAACTGATCATTTGCAGGGCCTGCGGCAGGTGCTTGCCCAATCATTCCTTCCATAACATCAGCACCGGTTGTCTCGATGAAACCTTGTGTGAGGACGTCATTTCCAAGTGCGAGATTAAAGTCCTCTTTCGCCCCTAGCTCATCATAATTCTTCATGAATAATCCACTCACCTCGGTTGCAGCAGTCATCTGAACGAAATCTACGTCCATCTGCTGAAGTTCTTGGATCTCGCTCCGGTAATCACTCGCATTTATTGGAAGCGGAACCTCACCAACAATCGATCCACCAAGAGATTTGAATGCTTCTCCAACCGATGCGGAGAAACTCTGTGAGCCTTTATCATTCTTGTACGCGAGTGCCATCTTTTCATGATTGAGGTCTTCATATGCGTACTTCCCTGCAGCAGCACCACCAACAGCGTCGCTTGGAACTGAGCGCCACAACCACTCACCTCCGGTGTCATCAAGTTGGATGGTTCCTGCCATGACGGTATTGACTGGCACTTCGTTGTTTTGTATTGGCTGGATAAGATTCGGCATAACCGAACTTGAAGGACCGATTACCGCTGGAACGCCTGCCGAGTCAAGTGTCTGAAGACCGCTCAATGCCTGTTGTGGATCGGTGGCTGAGTCCTGTTCATTCGCCTCAAGAGACATTCCACCGAGAATCCCAGCCTCCTCTATCTCAGAGAACGCAAGATTATATGCTGGCTTTGTGTTCGATGCAATCCAGTCAAATCCACCAGTGAACGGTTGCAAAGCACCGATAGTGAGTGTTCCGCCATCACCACCCATCGTTCCGCCGTCAGTAGCCTCGCTATCGCCGTCACCACTGCCGCTTTCAGTTTCGCTGGCTGCGTCGTCACCACCACTGCCACCACCGCTACCACTACACCCCGCAAGAAGCACTGTCCCTGCTGCGCCAAGTCCCTTCAGGTATGTTCGTCGGTTAGCTATACGTTGCTTTTTGTCTGCACCTTCGCTCGGCATAATCTTTTAAATTCATGATTTAACATTATACTTTATGGTTTGCGGATTTAACTGTATTCCATCTGATATTTTTGGGAATTAGCTGATTTGAGGCGCTAAGCCCCCTTCCTCAACGTCCGAACAGAGTGAGGGCGTGAGGAGGGGATACAGCGCCGCATAGTTTGGTTGCGCGTTCATCCGTACATTTACTACCCACACGGTTGAATCTGGTAGTGCGATGCTCACCACGTCTCTAACGGTAACGGTGCTCAAGCGGAATAAGAAGCGCGCACCGTCGGTTGTGGCCGAGTGTCCATCTCATCTGGTAGGAGTGTGACACTCCGAACTGCCTGTGAAGGGAAATCGCCTGCGGAGTCTGGAACCGCTGTGTCCACGTCGGGGACAAGTTCCGACATGGAAGCAGGAAGCCCTGTCCTCACCAAGCGAGGAGCGGGGAGCCCCGAGCGCGGTAGGGCAGGGTAGTTCACGCGCTAACTTTTTTTGAGCAACACAGGGAACAAAGCAATCGAGTAGCAAAGTAGGGCGGTGATACAGTCGTAGCCGTATATTCGTTGTAACCAAAGCGTTCAAATTTAGATGTAATTAGTTAGCACATATTGATCGAGGAAGGATTCCAGTACACTGCTGAGAGTGCGTGGGCGGTTCAACCCTGTTGGGGAGCGTACAAGCACATAGACTCACTCAAGAATATACCATGCCCCTAATTACGACTAATTATAAAGAACAAGGAGAACACCCGCGTAGCACGGTGACGTGGAAGCAGAAGGGAATTCGTCACGACACCAACAACGGGCGAGTGCGTCTCTCGAAAGGTGCGAATGATAAGGAACACCCCCAAGCATGGGAATACATCCTTGTCGAATACGAAACGCGTCCCGGCGTCACAGTCGAGAATCTGCAATAGGTTCGCGCTATCTACGACGAGGCGAAAGGGCGCTGGGAACTGCAGTTAGTATGTAAACACGAAGTGGAGACACCCGACACCCCAGGTGACGAGACGGCAGGTGTTGACCTCGGTATCTGCAACTTCGCCGCCATCGCGTAGAGTACCGAGGAAACCGACCTCTACCCCGGTAATCGATTGAAGCAGGACGGATACTACTTCCCGAAAAGAAAATCGCCAAATCTGACGATTCAGGCGGCCAAGAAGCAACTCGATTGCACGCGAAGTGGTCAGAGCGTCGAACCCATTTCTCTCACTCCTTAGTCAAGCACATCGTTGGACGATGTGTCAAGCAAGAGGTAGGTCGAATCAACAGTGGGAAACTCGCTGGTGTTCGTGAGGCGACAACGACAACTCGAAGAACTGTGGTAAGCCCGGCAATCTTGACTTGCACGCGTGGGCGTTCGACAGCTTCTCGAACATCCTCGAATACAAGGCTGATCTGTACGGTACGCACGTCGTTCAAGTTGAACCACAAGGGACGACCAAAGAGTGTGCATCGTGCGGTGTGGAGACGGCGAAACCCATCTGGGTCAGGGAACACTCGTGTCCGAACGTGGGTTTGAGTGTGATCGTGAGTTGAACGCGGCGATGAATGTCCTCCAACGCAGCTTTTCTGAGTTAGGACTGGGATGACCCGAATCAACGTCTGTGGAGACTGCGCTCCCTGGGGACACCACTTGCGTGTCCGCAAAGCGCGTCGTAAAAATAGGAAGCTTCGGGGCTTGACACCGAGGCGATTCACCCCGTACTGTCACCAATCTCTGCTGTGATGGCCGCTGTGAGAGACTCAAGTACTGGAAGAAATCGTTTGACCTCAGCACCATCGTTTATGATCATATCTATTTGTTCTGACGGCTGTGTATCTATGTTTGAGCAGACATATATTTCAGTGTCCGCAGCGGTCTCAGCAGCAACCGTCGCTGCAGCCCTGATTACAACACGTACGTGCTCAAGATGAGCGTATACAGTTGCAATATGGTTGTTAACAGCGGCATGTGAGATGCGATATGTGACTGTACCATCTTCAGTTGGGGTAACATCAGGGTTAGCATCAACAACGGACAGTGGTGCTAATGCTTCCTCATGTCCGGTTACCTCAGACGCAAGCAACTCCGCAATTCGGTATCCATCATGTACTTGAGTGTCAACCATTAGTTGAATATAGCATATGTATTAACCAACCAATATTATTAAGATTCTCCTCAGCGTGAACGGTGGGGATTTCAAGTTTGCACTCCCATCACATGTCCAGATGGTGAGAATCAGCCGGGATGCTCGTGGTCTCAGGCGAGTACGGACTGCTGAGAGTGCCACATCTTAGCCCCCGATACTCCTATATTCGACCACGTTCAACCTTTGTGGTTGGTTTTGTCCGGTGGGGGTTGAATGGGTGTCAATGACTTGGAGTTATTTTAACTTAGCTCACAGCGGTCAACTCCGCGACCAATTCTGTGAAAATCGGGCGGTCATCAACTGGTTCCGAGTATTATTTGATTGCTCCGGGGTGAGCAGGCCGTCATTGTTAGATTGATCGGGAATCACTTTGTTCTTGCCTGGTTCTTACTCATACAAGGGTTGCCTGTAATTAAAATGATGGATTGAAATCTCGGGCAATCAGTCGAAGGTGGAATGATTGCAGATTGCTTGATTCATCCTGCGTTACCAAGATCGCTGGTCTCATTTGCACACCAGAACTCACAGATTGCCGGAGACGGCGAAAGCCGCAGGTACTCTCCTCGAATCTAGTAATATAGCGGTAATAACATAAGATCAGAGGATATGATAGATACCCAATATATTGGGATTAATATAGTAGGCTGTCATCGTTCTCAGTCATATACAGTGATCGGGCAGCAATATTAACCCCGTGGTCGCCGACCCGTTCGAGATCACGAATGGACAGAAGCAATCGCGAAACGTCCTGGATATATGACTCCGCGTCAAAGGCGGCATCACCGGTGACATTTCGATTTATAAGGGCTTGAACGACTGTTGAGCTTGCAGCCTCACACAAGTCATCAACATTATCATCATGCGTCGCAACAGTCTGACAGCGTCCTGGATCCTCATCCGCATATGCTTGCATTGCGTGTGTTAACATTTCAAGCGTCTCGTCTCCGATATGTTGAATATCGACCTCCGGAAAGACATCACAGTCTGCGGCTGATGCATACTCTGCGAGATTTGTTGCGAGATCACCGATTCGTTCAAGATCAGTGATAATTTTAAACGAAGCCGCGATAGTTCGAAGGTCAGACGCGACCGGTTGTTGGAGTGCAATAAGATCAACACATTGCTGTTCAAGTTCAAGATACATTGTGTTGATATCATCATCACGTGCAATGACCTCCATTGCGAGTTCATCATCTTTCTGTTCAAGCGCGTCAAGTCCTGATCGGAGGTTCTCAGAAACTAATTCACTCATATACAGGACATCCTCACGTAGCTTCGAGATTGATTCTTGATATGATTCTCGCGGCATGCTACTAGATATATATACCAATGTATATCAATGTATGGGTATATGTGACACTTACTAATATACCGACAGTAGTCTTCAGGCTATTATATATCTCATATTGGCTTCGACGGTGTAGGTTGAACCTATATATGGTATTTGTGTGTCATCATATTGATGATCTCAGGAAGTGTAATCAATTGATGTGGGGAATTTAATATAATCAATTAATTATTGCCAGTGACATATCGACATAAGTCAAATGTCCTGTTCAGATATATATTTTGTATAAATACAAGTAGTAATTCGATCGTGTGAACTCAAATCATATCTCACCATAATAGTATATATATATGATCAGATTTATTGTGGCATGGAGAAATTAACAGATATGGTAGAGACCCGAAAGGTCCAGGTCACTGGTGGTTCAACATTCACAGTCTCAATTCCAAAAGAATGGGCAAATAGTAATGATATCTCTGCTGGGAGTGTCGTTGAATTCTATCCGGAAGGTGATTCATTGCTCTTAGCCCCAACGACTGATGAAGAGCGAACGCGCGGGAGTCTCGATGTAACTGATCTTGCTGGTGAGGAACTCACACGAGCAGTGATGACGATGTATGTTAGTGGATTCGACATTATTTCACTCACTAGTAGTCGAATTACAACAACACAACGCCGAACGATCAGAGAAGCAACACAGAGTCTTGTTGGCTTAGAGGTGCTTGAAGAGACCCGTGACCGAATCGTTGTGCGAGACCTACTTGACTCCTCTGAACTATCTATTCACAATGCTGTCACACGAATGCGATTAATCGCGTTATCAATGCTTGGGGACGCAATCGACGCAATTGCAACACTCGATACTGATATGGCTCGTGATATTATCCAACGAGATGATGATGTTGATCGCCTTTGGATGGTTGTCTCTCGGATTTTTCGATCGACGCTTCGAACACCGAAAGCGGCAGAAGAATTAGGTCTGGAAAGAGAGATGTGTTTTGATTATCAGTCGGCTGCTCGGCAGTTAGAGCGTATTGCTGACCATGCAACAAAAATAGGCCACTTAACATTGAAATTCAATGAGCAAGTCCCCGAAGATGTAATTGATTCGCTTATGGAACTGTGTGATGAGGCGCAATCGATTGTTGATGCTGCGATGGACGCACTGTTTACTGCTGATAATAACAAAGTAACCGATCTGGCGAATGATGCGCGTGAGTCGGTACAGCAAATTGATGAGCGCGCACGACAAATCGATGAATTACTCAGAGGACTTGACCCTGCCCGCGCACAGTTACTTGGACTGATTGTTGACTCGGTATCTCGAAGTGCAGATTATGGTGGAAATATTGCTGAGACTGCACTACAAAAAGCAGCACCAACACCATGAGACCTTCCCTGCCCTGAAGCGCAAAGATTCCTTCGTGGGGCATCGGACCGTCCAACGCTACCCCGAAGGTAACGTCCTCATCCACGACGGATGAGCAGTGGGAACAGCACAAGTCGCTCTTCGAGAAGTATCTGTGGGGTGGTGGGTTCTGCGTTCGTTCGTGATACATCAGGACTGCGGGAACCGTCTCAACGGAAGCAATTGAAGAGTACGTCGAACAACCAGAACACGTCTAAGCGTCGGATCGACCTTCTCGGAATCAGATTAGAGCCCTGAGGCATTCTGCCTCGAAACCTGTAGAATTATTTTAAAGTTGGAATACAGTCTGATACGTTAGCTATCTTCAAGAAGGACAGCGCTGACTTGACCAGTTTGTCCTGGTCGGGATGTCACACGTGCCTGCCCTGCAGAGGTTTCGATAATTGCTCCCTTCGTGATAATATTTCGTCGGATATAATTAACATTTGCAGGATTATCAACAACATTTTCAATTTCCTCTGTAGTCACTTCACCACTATCTGCAACTTGTGCAATATTTGTTGAAAGTGCACGGAGTTTGTCGTCAGACCCACGAGCGTCGATAACTTGAAATCGGGGGTCATCGACTGTTGTCTCTGCAGGCTCACGCCCAAGTTGGTGTCGCTTCTTTTTACTTACATCATGAAGTCGTCCACCAGTTCGTTTCCGTGTTGATCGTCCTTGATCTTTCATATTAATAGACTCTCTCGATGAGCACTTGAATGGCTCGCATTGTATGTATATGCGGGACACACTTGTCGGGTCCAATAGATTATATTGTCTGCATATGCAGTATGTGTATAGCTATGAGTCTTGAAATTGCCGTTGCTGTCCCATTTAAACAACGTGGAACAACCCGTCTTGGCGAAGGTGCATTCGTCGTTGCACTTTCACTTGATCGGAGTTGGTTTTCACCCGACCAAGTCCAGCGATTAATTACTATCGCTGCCAGTCGCGGATTACTTTCTCAGTCTGATGATAAAGTTATTGCAGAGTTCGACCCAGCAACAGTATCAATTCCTGAGTCTTACGAACCCGACGAATCAATCCTTCGAGAGCAATCGGCATTCGAGCAGTTACTTGATGTACTTGTTACTGCTGGATATGAGAAACGTGAGGCGGTTGCTGAGATCAACGAACGACAACGTCAGCTCGCTATCTCCGTTGAAGCGGCAGCGGCAGTCTATGCGACGGAAGTCGGTCTTGATCTCGATACAAATGGTGGTAGTGCGATTGATATGGCGTATAACTCACTTTGCAGTGAATGACTGATTCACATCAATGAAATATCAGTAAAATAAATACTCTCACGATAATTTGTAGTTGAGACCGTGGAATATCTGTTGAGTCATACTACCCATGAACTACCACGGGCGTGGTGGTTCGTAGTTTTGCTGTGGTCTCTGGCGGGAAGCTAGCGGAACGACCGATGGCGAGTTTAATTCCGCCTGCGCTCGTCTCTGGTGAGACTCACGTAGAACTGGTAACACCCGAACACACCGTCGGTACCACCCCAACAAATGTCGTCTGTTGCTGCCGTGATGGGTGTGTCCGTGGGTGTCCGCCCCTCGCGTGGGCGCGACACAGGCCCGGCGCACCGCGTCTCACCCAATAGTGGGTGCGTGGGTTTTGCGAGACCGGTAACGTGGGTTCCAGACTGGTATACGGCGTCCCGATAGCTCGGAACAGGCGCGTAGCCGAGCGCACGCGTTTCACCCCCGCCCACGGTGGGGCGAGGAACTCGCGCTGCTTTTGATTCACAGTGAATAACTCAACCCCAGTTATTTTTCAATGTTGGTCGATCGGAGACCGGGTCGATATCTATTGGGTCATTTTTGCTGTCAATCGCTTCAAGTGCGGCAAAGGCTGATGCGGTTGTTGAGAAGTATGTGATTTCCTCTTCAACGCAGACTTCAAGCGGATCGCGATCGCGGGAAATGACAATATCAATTTCGCCCTGTCGAAGTGCATTGATAAGAGTGTCCACATCATCATCCTCGGAGAATGTCACGAGTTCAAAACACGCGTCATAACCATCTCGGAGCGCAGCGCCATCATTACTATCCGGGGCGGGGAACTCTTCATCTGAGAGATCGACCCAAGCGGTCCCTGAGGATGGAATTGGCTTTCCAACTGAATGTTGTGCTTTGTCATAGGCTTTGCCAAAGGTTGCAGCGGTTCCCATGACCTCCCCCGTTGATTTCATCTCAGGACCAAGTCGTGGGTCTGACCCTGGTAATCGATCAAACGGTAAGACAACTTCTTTAACACTGGTTTCTGCTGGAATTTGTTCGGTAACATCTAATGTGGTCAGCGATTCACCAGCCATTACCTTCGCTGCGAGTTTTGCGATTGGAACACCTGTTGCTTTTGAGACAAATGGCACGGTGCGTGACGATCGCGGGTTTGCTTCGAGAACATACACCTCATCGTCTTTGATAGCCAGTTGGACATTTAAGAGTCCAACTGTGTCCAGTGCAGTAGCGATATCCTCTGTAACAGTGCGAACACGAGCCATTGTCTCAGCACTCAGTGACCGCGGGGGGATCATACATGCAGAGTCCCCCGAGTGGACACCGGCGCTTTCGACATGCTCCATCACACCGCCAATGATCGTACGCTCACCATCAGCAACAGCGTCTACATCAAGTTCAATTGCATCAGCAAGAAATTGATCAATAAGAATAGGTTTATCAGGTGAAACGCGGACTGCCTCTTCGATGTACTCCTGTAATTCTACATCAGAGTGGACAACATCCATCGCGCGCCCTCCAAGCACATATGAGGGGCGGACGAGTACAGGATATCCAAGATCATTCGCAAGCGTAAGCGCTTCAGACTCACTTGTTGCTGATCCACCGACTGGTTGTTTGATATCGAGACTGCTCATCAGACGGTTAAACCGATCACGATCCTCAGCAAGATCCATTGCATCGACGCTTGTGCCAAGAATATCACAGTCAAGTCCACGACGGTCAAGTTCAGCTTCAAGTGGATGTCCAATATTAACTGATGTTTGCCCACCAAACTGCACCATCACACCATCAGCGTTGGTTGCTTCAGCGACATCCGCAACCTCTTCAGCAGTAATTGGCTCAAAAAAGAGCCCATCAGAGGTATCATAATCTGTTGAGACAGTCTCTGGATTATTATTGATGACGTGTGCATCGATTCCAAGTTCCCTAAGAGCACGCACTGCATGGACTGAGCAGTAATCGAATTCCACGCCCTGCCCGATTCTAATCGGACCACCACCGACGACGACAACACTTTCAATATCACGGTCAACGCGAAGTTCTCCTGCTGCTGCAGCGCCTTCATACGGTCCAGAACCAGAGGTAAATTCAGGCTTTCTGGAAGAATAATAATATGGTGTTTGTGCAGCGAACTCGCCAGCGCAAGTATCGACTTGTTTATACGTTCGACCAGGAACAGTTTTCTCAACCACGTCAATCGTCTTTTCTGTTGTCTCCGCAATTTCGGTGTTTGTAACACCAGTTGTTGCAGCGGCTGTCAGTTCACCTTCCTCTGCGGTTTTCAGTGCAGTTGGCACGCGCTGGAATCGTTTGAGATACCACTGTTTGATACCGGTAAGCTCAGCGACCGTATCGACAGTATACTCACGATCGAAGGCTTCAAAGATTGCATACGCACGATCTGGCGTTGGTCTACTGAGATACTCAGATTTGAGCGTTTCATCACTGAGAGTCTCAAGATTGGCTGCTGGGTCGTACTCAGATGAGCGTAATGCTTTCAACAATGATTCCTCAAATGTTCGACCGATGGCCATTGCCTCACCGGTAGATTTCATAGCTGTTGAGAGCTCAAAGTCGACATTATCAAATTTATCCTTAGGCCAGCGCGGAACCTTTGTAACGATATAGTCGATTGCAGGTTCGAACGCAGCGGTCGTCTCACCGGTTATCTCATTGTTAATTTCATGGAGTCGCTTCCCGAGTGCGACTTTTGCCGTGACACGAGCAATCGGGTATCCAGTTGCTTTCGAGGCAAGTGCTGAGGACCGAGAGACTCGAGGATTCACCTCAACAACACGATACTCTCCCCCAGGAGTCCCGTCGTCATGCCATGCGAATTGAATATTACAACCACCTTGAATGCCAAGTTCACGGATAACATCGAGTGCAGCATCACGCATTGCTTGATGTCCTTCATCAGGAATAACCTGGGATGGAGTCACCACAATTGATTCACCAGTATGAATCCCCATCGGATCAAGATTCTCCATGTTGCAGATAATAATAGTCGAATCGTCAGCATCACGCATTACTTCATACTCAAGTTCTACCCATCCCGCAATTGACTCGGTGATTAATACTTCACTGTTGCGAGAGAGCCGTAAGCCCTTGCGGACACGCTCGATCAGCTCATTCATCTCAGCAACAACACCTGAGCCAGATCCGCCAAGGGTGTATGTAGTCCGAGCAATAACTGGAAGCCCGCCAACTGTCTCAACAGCCTCATGTACTCGATCTTTGAGATCTGCCTCGGTAAGCGATTGCACAGCCTCGTCTTCTGTCAGTGAGATAGTGGTCGACTGAGGTACCGGCTGTCCGATGCGCTCCATCCGTTGACGGAACAGATCGCGATCTTCTGTTGCATATATCGTCTCAAGCGGTGTTCCCATAATCTCGACATTGTGTGTTTCAAGAACACCTTCCTCTGCAAGTTCTGCTGTGACATTTAATCCAGTCTGCCCACCAAGTCCGGCAATTACACCGTCTGGCTGCTCGGAACGAATAATCTCAGCAATCGCCTCAGTCGTAATTGGTTCGATGTATACCCGATCAGCCATCTCCGGGTCTGTCATGATTGTTGCAGGATTTGAGTTGACGAGGACAACCCGTGCGCCCTCCTCTTGAAGCGCTCGACAGGCCTGTGCGCCGGAGTAATCGAACTCAGCCGCCTGCCCGATTTGGATTGGACCACTGCCGATAAGCAGGATCGTTCGGTCGGCTGATGTGGAGTCAGCGCTATTGGTATCGACCCTCATATTGTCATTTGCGTCCTCGTCAGTCATCACTGCGGTACAGTCCGCACATCGTAATAAGCCCGGCGAAATGCTACGAGATACGAAGTCGAATTACGAAATTCGTAAGCACATACGCACAGAAATCATTAGATAATAGATCTTCTGTGATCAAGCATAGTTATTGCATTACATCAGCCTCAGAAAATTCACGCTGGTTGCGATATTGCTCAACAAACTCATCAATATCAAATTCATGCATCTGTGATTCAAACTGTGCTGCAACAGGGTCCTCACCATGACTCACAGCGTGATCCATTAATTCAATTACGAGTTCAATAATCAGTTCATGTAATCGTCGAGAATCAAAATCAGTAACCCAGACAATCCCTGCACCGACTTCACCATCATCGCTCACATCAACAACGGCAACGTGGTCAGGAAACTCCTCAAGTACAATCCCAAGAAGATGAGCGGTCCCAAACTCCGGCATCTCCTCGCTAGTCGTCTCTACTGCCTCTCGGAGCACCTCAACAAGGAACTCTGGAAGAAACCGTTCTGGAGGGTGGACATCCATCACAACAGCGTGCTGTGTCCCACAGTCACACTCAAACTCACGCATTCCAAGGTCAAGTTTGCGGACAGCAGTTGTCTCACCACAAGTGAGCTCAATCATTTCACCACCTCCACTTGGGACCCGCGGTTGCGTCATATCATTATATTATATCCACAGCTGTTAAAAACCCTGATTTAGAGAATCATTCAGCCAAGATTGCGAAAAGACCAGCCCCTCATGGAGCGGCTGGAGAGACCGAGTAACAAAGCGTTATCCACATTAATTAGTCGTTTCAGACAGAAGAGCCGAAAGCAGTCGGGTGATTATAATAACTAATTGATACGATTTTGTCACTCACTCGCGGTTGTATATAATAATGGACCGACAAGCAGCAGTGCAATACCCAAGAAAAGATAATGTATCGGGACAAGTGCCTGTGGTGTAAGAATAAAAATAAGACCGAAAAGAGTGGTATTCGCTGCGATTAATCGTTGAGATTTCAATGGAAGTGCACCAACAGTAGCAAGCACAAACCCGAGTAATAGTGCCTGTCCGATGTTGTAGTTGAGCAGGAAACTATCGACAACTTGTAGAGGGAACATCGTTAATCAGATTTTCTATGTGACCTGCGCATTAAACTTCCGTTCTGAAGAGCAATCTTATCGCCCGGTTGGTCCTGTGATGTCAAGCGGACGTATCCAGCCAAACCAGACCGCAAATACCATTCCAGCGTATCCAAAAACGAAAATAAGGACTCCGAGATTGCTGTATCCTGCTTCACCGAGAGCCCGTCGTGCGAGTCCTGACCCGGCAATGCCACTCAATAATACGAGTCCTAATAATAATTTGCTTCGTGTCAGTTTGAATAGATTTGAATCATCATTATCAGTTGTATTGATTGTTCTTCCAGTGTTGTCATCAGCACCACTATCAGAGCCATCAACAGTATCGTCCGGATTGCTATCTGATGTACTGTCAGTATTCATCCTTATACTCACTACGTACTGTTTGTTGCTGATCATTCCTGAATTACTCGATTTTAATTAGAGCATCATAGATGACAGTGTGTATCGGCCATTATTCGAGTAAGAGAGCATACGATCAGATCAATCGTTAGTATACACCGAAATTAGTTGGCTGGGGAGTTATGGCCCCAGACTTCAACTGGGGAATGCCCAGTTGAAAAGGAGGTGGGCCAACACGGATTTGAACCGTGGACCTCCCGGTTATCAGCCGAGCGCTCAACCTGACTGAGCTATTGGCCCCCGGTTAAGCGCACATATTGCTAGCGTGATGATGTGTTTAAGCGTTTCCTTTCAGAGGTTTTGCAATCGTATCAAGATCACTACACTGTATCGGGGTCGGCAACGATATTATTTCCAGAAGTTGGGGTCGCTATCGGTCCTCGTCAGGACGCCCATATTCTTCAGGATCAAGGTTTACTGTATCCTCATCTGGAAAACCATCTATATATATATTGCCGGATACGAAGTCATTTGTTCGCCGATCAAGTATCGGAGTGACGATATATCGTTTTGTGAGAATTCGAATCGGGTATCGTGTTACCGGAATTGCACTTGCGAATCCGATTATATCAGTGACAATCCCGGGTGTCAATAAAAATGCACCAGCAGCGATGAGTAACCCCCCATCGATTAGTTCATTTGTCGGAAGCGTTCCTCGTGCAATCTTCTGTTGAATTCGTTGTATTGTGGTCCGACCCTCAGCACGAACAAGCACCATTCCAAAAAGACCAGTTAGGACAACAATAAGCACTGTTGTGAGGAGACCGATGGCTGTCGCAATCGGCACAAGAAGCAGTGTATCAACGAGTGGAATCGATAATAGCCCTACGATCACCCATCGAGTCTTCATATAACATATACTCAATCAGCGTTGATAGACCTTGTGTCAGTATTAATCTCAGTTGCCGTTATGACATGTAATTATATTTATCATTTACCCTCGAAGCTCTTAGGATGCGTCATCACTGATATCGTATTGTGATTGAGGATCCGACCCGCATCGAGTGGCGTCAGTGGGGTGATGAAGCGTTTACCGAAGCGCAGGCAAGTGATACACCAATACTTCTCTCATTGACAGCAACTTGGTGTAATAGTTGTCGTGAGATGGATATTGAAACATATGCTGAACCACGTATCGCCGCTAATATTAATGATGGATTTATTCCGATCCGTGTCGATATCGATCGTCATCCACGGGTCCGTGAGCGATATAATATGGGTGGATTCCCATCGACTGTCTTCTGCACGCCAACAGGAAAGTTACTCACAGGTGCGGCATATCTTGGACCTGATGGGATGCGACAAGTCATTGACTCCGTTCGGTCTGTCTGGGCTGAAAGGGGTGCTGATGCCGGCCGAGTCCCACAGGCGCTCACAGATAATCCAACGCCAACAGGAACGGTCGATGAGCGTATCGAGTCACATCTTGTCGGGCAACTTGAGTCAAAATGGGATGATCGATTTGCGGGGTGGGGAGATAATGCAAAGTTCCCACTTCCGCGGACGATTGAGTTCGCCCTTAAACGAAAACAAAGCCAAGCAATTGAGACACTTCGTGTGATTGCGGAGTCATTATATGACCATGATATAGGCGGATTCTACCGATACGCTAACAGCCGCGATTGGTCGACACCGCATAAAGAGAAAATTCTTGATACAAACGCTGCGCTTATTCGCGCATTCGTAAATGGGTATCTCTATACGGGTGAGGAAACACTGCTTGATCCCGCATACGGCACACAGCAATTTCTTATTGATCAACTATGGAATGGTGAAGCATTCGGAAAAAGCACTGTTCCGCGGTCGGAGAATGAGTCGGTAACAGAGGCATCAGAGACAACCGCCGACACTCGTCGTGACTTAACAGCGTACGCAGGATCAAACGCACTCATGGCAGATGCACTATTGACACTCGGTGCATATACCGATGACAAAGCAGCGTATGAATATAGTCGTCGTGCACTCGCGACGCTTGAGTCAGCGTTTATTATTGATAATGGAATTGTTCTTCATGCTAAGTATGACAGAGAATCAGATAACGCTAGCATAGCTGATGATGCGACAGTCATCACAGAAATAGCCGATATTGACTCTTCTAAGCCTGTGCTATTATTAGAAGACCATGCTCGCATCATCAATGCATTCGTCACCGCACATCAAGTGCTTGGACCAGATGTAGATGCGCTCAGTGATACTCCCATGTCAATTGCGAGTGCTGTTGCTGATGCGGCAATAGATGCACTCTATGATCCTGACGCTAATGGAGCGTTTCGAGATGGTCTGACAACTGGTCCCGGATTGCTTGATTGCCCACTTCGACCACTTGATGCGACCGTTGAGATGGCAGAAGCACTGTTTGAGCTTGCAGTTGTAAGCGATACTAAGCGATATAGTACAGTTGCAACAAATGCACTGGCAGCATTTGCGGGTGCTCGTGACCGGTTGGGTGTCCAAGTCGCTGGGTATGGAGCAGCCACAGCACGGGTAACACGACCAATGCTCGTTGTGAGAATAGGTGCTGGGGTAGGGTCAGATCTTCATCGTGCCGCGCTGCGCATTGCTGATCACGAAGCGATTGTTATACCTAGTGTCTCGGATATCCAACACGATTCAGCCCGTCTCACCCGTGGGTCAAAAGTCGAGACTGCAACTACGCCGGATGAAATAATGAACGCGGTGTCAATGCTCACAGAGTGAAAGAGTTGCTACCGGATCTCATCGATTGGAATCACTAACAGCGCTTTGTACCGGGACTGCGACCGCCATACCTCCACGCTGGGTGGCGTTTGCACTGGGGTTAACCTGGGGCACAGCGCCTGTATATCGGTTAAAACTGTTTTTATGATGCTGAATGCTGACCGAGGCGGTTTCTACGCCCTGTTTCAATGAGACAGATTGAGATTCTTTCTTTCGTCGTGGAAGCCACCTCGTGAACTCACCCAGGGTCAAGCCCTGAGGCAGTCGCCCCGAACCGCCTATACATCAGCCGAATGAGGTGCAGGACGCAGAAAATAACCCCGAATCCCCGTCTCTCGACAGTAGGTACGGTATAGTGGCGTGGCAATACCAGCGTTCCTTTTTGAACTGTAAAATTCTCAATCTCACAATCCAGAAAGTCTCCGCGTGTGGGAGACTCCGTCGTTTATTTTGAAGAGAATATCACGATGCACTAACCTCTGCTCGCAATTGTTCAAGTGTAACCTCACGTTCGGCATGTGCATTGTGCTGATGAATTGATTCATCATTTGATTGTTTCATTCGAACAACAGCGTCATCAGCGAGATGGTCAAATGAATTGACAACCTGTTCAGCCATTGAGCGAACACAGTCTTCAACAAACTTTGCATCGGCATGCGCATGATATGTCATATAGTCTTCGTCCGGACGTTTTGCAAGGTTATAGATCCGCGCAGACATTGCATCGCGAGCGATATCAGCGAGTTCAATCAAATCAACATCTGGTGATCCATCTGCTGTAACTGTAAGTGTTGCATGTCCTCGCTGTGAGTGCCCCGGTTGCGGGACCTGCTCAAGAAACGTCTCAATTGTCTCATCCTCAATATCGAGATCATGCATCACATCACGAGCTCTGGATGCAGACATTCCTTGAGAGCATGGACATACTGTCATTCCGATTACCTCTGCTCCAATTTCTTCGCGTGTTCCCTCATCAGTCGCAGTCGCGCTGGCAAGTATCGAGATTGTATTTTGTGTTGGAAGTTCACTTGCTGGCGTATCTTCATGCATAACTAGATCTGCGGTCATCTCGACTGTTGCAGTTGTTGTATATTCGTGTTTTTCCAATAGTCGCTCTGCAACATCACCGCACATATCCTCAACGCGAGAAACAGACCCTGAGACAGCCGCCTCAAGCGTCTCATCAATTACTTGCATATTTCGGCTCATATCGATTCCTTTCCGACCACTTGGGAGGTCAACAAACACCTCGAATTCAGCCATTAATACAAGTGGGGTTTCTCCATCGCGCTCGATCTTCACGAGTTTATCAACGTCTGTGACTCCGACCTGACTCAACCCGACGGTGACATCGGGACGACTTGCCTGAACATCAGGCAACTGGTGACTCATCGATGAGACCCTAGAACGGTATTCGATTAATGCTTTCGTTCTGTAAAGACGAATATTTGTCTGGTCAAAATCAACGAAGAGGATATATAATTCATAGTATACACATGTATATCTGAAGCTGAGATAATTACATTCAGGATAGTAGTAAGACCAATCAGAGACACAATCGAGATAGCCATTAAGAATGAGAGTGACTAGGGCCAGTCATCACGTTCGTTCGACTCAAACGGATCATCTGTCTCTGTAGCCTCAGCTAGTTCCCACCCGGCAGCGGACGCTGCATTGTCGAGCGGGAGGAATTCCCAATCAACACTTTCAGCAACATCAGCATCGGTCTGGTCATTACTGACGAGAACGTGACGGGCTGTTTCAAATTGTTGTTTGACATTCTCAAGACTTGCCTCGACTCCACGTGGTCCTGAGAAGAAATCCTGTCTCACCCGATGTTTCCGGGTGAAGTTTGTAACAACATATGTTGGCTTCTCACTCACAACGCCAACGTATTCTGTCCACTGCCGCGCATCATTAAATACAGAATTCGGATCTGCAAGCGCGCGTAACGCTTCTAACTCAAATGCAAGCGTCATATCCGCGTCACCACCTGGTGCTCCGCCATCAGTTCGGACACGCGAGTGAGCAGTTTTGCTCTTTTTTTTCGAATGTAAACTGTATATACTATTGGTCATAATTATATTGATCTTAACTATGCTACTGGACAGTCATCAAAAATTGCATCGGTCCAGCTTTACTTCATGACTTCGTATAAAGTCTGTTAGTCATAGATATTATTTCTATCAGATAAAAATATATGAATCTAGATTCAGATGCATCTTGAAGATTATGTCTATTTTATATTATCGTGGTCGAATCTATCCTCTTGATCATTATCCGAACCGTCCTCACGTATTAAACGAGCGCTGAGTCGTATCTGGACCTAAACGGAAAGCAGCGCGAGTTCCCGATGCCACTATGCGTCGGGTACTTCACAGAATTGTAATCCGGATATCATGACGGCTAATCCCGAGGCAGTTCACTCACTCGATAACTGTTTCTATTGGCTCAAGATCGTCTAATTCGAATTCTTCCTGCATCAATATATCACGCTGACCAGAGACAACGCGACGTTCTCGCATCAGTTGTTTATATTTCGATTGTGGTGAGAGGTCACCGATAAGAACGCCACCGACAATACGCCCATCTTTAAATGCTAATCGTCGCCATTCAGTGTCGGAGTGTTTTGCCTCGGCAGTATCATCACCAAGGGTTGGATGTCCAAATGAGAGGAATGGGAAATCAAAGTGAGTAATCGAGTATGATGAGACCCACTCAAATGGTTCTGAATTATACTCAATCATGTTTTTTGCTGCAATCGATCCTTGCTCTTTTGCCGACCCCCATGCGCCATTCTGCCCACGTTCTCCAAGTATCCGGTCATAAAACTGTGTGATATCGCCTGCAGCGAATACATCCTCGTGACTTGTCTGCATATATTCATCGACAATAATCCCATCATCACACTCGATTGGGGTATTTTGGAGAATCTCAGTATTGAAATTCAACCCAATCGCAATACCAACGAAGTCAGCATCATACTGGTCACCATTTGGGTCAACGGCTGTAGTTACATGACCAGTCTCATCGACCTCAAAGTGATCAACTCCTGACTGGAACACGGGCTCAACGCCACGTTCACGAAGCGCATCATGAATAATTGATGCACCCTGCTCGGAAAGCGCATATCGCCACCAGCAATCCCCGCGCATCAAGTACTTTCCTTCGACGTCCTGTGCGGCAGTGATAGCTGCGAGGTCAATCCCGAGTAATCCTGCTCCAACAATAACGGAACTGTCCGCAGACTCAATGTTTGATTTGATGTCTCGAGCATCTTGGAATGTCCAGAAGTGATGGACTCCATTTGCGTCAGCGTTCTCAACCGGCAGTTGTGTCGGCGTCCCACCTGTCGCGAGAAGGAGCTTATCCCAGTCATACACGTCGCCATGATGTGTCTCAATTGTATGCTCAGTAACATCAATATCAACGACAAGGGTATTCAATTCGAGATTAATATCACGATCATCATACCAAGACACATCGTGAATTGAGATTGGCGCCGCTGGGAGCTTTCCTTTTGCATACTCCTTGATTAGAATTCTATTATATAACGACTCGCCTTCATCGGTGAGAACGGTGATATCAGCATCAGGTGCCTCCCCACGAAGTGTCTCAGCGGCGGAGCTCCCCGCAACCCCGTCACCGATAATCACGTACGACTGGGTCATATGTAGAGTGTTTGCGTCGGGATTAAAAGTGAATTGCTATCAGGAGTGCCCAGGTCTTAACAACGATATTAATACACACACCAACCTATAACATAATATCTGCAATTCAGATCTCTTCATATGAACCGTTTGTATGGCAGCCGTGAACTGCCTCGAGGTCAAATCAAAGCCTCGAGGCACTCGCCTTGTTCCGCCTGTAGATTGATTACAATCACATGTATGAGTGGTGTAATATACATATACAATCGGATACTTGAAGTTCGCTCAAACTAATCCAGGGTTGATGAAAATTCGTCAGAATATTCGACATTTCGCCGCAAAGAAGGCACTCACGATGCCTATTATTGGTGATATCGCGACAGAAAAACTCGTGGATCTTCATGTCAGTATTTTTGGGAAGAAAGCCGACCCTGAGTACCGCGAGGAACGAGAGCCACATCTTGAGACATTTTTTGATTGCACATTTGAAACGTATGTCTGTGCACTTGAGGAAGGATTTACTGAGGCAGAAGCCCGGGAAATCACGCATATTCAAGCGAATTTCGACTTTTATAATCATGGATGGACAGAAATGATGGAATTCCCTGCGGAAGAACTTGAAACGCATTATGAGCGGTATGAGGAGTTCTTTAATAGATATAATATCGACATCGCAAGTCCACTTGGTGATTTCAAAACACAAAATATCATTGCAGCATCATCAACGCCAGGACGGCTTAATAACCCAGAACATCCACATGCCGAGGGTGGATTTGCGGACGACGTATACGTTGAAACTGAGTCTGGCGAACTTACTGTCGGTAGTCAAACAGAGCCAGATACTATTAATGTTGAAGATGCACCTGGACTCCAAGATGTTGATACTGACACCGATGAGATAACTGAAGCTTGAGGTCTTCCCCCATCCTGAAGGAACGATGGTTTGACCCACAGCTTCTATACGTCGAATAACGTTAGAGTAGGCAGTATCTGCTTTGTTTACCTGTGAGTAGCCTAAGCAGCAGACGGAATCCAACTCACTCGCCACCGCTCAATCAGCTGTGTTTCTATATGATAAATTATTAATCATTAAATAAATAGTTGCCGTGCTACATCGCACAGTCTGTGGCTCTTCATAATAGCAATTTGATATTATGAGCCACCATCTGGTCGCACAGTTGATGACTGCATTGGGTTTGTATTTCGTGTATCATCAATATCAGTGCTACTCTGAGTTGTATTCTCACCGTTATCGAATGTTTTAATAATACGGTCGGCTGCTTCGTATCCAGCAACAACCCCGCCATTGAGCGAACGCTCCGGATACTGTGCTGCCGAAGCCATCCCAGCGTAATAAATCCCGTCACCGACTGTCTCTCCAATATCATACGGAATAACTAAATCAAGATAGCCACGTTCATATATCGGTGCTGCACGAGGATTCCGTGAGATACGAATATCATTAATATTTTCTCGACTGAACTCCGGAAACATCGATTCAATTTCTGTGAGCCATTGTTTTTGTACACTTTCGTCATCAGCCTGCCAGAGGTCCTCTGTTTGGTCCTGAACGTATGCGGCGATATACATCAAATGATCACCGCCATATCTTTCAGGATCAACAAAGTTCGTATGTTCAATAAGAGCCCCAAATGGCGCATCGTGTGCGATATTAAGCCAATATGTATCTAATACGGACTCATCCATGCTCATAAGTCCACAGACAGCTCCCTGGAAATCAATATCGCATGTATAGCCTGTGAGTGATTCTAATACATTTGGCATTGTCGCTACAATAGCCGAATCAACTGAATACATTGTGTCTGTATCGTCTTTCGACCCTGTAGTATCGGTCACTGTGAGTGAACTCACAGCGTTCGTCTCTGAGTCAATGGTGATGTCAGTCACAGAGGCATTTGTCATGATATTCTCACGACCGACAGCATCAATAAGCGCATCAAGCAATACACCAAAACCACCATCGAAGTAACCAAGCACCTCTCCCCGCAACGGATCACGCTCACCACGGAATCGAACACGCCCAAGGAACCATGCAGCTGAAACGTCATGTTTTCGATCACCGTATTTCCCATCAAGCAATGGATCGACGAAGCTCTCATACACGCCCGTGGTGGTATGTTTCTCGACAAACTCTCGGACAGTCATGTGCTCATACGCCGCAAGATCGTCATATGCGTCAAGATCTGGAATGCCATCGCGAATATCAACGCCAAGAGTCAACAATCCAAGTCTGAAAGTGTCGTACAGACTTAGATGTGGATATGTAATAATGTCTAAGGGAGTATTGAGTGGATGTGCAGTTCCATCGACGTAATATCCATTTGTTCCGATACGCCATTCAACACGATCCCCCAGTCCCAGCTCTTCAGCGAGTGCAACGATTGTTTCTTCGGACTTTGAGAGGTGATGGTAGAATCGCTCAATATCGTCACCGGCTGTTTCATACACAGCTGCAAGCCCACCAACCGTTTCTGTGGCTTCGAATACCTGCACTTCATGTCCCGCTTGTTGAAGCCGATATGCCGCAGCTAATCCAGCAATGCCGCCCCCGACGACACCAATCATGATACTCACTATTCAATTGTCCATCAAGTGTGTTCCGCTTGAATAAGCAATGTGTGCGGATGTATGACTGCAGTATATATTGCATGTTGTATATCAGATATTGTATATGACATAATTCTCGGAGGAATAGGATCAATATCTCTAGATATATTATCTGACGAATACAGCCTAAGCTACGTTCTTCAGGAGATAAATCTAAGCAAGTCGGTATAATTCACTTGTTGGGTACTCGTTCGCTACCTTTTTACCCGCAGTTTGGCAATCTGATGCGTATGGAGACGGTCAGGGCGCCTGCGACAAGTGCAAACCTTGGTAGTGGGTTTGACGTTTTTGGCGTTGCACTTGATCGTCCCGCTGACATTGTCCGCGTTGAGCGCGCCGATAAGACAACGATTGAGGTAACTGGGGTTGGAAGCCAATATATTCCGGAAGATCCACATTCAAATGTTGTTGGTGCTGTCGCAGAGGCACTTGATGCTCCTGCACAGATTCAAATTGACAAGGGTGTTCGACCGTCTTCGGGGCTTGGATCATCAGCCGCCAGTGCAGCAGCCGCGGCTGTTGCACTTAATGGATTATACGACCGCGGACTATCGCGGACAGAACTCGTTCCAATCGCTGCTGAGGGCGAAGCGATTGTTTCTGGCGAAGCACATGTTGATAATGTCGCACCAGCACTACTTGGTGGATTTACTATCGCTCGAAATAGCACGGTCACAACCGTTGATACCACGATCCCTCTTGTTGCATGTCTTCCAGAAATTGCCGTCTCGACGCGGGATGCTCGTCGAGTTGTCCCAGACTCGATAACGATGGAGGAAGCAGTTCATACAGTCGGGTCCGCAGCAACGCTCACCGTTGGAATGTGTCAAAGCAATCCAGCGTTGGTCGGAGCAGGAATGGATGAGCACGTTGTGACGCCAGCGCGAGCAGAATTGGTCACTGGATACGATACTGTTCGTGAGGCAGCACTAACTGCTGGAGCAACAGGTGTTACCGTCTCGGGAGCAGGTCCCGCGATTCTTGCCGTATGCAAGGCAGAAAGACGTCGTGCTGTTGCTGCGGCGATGATTGATGCATTTGAGACAGCTGATGTTGAAGCCCGCGCATACCAGACATGTGTAAGTGCCGGTGCGACATTATTCTAAAGGTAACATCGAGATTTTTAGGATCACCTGACCTCTGGATGACTCAGTTGATTTCTTGACTCGCAAACCCTACCATTCGTTCGGAATGTAAGCCTGTCTAGATCGGAGCGCTTTGTAAGCTACCCATCCTCATTCCACGAACTCGCTCTGCGTGGAGCGCTGTTGATATATGTTGAAGCGATTGTAAAAGCCACGGGTTACTCAATTCATGATCGTTTATTCTGGAGATAAATATGAAAGATCCTTGCACCAAATCCAGCGATTAACTGTAAGTCAAAAAGAGGTTTATCATTCCGATAGCCGTCAAATAGGTCAAAAACGCTTACTTGCCGAAAATTAACAAAACCGGCTGTTTACACGCCGCGAGTCTGCAGTTTCTCGCCCTCAGATAGATCAGCGTTAGCTTCGCCTTTCATGCCTTTACCAGGGTTGGATGCAATCTGAGCGAGTTCATCAGGATCATCCCAATTGTTTACAGCTTCAACAATTGCTCGACCCATCGCACGTGGATTTTCAGCGCCGAAAACACCCGATCCAACGAAAATCCCATCGCAGCCATGATGCATCATTAATGCAGCGTCGGCTGGAGTTGCAATGCCGCCAGCCGCGAAATTCACGACCGGGAGACGACCCATCTCAGCGGTTTCATGAACAAGTTCTGCAGGTGCCTCATGATCACGTGCCCATCTTTCACGCTCTTCGTAACTTTTTCCAATGAGTTCACGGATTGAGCTCTTGATGTTTCGTTGATGATGAACTGCTTGATTCACATCGCCGGTTCCAGCTTCACCCTTTGTCCGAATCATTGCTGCCCCTTCGTCAATCCGACGAAGTGCTTCTTGAAGATTTCGTGCGCCACAAACAAATGGTGCGGTAAAGTGGCGCTTATCTATGTGATACCGGTCATCAGCAGGGGTAAGAACCTCACTTTCGTCGATCATATCGACGCCAAGAGATTCGAGGATTTCTGCCTCTTTTGTGTGTCCGATTCGGGACTTCCCCATCGCCGGAATTGAAACTTCATCGATGATTTCAGGGACAATGTCTGGATCAGGCATCCGAGCAACACCGCCACGCTTTCGAATGTCTGCTGGAACAGATTCAAGCGCCATCACAGCGACTGCACCTGCGTCTTCTGCAATCCGTGCTTGTTCGGCGTCAACGACATCCATAATCACGCCGCCTTTTTGCATCCGTGCGAACCCACGTTTCACTAATTCCGTACCGCGGCGTAATTCAGACAGATCGGTCTTCTCGGACATATGTTTAATTATACCCGAACACACTTAAACCGATTCACTCGTGCGCGCACGCGGCGTTTAGACGATAT
Organism: Haloquadratum walsbyi C23; assembly: GCF_000237865.1. Taxonomy (NCBI): domain Archaea; kingdom Methanobacteriati; phylum Methanobacteriota; class Halobacteria; order Halobacteriales; family Haloferacaceae; genus Haloquadratum; species Haloquadratum walsbyi. The sequence continues at coordinate 2,838,410 of NC_017459.1, forward strand.
CAGTGACCGTATTATAAAATGGTCTCAGTATACAAGCGGTCGGATTTATTCTAGTATGAACATTAGATTCGTTTTCATTCTTGACTGGTGGCAATGCGGGAGATTTATTCGATGAAGCTTCCCATGAGAAATTGTGTATTGGTATCACCACCTGTGCGGTGTTATCAATCTTGTATCTCGGCGATAACTCACAGTGTAATATATGTCTATATCCGATGCACTTCATCGACTTACATCCGGTCAGGGACTGCCGAGTGCAGACCGACTTCCGCGGTGGCTCTCGCCGGTGCCGAGATGGCTTGAGAATCTTGGACTCCGATTGGTTCCAGCAATAATTATTATCAACGTGCTTGGGACATTGTTTGGGTTTTGGTATTATGGGTTTCATCCCATCCCGCAAACTGATCCACTCATCACATGGCAGTTCGCAAGCGAGCCGGTCATCATGTGGCCATTTGTCCCTGATAGCCCACTTGCAACATTATTCATCGCGCTCGCGTTTTTTACGTGGTGGCGTGGAAAAACGAATGAATATCTTGCCGCTCTTGCCTTTTTTGGCTGTTGGAAGCTTGGGCTATGGACACCGTATGTACTTACTGTGTTTGCGGATGCATTCTTATCTGTTACATGGACGCCACTGTATCTATTTTTATTTATTAGTCATCTCGGAATGGTTATCGAAGCGTTTGTGCTACATCGGATTGCAGACTTTCCTATTCGGGCTGTGGGTGTTGCGCTTATATGGTATGGATTCAACGATATTGTCGATTATCTCATACCGATTGTTGGCGACCCGCATCATACCGCAATTCCGGTGGCAGACACAACCACTGTCGGAAACTCAACTGCACTCCACCTTGCAGCTGCCGGCGCGATTACGCTCACATTTATTGCAACGTTCTTTGCACTCTCAACGCGTATCTATAAGATCAAAACTCGTTCATGATTGTCTCATGGAGAATAATTGATAGCAATGACTGAGGAGGATATATGCTCATACCATGTGTCACTGGAAGCGAAAATATGGGTACATCAGTTATTAGGAATAAATAGAAACTGGTGTTTCGATTGGTGGCTACTGGCACATCTCACAATCTGACGATGCGATTTAATTATTAGGCTTATTGGTAGAAGTGAAATATCATCATTAATTTTGATAGGTATCAGTTTCTGCTTGAACTTGCTGTGCAAGGACATCATCATCCTCAGCGTGTGCTCGTACCCAAAGTTGGCCAATATGTGAAAGTCGGGTTCGATATGATTTTCCACGGTCCTCCTGTTCGATATATCCTTTTCCACCGGGACCAAGACGATCGACATTATATATCACCTTCGAGCGGAATGAGTCAGTATATTCCTCATTCATGTCACGCGCGAGCATCTCAGCAAGTTCTGAGACCGAATCAAACTCTCCGTATTCACCGAGTTCAAACAAAATGATCTTTTCGAATGGTTTGACGTTCCGAAATGAAGCGACTGGAAGTTCAATGATATGTCCACCATCCACAGGCTTAGCGCCGATTGTCGTCCCCCGTTCATCAAATTCTTCAATGAGATCAGCAGCTGTCTGGTGTCGCTCGCGAATACGCTGATCAAATTCTGTGGCGTTACTACTATCAAGAATATCCCCAAGAAGTTCTTTCGCAGCACGCACTTCCTCAGCGAGTTCCGTCTCAAGATACTTTTCAGGGGCCGTATAGTACGTATGAATCCGATCTCTATCGGCTTGGCGTTCAACCATAATTGAATGAGCAGCCGTAGCATACGCAAATGAGACCGGACGGGGCATTGCTGAGACGTTCACCCATACCTCTGCATCTTTCGCAATGTCGAGTTGATCATTGATGAGATCATATGCCTGCTCAAATGCAGCGTCATAATCGTATACATCCGCAACGACGACACGATTCGTATCAGCACCTAGTAAATTCTTGAAATCCTTCTCAAGTTTTTTAGAGAGATTTTGAGAATACTCAACGTTTGATTCACTGCCCACCGCGCCCTCAAGCAGAATAACGCGGTCAACATCTACTTGATCTCGTATCAGCGGTGCAATGAGCCGATCGTAATCAAATCCAACGGGGACCACGTGTGTCTGCATACAACTTGATAGAATGGAGATGGTGTTACCATTGTTGGTGTTCGATTAGTTGAGATAAATTTATACTACATATATCGTATATTACTGTTATTAATCTGTGGCGAAATCACCCAATGGCAGCATCCATGTCCACATCTCAGGATACTCATATCGTTTATATTAAACATGAGTTTGATACCATCCATGCACAGATGCATCAAATTGGCTTTTGAGTGTGATGGCTGAAATGAACATACGGGTTTAATCTGCGCGTGACTGTGACCGTGACCCAACGGCGAACGCCTCGGTCTGTTCATCGGCTCCAGCGGTTGTAATAAGAGAAACACCGACAGTCAATACAAGCGAAAGAACGATTCCATACAGCGCAAAGTCCCAGGTTAAATATGTTGATCCAAACACCGTGACGCCAGCGATGGTGGTCGATGGAATAAATACATGTAAGAGATAGAATACTTGAGAACCAGCAATTCCAGCAAACATTCCCTGTCGTGTTGTTTGTGACCAATATAGTGCAATTAATACTGGGAGCGTCAGTTGTGCGAACCCACCAAATGCTGTATCGCCGATTTCAACAAGGTCCCCGGGCGGAACAGACTGGCAGCAAATGTTGCAAGTGCAAATCCAGCAACTCCAAATCTTCCAATCCATCCTTCCCGACTCGTTGATGCTGTTGGGTTGATGAGGGGTCGATAAATATCACGAGTAAGATATGATGACCCAGAGAGGAGCATCGAGTCTGATGATGACATCATCGCTGCCATAGCACCGGCAACGACGAGTGCAGCAAACCATGCTGGGGTATATTCAGTTAATAATACAGGAATAACATTTGATCCTGATGGGACAGAAATTCCCAATCCAGCGGCCCATGACCCAAGGAGAAACGCAGGAACAAAGAGTAATAAGACAAGGATCGGCATAGCGTGAATGAGCGCTTTAGCACTGTAGCACTTTTAGCGACAAAGAATCGCTGATTGATCTGTGGAAACATTGTGACGCCAAAGGCAATTGTCACTGCTGTTGAAATCATCCATTGTGGGGAATATAATCCACCACCAAGTGAGAGAAACTCTGGATTTGATGTTGCAAGCGCAGTCGAAACCGAATCCATGCCGCCTGCACTTGACAGCACCCATGCAACAGCAATCCAGATGATACCAAGCATAAATATACCCTGAAGGGTATCGGTCCATGCAACCCCACGAAGTCCCGACGCGGCGACATAGATAATCATAAAAACGGTTATCAGTGCTGCACCCGCCCAATATGGCACTGCGCCACTAGTGAGTCCAACAAGTGCCTCGCCTGCACCCATCTGTTGTAACATGATATATGGGAACAGCCAAAATAATGACACACCGGCAACAAGATATCGCAATCGCGCTGAGGCGAAGCGATCGCCAAGCATCTCGCCGAGTGTTACATAGCCATGGCGTTCACCAACAAGCCATTGCCGATATCCAATGACATACCAAAGGATTGCAAAGAGGATGCCATCCATTAGCCCCATGACAAGTATCCATTCAGGACCAGCACCATATGTGAGATTTGGACCACCAAAGAATGTAAACGCCGAGAGAAGAGTCGCAAAGGTGGTAAAAAGCAGTACGATTGTTCCAAGCGAACGACTGGCAAGATAATAATCTTCAGCATCGCTGCCCGTTAATCGGTATCCAACAATCCCAACACTAAGAGCAAGAACGAGATATGCAGCAACAACGCCTAGTTCAATGCCAATTGCCGATTCAGCCATCTGCTCGGTCCTCCATGCCATCATCAACACCTGTTATTGGAACATCCATACCACGGTCCCATGCGTTGCGGGTAAAAGCGGCAAATGCAACCGCTGCAATACACATCCATCCGATATGCCACCATAACCACACTGGAAGACCTCCGAACGTGACGGTGTTTCCCCATAGAAACCATGGGATGGCGAATGTGACAAGCACTGCAAAAACCCCGATCCATATATAATCCCTCTGATTTCGGGTCATATCTGATAATAGTTGATTGATACACCTAAACGTTGTTCTTCAAGCTTTCATTAACGCTGTTGAAGAGATATTTTATTCAAAAGCGGCGAAATATTGATACCTAATTCATTGCTGTCGTCGATTGCTATGATGAGGTCCCCTAACAATACCGTGGTGACACTGTGGTGTACGATATACGACAAGTATTTGCCGCGAGCAAGCCGTATCTAAATACGTCACAGAGATGTGACATCATCATATCATCATTCACCCCGCAGGGGGAATTATCATGAACGACTCAGATAAATATCTCATCCACGCCGCGATTACTGCAGACGGAATCGTTGAGCGCTCTGACGTTGTGGGAGCGATCTTTGGTCAAACAGAGGGATTGCTGGGCGACGAACTCGATCTTCGTGATCTTCAGCAGTCCTCAAAAGTCGGGCGAATTGATGCCGACATTGATTCACAGAATGGTCAATCTTTTGGCGAGGTTACAATCGCCAGTAGTCTTGATCGTGTTCAAACAGCAATTCTTGCTGCCTCGCTCGAGACAATTACTCGGGTTGGACCATGTGATGCGACTGTTGAAGTTACTAACATTGAGGATGTCCGGCAAGCCAAACGTCGTGAAGTCGTTGAACGAGCAAAAGAGCTTCTTGTTGAGTCATTTGATGAAAGTGTGATGACTTCTTCAGAGATTCTTGAGGAGGTTAAAGAAAGTGTTCGAATCGGAGAAATTGATGAATACGGCGGTCTCCCTGCTGGTCCGCATGTTGCTGATTCTGATGCAGTTATTATCGTTGAGGGACGTGCCGACGTACTGACACTTCTTCAGTATGGGATCAAGAATGCAGTTGGAGTCGAGGGGACCAATATCCCAGAGTCGATAGCCAAGTTGACACACAATCGAACGACGACAGCTTTCTTTGACGGCGACCGTGGTGGTGATCTCATTCTTCGTGAATTAAGCCAAGTCGGCGATGTTGATTATGTTGCATTCGCCCCCGAAAACAAATCTGTAGAGGATCTCAAACGCGCAGCTGTATTTGATGCACTCCGAGAGAAAATCTCAATTGACGCAGTGGAGATTGATCCCAACCGTAGGGTAGATAATGAGCCTGATGTTGGTAGCGCCACTAATGCAGATATTGGTCTCAATACTGAATCCAGCGATACTGACGAATCATCATCCCAAACAACAGTCACTGATGGTGAAGGAAAAGTGCGTTCTAAAGCCATATCGGCAGCAGAATATCATACGGACACATCAGGCGTTGATAATGCACATAGAGACCAATCGCCAGATGTAATCACAAACGATCAATCAGCAACTGAAACACACTCAGATGATGTCGAGCAACGTACCACCAATCAACATATTTCAACAGCAAATAATAGCTCCCAGGTTCAATCAGAATCTGTCACAACTGATTCAGCAGTAGATTCAAACAACTTAGACAGTGTAAATACCATTTCATCAGAAGCACAATCATCCCAGTCACCTAATCAATCCGTGGATAAGTCAGAACGAGAGACAGAACCAGAGACAGAGACAGAGACGGATGTGAATTATTCACCTGAGAAGACACAATCAAATACTAATAAAAACTCCGTTACTGATGTCCAAAGCAGTGTCGAGGGGCAACCGGATATGTCTGAGGAAGCATCAAAGTCTGACAACGGTGCTCAGGATAACTCAGCGGGGGAATCCGAAGAGCCCAGTTCGTTACGCGATCACGCACGCACAGTCGTTGGTGGAGACACAGGGTGCGTTCGGCTTGTTGATGAAGAGTATACAACGCTCACGGAAGCACCAGTTGCAACCGCTGTTGATGCCGTTAAGACAGCCGATGCTGTTCCACACGGTGTCATCGCCGATGGAGATATCACGCAGCCACTGCTTGATATCGCCTCACAGCGCGGTGTTGAGCAGATTATCGCTGCATCAACAGATGAGTTCGTGAAGCGACCAGTTGGTCTGCAATTGCGGACAGCAGATGAGCTACTGAGCTGAATACGGGTGCTAATCCCCCGTCCTCAAGAAACGAGCGAAGCGAGTGAGTAGGGCGGGGATACAGCACCGTCATCAGTTATTCATACAGTTCAATCGATACAGATATTCTCCTCTTGGCATAATTAATGATACGATACTTCCTACGCTTCTGACAGTGTCCAAGCGCAACAAAAAGCGCGCACTGTCGATTGTGGGCGAGTATCCACAGGTAGGAGTGGTTCACTCCGAACCGCCCCTGAAGGGAAATCGCCTGCGGAGTCTGGAATCCCGTGCCCACATTTGGTATACATTCCGACGCAGAAACAGGAAGCCCTGTCCTCAGCAAGCGAGGGGCGAGCTTCCGAGCGCAGTAGAGCAGGGTAGTTCACTGGTAATTCTTAGTGCTGCTATCTGGGATGTTCATTACAGTTGCTGAATCATCTTCGCATATGTGATTGCATCCAACTCAGTGGTTTGATTATTTGTCTCGATTTGATAAAACCCCTCATGGCGACAGACTGGATTGAATCCGGCAGTTTCATACAACGCTCGTGCCGGGCTATTATTGACAGCAACATTGAGTGTAAGTCGAGTTCCAGAATTAAGTCGGGTGAAAACCGCATTCAATAATTGAAATCCACGCCTCTGCCGTCGGTAGGTAGGATGGATAACTAACTCGGCAAGGTGTGCGTTCGCTGTCGCATCGGTATTTGATATATTTATATTATCAGTGTGTACTTTATCATCTTCATCAGAATAATATTTTGATTCCTCAATAAGATCGGATGTCCTAGGATCGGTCTGCTCGGTACTGGTGAGCCAAAGTGCATATCCAACAGCATCTGCTGCCTGCGTGGTTGAGACAAGACAATTACCAAGCTTCTGTGTTCTGACAACGGTCCGAAGTAAGTGTGGTGACGGTGAGTAAAGATACTGTTGAAGTGATATAAGCCGTGGATAATCTGTAGGATGACTAGAACGGTATGTGTTCACAGTAAGGTAATCGCGCTACCGACACTCAGGATTGCACCGATGAACGTTGCAGCTAAATTAACTGTCTCATTGCCAACTTTGTCACCCTCAATCGTCGCTCCAAGAATGCTATCAGCTGTCATGCCAAGAAACCCAGCGATTCCAATTGCTATACTCCCAGTAGCATCCACTGATGGAAACAACGCAAATGCAACAATTCCAATAATGAGCCCACCAAGAATACCGAATATCTCTCCTTGCCATGTTACCCCACCGTCAGTCCCTGGAGGCACCGGTGTAAATGTTGTAATTAGTCGTGGATTATCATATAATCCACCAAGTTCTGATGAGAGTGTATCACTGAGTGCGGCAGCGATTGAGCCAGCGAAAGCATATTGAAATAACACCGGGTCAATAGGGATTGACTCACTTGCTGCGAAGCAGATGACACAAATCAGGGCAACGGCAGCGTTTCCAAGAACATTTCCCGTCCCGCGTGCGCCTTCGTTTTCCTCTGCAATGCCTCGTTGTTTCTTCTCATCATATCGATATTTTGTCGACAGTGCGCCAAGACTGAAGAAGCTAATAACCACAGCGAACCATCCGAATCCACCAAGGACGATGACAAGCAGACTGAGAAGGACTCCAGAGAGCATGCCGGCTACAGATGCGGTCCCAAGCGCATATGAGATAAACCCAAGAGCGGCTGTGACAGCAAGTGCCACGCTAAGCTCAATTGCTTCAACCCCACTCCCAAGATACGCAAAGAGCCATAATAAAAGTCCACTCGCAAGCATTACAAGCGGATCATCACGTTCAAAAAGCATTTCACGAAGTAATGCTGCGACAAGCGCCCCAGCAGTCGCAAGGAAGACATATCGGGGGATTACGACTTGAGATTCAATGATTGTCGCTGTCGTAAATTGTCCAGCAATGCCAGCCAGTGTCCCAGTGATAACAAATCCAGCAGTCCCGACAAATGGTTCATCAGACGTCTCTGCGATGAGTCGTTTTCCGAGGTTTCCATATGCAAGAATAAGAACCGATGCAACAAACAACTCAACTGGAAGTCCAAGTTCTGTTGATAAAATCGCGAGTCCAGCGGCTGCAAGAGCAAATCCTGCAAGCCCATTTAGTCGACCATCCTGCCTATCGCCGGGGCGGGCGAATAATTCAAAAATTGGACCGTCGGTGATCAGGAATGCAGCCATGATACCAACAGCGGCGAAGGGTGCGAATGCAGCCTGACCAAGCACCGGAGCGGTGACCGCCAAGGTCCCAATAAGGGCAAATCCACCAGCCCGCCGGAGCGTAGGTTGCACGTACGCCGCTATCGGCGACATATACTTAATGGTCCCGACACGGGTTTTCGCACGTCATGCGATTGTTATCTACAGATAGAATATAGTCAGCCTCACCGAAAGGCAATATAGATTAAGACAAACCCGGAGACATATATTATCCAGTATCACTGGTGTATATGTGGGCATTTACGATTGGTATCTCGTATTACGTCATCGATTTCATGACGCAAAGCCACCAGCACATGTGGCTGTGGTCATCACTGAACGAGATTTACTTGAACAGGGCGCATATCAGACGCTCTCGCAATTTCTTAATTGGGCATTCGAATATGGTGCAACACGAGTAACAATTTCAGTGAGTGTGTTAGATGAGGCAGTAGTCCCAACGCTTGCCCGTGAATTTCGCGATCTCACCACCCCACGATCGATTGTTGTCCGCCAGCCTAGTAATACTGAACCAGCGGATGCACCGATACAAGTCAACATTGGATTGGGTGGGAAGCGTGAATTTGCAGCAGCCGTCCGCCAGATTGCTGAAGCAGTTGATGAAGGATCGATTGACCCAGATACAGTTGATGCTGATACAATTGAAGATCGACTTGTTTTTGCTGATGAACCGGATTTAGTCATCAAAACGGGAGCTGAACGGCTTTCTGATTTCCTTATTTGGCAATCGGTCTATTCGGAATTGTATTTTACGGATGTAAATTGGCGGGATTTCCGCCGCCGAGATTACGTCCGCGCAGTGATTGATTACCAGAATCGTCAGCGACGGTTTGGACAATGATGCAGTCGAGTAGGTCTCTGATCGGATTACATATCAGTCGGCACTATCAACCGAGTCAGTTGGTGAGTCGTGTTGTCGGGAGAGCTCAGCAGATACTTCTCGAGCACCTGTTGGGGAAAGTTGCTCTCGGAGTCGACCCGCAACTTGCCGTGCATCCTCAATCTCAGTTTTAGCAACAGCCCTGACGAGTGCAACAGCACGCTTGGTGCGTGATTGACGCCATGATTCCTCTCGTGACTCATATGTACGAAGACCCCGCAGGAAGTCTATTTTTGAGAATTCCGGCCAGTATGGCGCACAGAAGTACACAGCTGCCTCGTTTCCATTTGCATGCCACGGAAGGAAGTTCGATGTTCGTTCATCACCACCTGTTCGAACAATCAAATCAACGTCACGGGTTGTATGTCTTGAGAGCCGACACTCAACCGTCTCAGCATCAACTGTGGATGGATCAAGTTCACCAGCATCGACATCGTGTGCAACACTACGAGCAGCACGGAGGAGTTCAGATCGACCACCATACGCCAACGCAATATTAAGCCGAAAGTCATCGTATGCAGCAGTCTGTGATTCAGCGTACTCAACAGCGCTTTGGACCCGCTGTGGAAGTCGATCAATATCACCAATCGCACCAATTCGGACGGAGTTTTCGTGTGTCCGTTCGGCGTCAGCAAACTCGTATAGTTTCGACTCAATGAGATCAAAAAGTGGCTGTAGTTCCGCATCTGGGCGAGTGAAATTTTCTGTTGAAAATGCATACAGAGTCAATTCTTCGATTCCAAGTTCTTCACACCACTCAAGAACACGTTCTGTTGTCTGTGCACCTTCGCGATGCCCCTCATGTGCATCGTTACCCTGTTCTCTAGCATAGCGACGATTCCCATCTTGGATAATGGCAACGTGCGTCGGTCCTTCTGTGATTTGACGTTGGAGCGCTCGCCCATAGGCGCGCTGTATAACACCACGGACACGCCGAAACATACTCATATACAATGATGCTGGTTTGTATGTCTCTTCTGTTTTATCCCTCTCAAAAGAGCATTATGAGATTGATCAAATATTTAATATATTTACGGAGAGCATTAATGATAGCAAAATCGAATATAGATCTAGATGACAATTCCCTAGTAGTATCATTGATGTCAGAGTGCCGCTGAAGTGCGAGTGATACTTGTTTTACCGGCTCATACATATGCTTATGACCGATTCTGTCGATAAAGATCTCTATCAACGGACAATGGCTCTTATCGAGCCTGGAGATATCGATCTTGTTGGGACAGTTGTACACACAGATCTCACTGGCGAAGAGGATCTTGAGATGCAGGAGCTCACTGTAAGTATTAATGAGTGTCTTGCAAGTCATATCGGAAAGGGAGAAACATATATCTATGCTGGGAATGACTCCTCAGAGTTTGCATCGAATCAATTTCAAGGACTGACTATTGATGATGAGTCATTTGTGTGGGAATGTCAACAGCTCCTTCGCAAGGGAACATTTGATCTTGTGTTTTATTATGAAGCCGGACCGACACAAGCGGCTATCGCAGACGATCTTGAGTCGATTGAATATATAAAAAATGTCACAACAGTTCCATAGGTGCGATTGTATTATATCTTTGATTATATATTAGGATAGATTTTGATTGTTACGGTGTATCATTTTTGACCTATTTTTTATTTAAATTACTAACCGATGTATATGCGTTTATCCTCGCTGAATACTGAGAGCCATATATGACAAAGACACAGGGGAATAACTCCACCAGCACCACTGGAAATGGCGAAACGAGTAATGAGACCGATAGTGATACCTTATCAACAGTCGATCGTGCTGTGATTAATGCATTTCAAGGTGGATTTCCAGTCGTCAATCGACCGTTTGAATCGGCTGCAACCGCATTAAAAGATCGTGGTGTCGATATCACACCAGAGGAACTTTTGAATCGGATCCGGACGCTGAATCATAATGATGTCCTAAGCCGTTTTGGTGCGCTGGTGAATGCAGAAGAAATCGGAGGAACAGCAACATTGGTTGCAATGCATGCCCCTAAGAATCGGTTTGATTCGGTTGTTGAGGCAGTGAATGACCACCGTGAAGTCGCGCATAATTACGAACGTGAACATCCACATCTTAATATGTGGTTTGTTGTTAGCGTCGCGGATGCTGATCGAGTTGAGACAGTTCTCAACGAGATTGAACAAGAAACGGGACAGGAGACATATAATATGCCGAAACAGCAAGAATTCCGTGTCGAGGCAAAGTTCCTTCTTGATGGTCCGATTGCAGATGGTGATATCGATTGCTCAGACATTGGTCCAACGCCGGAACCAATAAATCGACAAACGCTAACACCCCCAGAGCGTGATCTAATCGTTGAAATTCAGGGAGGATTACCGATCAGTGAAACACCGTATCATGATGTTGCTGACGCGATTGAGGCGGACCCATCATGGGTAATTGAGACAATTGCTCGATTTAATCTCGAAGGCAAAATTCGACGAGTCGGCGTCGTTCCGAATCATTACTCACTTGGATACACTGAAAATGGGATGACAGTCTGGGATGTTCCTGATGCTCAAGTTGAAACGATTGGTCCGGCAGTTGCCTCACTTCCGTTTGTGACACATTGTTATCATCGACCACGACATGAGGATGTCTGGTCGTATAATTTCTTTGCGATGACGCATGGTCGCTCGGTTGAGGAAAGTGAGAGGCGAATCCAAATGATCTATGAAATAATGAATGAGCATTGGGACGTTGCTGATGATGATTGGGATTCACTCTTCTCAACGCAGATTTTGAAGAAAACGGGTATTCGACTTGATGAGCGCGCAACTGCGAATACAGTCTCATAGCGTGTCAGGTATACAGATATACATATATACATGATTCAAAAAGAGTGGTGTAATTCGATGATGATTATCGAGGGAATATAGCAAAGAAATATACAACGGAATGATCCCATTATACCACGACTTTACTGAGGAAAAAGTCATGATCTTTGGTGGCGGTCCTGTCGGTGCACGGAAGGCACGCCGATTTAGCTCTGAAGCGCACGTTATAGTCATCAGCCCGACATTTTCTAAAGATAGCTTTGGTACTGCAAGCCTAGTTCGTGCGGCACCATCACCATCGGATGTCCATGAATGGGTTACACGAGCGGATCCAACACTGATTATCGCTGCGACAGGCAATGATGAACTCAATAATAGTATTGCAGATATTGCACACGATAATGAGCTCCTTCTCAACCGTGCCGACCGGTCAAAAGCGAATTCAAAGGAGAATCGCGCATTGTCAACAGCGTATGAGGTTATGACTCCGGCAACTGTTGAAGACGGTCCTATTCAGGTTGCTGTTTCGACCGGTGGTCGAAGTCCGGCGCTCGCAAAGTATCTTCGAGAACAGATAGAGACTGATATTGAATCCGCGGGTGCAATGGCAACCCTCACTGCCGATCTTCGTGCCGAACTTCGCGGACGTGAGTGTAGTCCATCGGAACGCCGTGATGCGATTCGCTCGGTCGTCCGCGATCCAGACGTTTGGAAGGGTTTACGTACGGGGGAAAATAACGCACGACAAGAGGCAACGCGCGTGATACGCAATACAATGGGAGGTGAGCGATGAATACAGGGGTTATCTGTGGCGTACGAGTTTCCCACAATCGTGCAAGCGTTGAAGAGATTGAATTGGCAGGTGAACGGGATAGTCGAACAATCATGGAGACTCTTCTCACGCGTGATGGAATCACCGAATCATTCGCTATTCAAACATGTAATCGATCAGAAGCTTATGTTGTTGCCGATGGCGCAGTTGCAGGTCGACGCGCACTCGCGAGTTTCGCACCCGATGTGCGCGATGGTGCTGTTGTTGACATGTCTCATGAAGAGAGTCTTCGGCACTTACTCCGGGTAGCAACTGGACTTGAGTCGCTTGTCTTGGGTGAGGATCAGATTCTTGGTCAATTCAAACGTGCCATTGAGGTAGCTCGTGGAATTGGCGCACTGGGTCCTATGCTGGAGGCTGGCGTAACAAAGGCTATTCATGTTGGTGAGCGAGCACGAAGTGAAACTTCAATTAATGAGGGTGCGGTCTCAATCGGATCTGCAGCCGTTCGACTTGCTGGGCAATCAGTTGGACTCAATGGTCGAAAAGCACTCGTCATTGGTGCTGGTGAGATGGGCTCATTGGTTGCTGAGTCACTTGCATCGACGAACATCTCTGAGGTTGTTATTGCAAATCGAACCATCGAAAACGCTGAGTCTATTGCTGAAACGATTAACAGTCCAGCTTATGCGGTATCGCTTGATTCTCTTACAGAGGTAATCACTGAGGCGTCGATTATTATGACTGCAACAGGCTACGGAAAGTATCTTATTGAGCCCACAGACATCGATGGTGCTGGTGAGACGTTTATAATCGATCTCGCACAGCCACGAAACGTGCATCCAGCGACTGCCGATATTGAAAACGCTATTGTTCAAGATATCGATGCCCTCGAATCAATTACAAAGGAAACGGAGGCATCTCGACAGGCTGCTGCGCGAGAGGTTGATGCGATGATTGATGAGGAGTTTGACCGCCTCCTTGAATCATACAAGCGACAACGAGCTGATGAAGCGATCAGTGAAATGTATGAGGCTGCAGAACATGTCAAGCGACGCGAAGTTGAAACAGCGCTTGAAAAACTGGAGAAACAGGGTACATTAACGGATAATCAGCGTGAAACAGTCTCATCAATGGCAGATACATTGATCAATCAGTTACTTGCCGCACCGACAAAGAGTCTCCGAGATGCGGCTGCTGAGGATGATTGGACAACGATTCAAACCGCAATGACGCTCTTTGACCCCAACTTTGGCGGCGATACACCACAGCCTGACCGCCCTGATGATATTCCACGGGCAGCTGAGCGGGGTGATATTTCCGGTGATGATCTTCCTGATGAGGTGCCGAATCATATCGCAGAAAAGGTCTCCGATGGGTGAGCTAGCGAGACTGAACCGCATTACTATGCAGCATTCGGCTGATTATCTTAGGATGGAAGTCAATCCATTGAGTATTCGTTCAGGTAGATGCACACGTAGACCAGAAAATAGTCTAACCGCCGTCCACGCCGGTTAAATGGGTTCGGCTGATAGCTATCCGTTCATATTTCATATGTCATATGTCATCTTTTGAACTGTTCACTTTGGATGCTATGTGCGAGTTGTCTCGAATCATGTATAGATTGAGTAGTAGTTAGCCGAACGATTATTCAGGTGGGAACGTCTATATAATATTATTACATGAGCGGATTACTATCTGATGAGGAAATTGAGACCGCTTTACCGTCAGAGTGGGAGCACGATAATGATGAGATTGTTCGAATATATGATTTTGATGCGTATCTTCCTGGTGTTGAATTTGTATCAACGGTTGGTGAGATCGCTGAGGATGCGTTTCATCATCCAGAGATTATTCTTCGATACGCTGAGGTTGAGGTTCGTTTAACAACACATGATGCCGGTGGTATTACTAAAAACGATACGGATCTTGCAGCACGGTTCGATGAGGCGTATTAAATTGCATTCAAAAGAGTATATAGATGTCTTCTCTACTCACCAATGAGTAAAACACAAATTGAGATTGCTGGAGATAATAAAGAGGTGAAGCAAGATATGTCGACGTATACAGCAACAGAAAAGCCTGAATCGCATATTGTTGCCACCGACTATGATTTCTGGCTCTTCGATTTTGATGGGACAATTGTTGATGTTGAATGGGAATATACTCGTTCTGTTTTTGACCGTGTCGGCAATCAACTTGGGGTGTCATTTAGTGATACGGACGCTGCGCAACTCTGGCACGGTCTTGGTGATCCACGAAATGCGCAGATCCAAGCTTTAGGGATAGATCCAGATACGTTCTGGCCGGCTCTACACGAGGTCGAAGACCCAATCGCCCGGGCAGAGGCAACATATCTTCATGAGGATGCAGCAGTTCTTCTCAATGAATTACATGCGGCGAATGTACCCGTTGGAGTTGTGACGCATTGTCAGTCATTCCTCGCTCAACCGGTGGTTGATTATCTCGATATTGAGGATTGGTTCGATTCTTTCGTAACCTGCACGTCTGAATTAGGATGGAAGCCTGACCCGGGTCCAGTTTATCATGCTATTGAATCGCTTGGACAAGACCCATCGACACCTACAACTGGAGTGCTTGCTGGCGATGCACCAAGTGATGTTGGAGCTGCATGGAATGCTGGACTTGCGGGTCTGCATGTTGAGCGACATTCACCGGAACAGCGTGGTCGTTGTGTACTTGGTGACTACCGCGTGGACTCACTCGATATAATATAACGTAGCATGACATAAGCATAAAAATAATACCAGGACTCTATCCGGTAACGAAATAATATTTAAGAGAATAACTTATAGATATTGTGAAAATTATATTTAATTGATTAATGCTCATACCCGTGATATGAGTCGATATTCACCGTATCAGAGTCAAGATGATCCGATAGCTCTTCAACGCCTGATTTTTCAATACGATTTGGGTTAGCCTCAACGCTTACTTGCTGTGTACCAAGCGAAATGAATTCGAGATCACGCTCAGTCGCCGTTATACGGAGTCCTAATCCGGTATCTGCGTTTCCCTGTATGATGGCTCGTGCAGGGCTTTCAACACCTTTTGCCCCTCGTTCATACCCCTGAATTGACTGTGTGAGTTTTCGTCGAGAGACGTTACGGTCGTCTGCGAGTGAGTCGATGGTTGCATCAAGTTCACGTCGAAGTCCCGAGTCAGTTCGACGATTAACGAATTGCTGATTCAGTTCGATAATATCCGATAGTTCGTCGATATTAGCAGGATTTCCTGTTGGGACGAGAAGTCCCCATTCTCTTTTCCACGAACCGAGCGAAATGGTATCAAGAGACCGGTCACTTGGTCCAGCAACAACAGCAATGTCTGGAACATCATTGCGGAGTCGGCGTCTACCCTCACGACTACCGATAGCGAGATATCGGGGGTTCGATAATGTATCAAGTATACGCGAGAAAACAGGATCATCCTCGCCGATACCAAGGAGTGTTGGCGGTCGAACATCTGGAGAGAATAGCTCAACAGTTACAGACTCCCCTGTGGCGAGATACTCCGTATCAGGGTCAACAGCAACAACCCCGTCAGCCTCAACAAGTGATGTTGTCGCACCCGACCCTTTGTCAACAGGATATACAAGCGTTTCACCCACTGTATTGCTGACAGTTCCGACAGGCATCAATCGCAATCGTCCTTCTGCATATCGCTCCTCGACAGCCATCTTCCCAGTGAGTGTCGCCGTTTGTGGGTTCGGCTGCCCAGCAACTGATCGGATTGCAGGGGCAACGAACAACCGGAATATTGTGAGTGCTGAAACAGGATATCCTGGAAGACCAATATAGGCGCTGCCGTCAAGTTCACCCACAAGCATCGGTTTCCCTGGTTTGACCGCAACGCCATGGAGTCGAAGATCTCCACGTGATTCAATAACACGATAAATCACATCGACTGCTGATGCCGATGTCGACCCAGAAGATAATACAAGATCACATTCATCGGCTGCCTCAATGAGCAGCTGTTCCATCTCATCATAATCATCACCAGTGTGTGGATACAATTTTGCCTCACCACCTGCCTCCTCAACACCCGCAGCAATAGTGTAACTGTTGACATCATATATTTGACCACGGGTGGTATCGAGTGTTGACCCTGGTCTGACGAGTTCATCACCCGTCGAAACAATCCCAACGGTCGGGCGACCACGGACAGGAACCGACTCAACACCAAGTGCTGAGAGAAGTCCAATTTCTCGTGGCGTGAGTCGTGTCCCCGGTCCCAATGCCCGTGTTCCGGCAGCAACATCAGTCCCGGCAATCATTACATTATCACCTGGCGCGACCGCATCATGCACACGCACTGTCGCTCCATCATCATGCTCTTGTGTTCGTTCAACGATGACAACAGCATCAGCACCTGACGGCATCACTGCACCTGTTGATATTTCTGCAGCCTCTCCTGAATCGACGGTGATATCTGGTGTTGCCCCAGCATGAACGGCTCCAATGCGATCGAGGTCAACTGGAGCGGCCTCATCAGCACCGAAAGTATCCCGACCACGGACAGCGTATCCGTCCATACTTGCTCGGTCAAATCCTGGAACATCAATATCAGCATCAATGCGTTCTGCGAGCACACGACCACGGGCTGACGTCAACGAGACAGTTTCAGGCGGCGATGCTATTGGCAGATCATGAATAATTTCATGAGCAACGTCTGGAGAAACGAGATCACGAAACTCTCGTCGGTCGGTCATGTTGACCACTCCCACTGCTCGACGGACACGGTCTCACCGGCATCAAGTCCCTCGCGCGATTCAGGAACGATTACCCAGCCGTCTGCAAGCGCGACTGATGAAAGTACTCCTGACCCAGACGCTCGTGTCGGTTTTGCTATTGTTGAGATGACATCATTAGTATCGATATTAGTGTCGATGTAAGCGTCAGTATCGATATCGGAATCAGCAGCAGTCGTGGTCTCTGTTCGAACCCGTGCGAATGTTCGCACTCCTGGCTCGCTAGGAATTTTCTGTGAAAGTTGAGCCGTTGTTGTTGGAGGCGAATTACACGGGAGATGTCCAATATACTTTAGAATCGGGCGAAGGAATTGTACTGCATTGACGATTGCTGCAACAGGGTATCCAGGTAATATGATCACCGGAGTGTCCTCAATAATCCCAAGTGCAACCGGATGACCAGGCTTGAGCGCTACGCCATGGACAAGCACTGATCCAAGGGTATCGATGATTTCTGGGACAAGATCTCTTGACCCCACTGAGGATCCACCCGTCGTTACAACAACATCCTTTGTTAGGTCCCGCTGGATAGCCGCGCGAAGCGCCGCCGGATCATCTGTGACGACGTTCCGATATGTTGCAATACCACCCCATCGGTTAGCAAGATGAGAAACAGTCAGCCCATTTGTCTCAACAACCTCACCAGGACCTGGATTAGATTGAACAAGTTCCTCACCGGTCGGAATGACTCCAACAGTCGGGCGTTCATACACTTGAACACGATCATGTCCAACTGATTTCAACAATCCAAGATCAGAGGGTCGAAGTTGATGACCTGGATTATACAGTGATTGTGATTCTGCAACATCCTCACCAATAGGTGCAACATTCTCACGCTCGGTGACTGCATCGAATACCTCAATTTCAGTCCCGACTTGTGTTACCTGTTCAATCATTACGACTGCATTTGCCCCATCTGGAAGTGCACTTCCAGTGTGCACACGAACTGCTTCATTGGGACCGACTGGTGTATCTGGGACTGATTCGGCTGTATCATCAGCGACCTGAAGTACCTTCGGTGAGCGATCACCAGCACCGAATGTGTCATGAGCCTGAACAGCCCACCCATCCATCGCAGCACGTTCATAACCTGGGACTGCTCGTGGTGCAGTAATAGGTTCTGCAAGCACACGGCTGTCCGCTTGTCCGAGTGATAAATTATCAATCCGCTCATGAGGACTGATATCTCCTAATAGCTGACGACGGGCTTCTGCAAGTTTAGTTCGATTTTTGAATCCCGACGACCGGCGATCAGGATCAGAGGCGTCCCCGGCGTCAGTGGCGTCAGTGCTATCCATAACTACCATTTTGGTATGCGCGTAGAAAAGTTTCTCCCGGCTTATCGGATTCAATTTCGATAATGTCTGTAGATCAATAATTCCTATTACACTCATCGTTATATGAAAGATATACAATATTTCAATTATGCATACCATATGATAAAACAGATGAGAGTTACACTATCACGTCGCCGTCAACCGCGGGCTTTTTCGACCTCCCGATGCTGAACATATGTATGTCACCATTGCGGGATGCATTGCAGGAGCTTCCGTCCGCAGTTTTCGCTGATTTATTAGAATCTGCGGACGCATATCTTGTCGTCCTTGATCTCCCAGGCGTGACAGCCGATACGACAACGCTCAGCGTCGACCGAGGACGGCTCTCTGTTGAGGCGCGACGTGAAAAGGACCTCCCATCAGATGAGGACTTCCGCTATATCCGTGAAGAGCGGTCACTATTTCTAGATGTTGACCTTCCGCTCCCGCCTGATGCGACAGGTTCTGGTGCGTCTGCAGAAATGGATCGTGGAGTCCTGGAGATTACACTACCTAAGCGAGACGCGGCTCCAGATCAGACGATTCCTATCTCGTCTCCTGAGGGCGCCTAAGGCGTGATGGAGTGGTCACGGCGGTGAATCTTCGAGCATACTGGCGGTTCCTTGTCGTTATTCGACAGTTTTTCCCGCTGATTATTGCATATGCCCGCGACAAGCGGAAATATTTATTATTCGGTGGCACACGAAGTGTCAACGCCGAAACACAGACAGCACGAGCTGAGATCTTACTTGAATCATTACTGACGCTGGGTCCGACATTCATCAAACTTGGACAATTACTATCGACCCGCCCAGACGTACTTCCTGCGGAGTATATTGAGGTTCTCTCAAGTCTTCAAGATGATGTGCCACCAGCGCCATGGGCGGAATCAAAAGTTGTTATTGAGGATGAGCTTGGTCCGGTCGACGAGATATATGATGATTTTGATCGTGAGCCAATTAGTGGTGCGAGTCTCGGTCAGGTATACACAGCTACCTACGATGATGATCCCGTCGCGGTGAAGATCCGACGTCCAGGAATTGAAACGCTCGTTGAAGCAGACCTCCGGGTTGTCAGATGGTCATTGCCGATTGTGAGACGATTTATTGGACAAGGACGGGCATTTTCACTTGAAAATCTTGCCGATGAATTTGCAAAAACGATTCGTCAAGAAATGGACTACGACCGTGAACGTCGGATTTTACAGCAGATTCGGTCGAATTTCAGGTCAGTCGATGATATTCGAATTCCTGAGGCAATTGAATCACGCTCAGGATCCCGAGTCCTGACTATGGAGTATCTTCCAGGGACGAAAATTAATAATATTGAAGAACTGGATGAGATGGGACTCAACCGCACAAGATTAGCTGAGACACTTCAAGAAGTGTATTTACAAATGATTATTGGAGATGGAGTATTCCATGCAGACCCACATCCGGGGAATTTAGCAGTGACTGAAACAGGTACGGTCATCTTTTATGACTTCGGGATGTCTGGGACTGTCGGTCCGTTTATTCAAGAAAAAATCATCGATTTCTATGTTGCTGTTGCGAATCAAGATATTGATGGAATTCTGGATGCGCTCATTGAGATGGGAACACTTTCGCCAGAAGCAGACCGGGAGGTAATGGGAAATGTTATGCAACTAGCAATTGCTGATGCCCGGGGTGAAGATATTGAGCAATATCGTGTGCAACAGATTGTCGATCAGGTCGAGTCGACAATATATGAATTCCCGCTAAGACTTCCACGTAATCTTGCATTGGTTCTTCGTGTGGCAACAGTTGTTGAGGGTGTTTGTGTAACGCTTGACCCAGAGTTTGATTTTATCTCTGTTGCAACTGACTATATTGAGTCAGAAGGATATTATGAGGAGACAGCGCGAAAACTCCTTGCAGATGCAGGCACGCAGACACAAGACACAGCACGTGCGCTCGTTGAGGTACCACCGAAACTCAACGGGGTACTTGATAGAATTGAGCGAGATAATCTATCTGTCGATGTTCGACTACAGGATCAAAGCAATGTGATCGACCGACTTGCAAGGCGGATTGTATATGGATTATTTGTCGCCGTCGGTGCGCTTTCGACAGCTATTCTCTATGCATTCGACCAATCAAGTGTACTTCCAGCGACTGTTGCAGCGGTGCTAACCCTTCCTGTGATCATTGCGTTATACCGGTCATTTCGATCAAAGCGTGGCGTACAGACAAAGCCACAATTTACACGACAGAGTATGCGAGAACGCCGCGGTCGTGATTAGAAATGTCATGTTTCATATTAGCTGTGCCTGATATATCGATATAGATATATATCAAATGCATAAATATCGTTTAATCGATATATCTAAACAAGCACTGACCTAATATTATTTTGGTGCTGTTTCCAAACCGTTTATACCAACTAGACAAGTATCGTAAGTTATGCCGAGAGAGCAGAAGCAGGTTCGCGAACTGCAAGAAGGCAGTTACGTAATGATGGATGAATCTCCGTGTGAGATCAACTCATATAGCACGGCAAAGCCTGGTAAGCATGGGAGTGCAAAGGCTCGAGTTGAAGGGAATGGTGTTTTTGATGATCGGAAGCGGTCACTCTCACAACCGGTTGATGCGAAGGTATGGGTTCCAATCATTGAGCGCAAGCAAGGACAGGTTGTCTCAGTCACCGGTTCTGATGCACAAATAATGGATCTTGATAATTATCAGACATTCACAATGCGAGTCCCTGAAGACCAGGACATGTCACCTGATGATGAAATAGAGTATCTCGAATACGAAGGGCAGCGAAAGATCGTCTAATCACACACGTTGTAATGTTTCCTGGGACCAGAGAGTCCATTGATCGTGACGCTGCTGAGTATGTCATCATTGGAGCGCCGTTGGATGTTTCAACATCATTTCTTCCGGGCACCCGATTTGGTCCCGACCGTATTCGACAGTTCGCTCGTCCGTTTGACGACTATGACCGACGGACCGACCTGCACTTTTCTGCGTGCGGCGTTATTGATCAAGGGAATGTACGTGCATGGGATGATGCAACAGAGTATCTTGAATGGCTCAATGGTGAACTTACTGCTATCATCCGTGATGATGCCCTCCCGGTGTTACTTGGCGGAGAACATACTATCACCCGCGCAGGCGTTGATGCGGTAATGCCAGATGTGTTCGTTTGTCTTGATGCACATCTCGATCTACGCCAGACATATGATGGGAACACAAACAGTCACGCGACCGTAACCCATCATATATCTAAAATAGATACAATCGAGGAGATACTAATCATTGGTGCTCGAACCGGCACGGAGACCGAGTGGGAACGTGCAACAGCCGCAGATGTAACTATCGTATCGCCAACTGATCTTACCGCAGGGTTCGATGTAACTACGTGGATTGGTGATCGATCGAGTTATATCAGTGTGGATATTGATGCAGTCGACCCAGGATTTGCACCTGGGACTGGAACGCCTGAACCCGGTGGGATTACACCACAGGATGCAAGAGAAACTGTTCGAGCCGCTGCAAGCTCAGCAGTTGGGTTTGATATTGTTGAGGTCACTGACCGTGATGATGGGCAGACAGCAAGCCTCGCCGGAAAGCTTGTACGCGATTTTATTTATATGCATTACGCAGCGAAAACGTGATACACAACCAACGAGACGGAGCCTGCTCGATAGAAACAAAAGTTATCATTACCTGGTTGAGAGTTTGAGTAATCTTGAGTGAACCAGTCTTGTGGTGTCTAGGTATATACGTTGTATAGTGAAGTATCATGGGCGTGGTGATCCGTGACTTCGCTGTGGTCTCTAGCAGGAAGCCAGCGGAACGACCGATAGCAAATTTGATTCCACCCGCGCTCGTCTCTAGCGAGACTCGCGTGGAACCGGTAACACCCGAACACATCGTCGGTGCCACCGTAACAGAGGTCGTCTCCAAATTATTGTAGGGCGTCCCGATGGTTCAAAACAGGGACGTAGCCGAGCGCACGCGCTTCACCCCCGCCCACGGTGAGGCGGGGAACTCGCGCTGCTTTTCGTCTAGATTGAGTCGAGATATGTCGATGCAAGTGCATCAAGCGCTTCATGATGTTCTGTTGTGTGTGGGGCTGCCAGTGGTGATACTGAAATATGTCCATCAACAACAGCGCGACGGTCTGTGCCGCTCGGGTCAGGAATATCATCGGTTCGCATCCGTTCCCAAACACGGTCATGCAAAGTTACTGTTCCGTTGCCATCATGTTCAGCTGTCATGTCATAAACTCTGGAGGGACGCGTGACTTCAAGTGTTGCCGGCTCATTTGCTGCTACTGGAGCGTTAATATTGAGATAATCAGCCTGTTCGAACACGCCGGCATCGAATGCATGTCGAGCAAGATATGTGGCTGCTCGACTTGCATCAGCAAATGCTGATACCTCCGTTGCCTGTTTATGCCACGGAGTATCGCCACCGCCCGGAATGTACATCGACACCGCCATTGCGGGAACGTCGAAGAACGTCGATTCAACAGCTGCACTGACAGTTCCGGACCGACCAAGAACATATGCACCGATGTTAGCACCCTTATTACATCCAGCAATGACGAGGTCAACATCTGGACAAAGCGCTTCTACGCCAGCAACAACACAGTCAGCTGGGGTGCCATCGATTCCGTACCCCCAATCGTGTTCATGGATTGTAACATCTGAGGACAGTTGCCGACCAACCGCACTTTGATCATCTGTTGGGGCAACAACAGTAACCTCAGCAATATCATCGAACGCTTGGTATAACGCTTGAATGCCAACGGCATCAATACCGTCATCGTTCGTCAAAAGGACCGAAAGGGATTCGCTCATAACTATACTCTGTGCGGCGAGTGAAAAGATGTACCGCACACTGTGCTTGACTGTGGTCTATAACTCAATATATGCTATATCTGGGTATCAATAGTGCATCACAGCCTGAGAATCCACGCATTTTAGCTTTGACCTATGAATGTTGAGTGGAATCACAGTTCTGTATCGTGTATTAATCGGTATGATATAACCGAGAAACATGCAATACCGGTTGGTTATGCGATGATATCAATTACTGATTCATCGTCAACAACAAGATTGTATGCATCCTCATCATCGTTCCAAAGACAAAGGACATTCTCAAAGGCAAGTATAGCACCATATTCCGCAGTCAAGAGTGGTTCTGTGAGCGTGTCCTTAACGGTTACAACTGCATAATGATCGGTTGTTTGACTCCCGTCACCGATTTTGAAGACAGGATTAGTATCATACGAAGTTTGTAGGTTTGAGGAGCCGTGTCCACGTCTATATTGATTTGAGTTCTCTGTGGGCGATGTAGTAAGATCATGGCTCAGTTTTACTGCTATAAGGTCAATTCGGTTTGTGACGTGGGTCTCCATTGTCTCCATCGCAGCATGCCGTCGAGGGTTAGCAGAGACAGGCGCTCGGGCAGTTCCATCTCGCCTAATAATTGTATATGAGAACTGGACAGTTTCATTACGGAACCTACCATCACCAGCAGTCTCTGAATCTCGATCCATCTGTCCGGCTGCCGTTGTTTCAGACTTATTCATCACCCGTGGTGCATCATCAAGTTGCTGTTGCGTTGGTGGCGCCGTAACCCTTGATCGACGGTCAAATGACCACCCGCGGTCTGATGGGGTTTTCCCAGACCATAACCGAAGTGTCGGAGCATAAATCGTTGCGTCTATTTCATCATCAGGCGTCGCAGCTGGTGTTAAATTGCCCGCTCGCTCAGATAGAATCTGCCCCTCATCCTCTAGGATTGGTTCTGTCAGTGGGTCACCTGTCAGCATTCGCTCGATTGCTCGAAGGTGGATACTGGTGTGTTTATCAGCCGGAGCAAGTCCAATGAATGACCCATCAGTAGCAACTGCAGATAAATACCGTCTGGCGACGATGTATGGGTCATCGAGTTCACTCAGGACGTTTCCAAAGAGAATCACATCAAATGGACGCTCATTGTCTGCGGACCCAATACAGGTAGGATCAAATGATTCCGCAGACTCGTGATGAATTGTTGTTCGGAAGTTTCGTCGGGTCTCTGCGAGGATATCTGTGAGGAGATCGACTCCTGCGGATGGCTCAACACCATGATACTCGACAAGGCTACTCTCTGGAAGATAGTCGTGAATGCCAGCTGCTGGACCACCAACTCCTGCCCCGACATCAAGAATTCGGAGTGTCTGTGAGAGACATCCCTGCTCAAGTAAATCATCAAGAACGTATCCAATTGCCGCATAATAATCGGAAAAATGATAGATCGCATATCCAAGTGCGACAGTCTGATCATATTCGACAGGGTTTTGCTGATAATAATCTCTTTTGAGTCGGCGGATTGTTGACCGTAGCATCGCGCCAGAGTCACCACGGTACCATTCAGAACCAAATCGCTCCACAAGATGATCAGCAATAACCTCATCATACCGACGAGGAAGCATATCTGGTTGCCACATTGGATCCGGTATCGGGTCTGTCGAAGCAGGCACGAATGTTCCATCAGCTCGCTCTCTTAATCCAAGTTCAAATGCCTCTTGACGAAGCGTTTCACGAACAACTGCTGGATGTGGTTGATCCTCAATATATTCATAAATCTCATTTGGATCAATAGGACGGACATTACGGAGATATTTCGCATTCGTCCGGACAGCTTCGCGGTCAATCATGTGTGTTCGCCTGCCTCAGTGTATAATTGATTAAATGTCTCAGGATCGGCATCAGCAATCTGACGAGCGGCTGATGCGACCTCATCAGCGCCCCGAAACGTTGTTTGTATCTCTTGATATACACGGGGGGACCCATCAGTCACAGTCGCGACAATATCATCAAGCGCACGCGAAACGGGCGTTGCGAACTCATCGCGAACATCCGCAGCGGCAAGAGCATATGCAAGCACAGCCGCATGTGCACTTGCCTGGACTGTCTGCATCGCCATATCATGTTCATTCGGCGTGGTTCTAAAGACATGGTTTCCTGCTTCAATAACTGTATCAACAATCCTATTTGTAATCGGACCGGGAGAATCAGGGACGAAAGCAACATTTCCCGGCGCGTTTGTAGCTGCGAACAGTGGGTGCAGACTATGACGTTCAAGATGTTCACAATGTGCCTGCATCATCTCAACTGGAGTCTGCATCACTCCGGTAATATCAAATATTGCCTGCTCCGCTCGGTCTGCATAATTAATAATCGCGGGCTCAATTGCAGTGATTGGAACAGCAAGACAGACAATTGAAAAGGTCGCGTTTATATCGCCCGTAACAGCCTGAACGGTTCTGTTATGTGAAGCATGATCAGCGTCTCGCTGGATTGTTTCAGCCGCTGCTACTGCGATTGCATCATCACGGTCGACAAAGGCGATGTCAAAGGACTGGAGAAGCGTTCGGGCTATCCAGCGGCCCATCTCACCAGCACCGACCACGAGTACCTCCATTGTCATTAACTATGCATCGTTGCTGTGAAAAACAGTTCGATAGGTCAATTCGATCAGGAAAGTCATGATAGCAAAATAAAACTCAGTCGATACAAACCGATATGAATTCATTGATGGCCAAATATAATCATTCATTCTCAGCCACACGGTGAAATGAGGGTCGACATCAAACTGACGCAAATATGACAACTGGAATTACTACGTTCCAAGTGGTGTGATTGGATATGTCGTTAAGTTCTCCACGCCGGAGTCAGTAACGACAACAAGATTCTCAATTCGAAGTCCCCCGACAGTTGGATCGTATATCCCTGGTTCCACAGTAATCACATGTCCTGGTTTGAGCTTGCCTCCATCGGGACTGACGCGCGGAAGTTCATGCACATCTAATCCAACACCATGACCCGTTGAGTGAATAAAGCCAGTCTCTGCAGTAGGGTCAGACCGAAGTGTCGATATTCCAGCATTCTCATATATATCACAGACAATATCGTGAATATATTGCCCAGTGACACCAGGTTCAATCGCGTCGATTGCTGTTGTGAGTGCGTTTT
The DNA here is from genome assembly GCF_000237865.1 of Haloquadratum walsbyi C23. Taxonomy (NCBI): domain Archaea; kingdom Methanobacteriati; phylum Methanobacteriota; class Halobacteria; order Halobacteriales; family Haloferacaceae; genus Haloquadratum; species Haloquadratum walsbyi. The sequence goes on from NC_017459.1 coordinate 2,865,236, forward strand.
GAGTGAGTTCGAACCAGTTGCTGAGCGTCTCATCAGGCGTTCCTCTCAGAAATGTTCGGGTCATATCCGCATGATAATGCGTTTGTTTTGATCGTGGGAAAATGTCGACAACAATTGGTTCATCAGCATAAATGGGTCCATGACCACGATTATGTGGATCAGCAGCATCTGAACCACATGCAACAATTGTCTCATCAAGCGCACACTCATGCTGCAGCAATGTTGTTTCGATTGCCTGTTTGATTCGTTCACTGGTGAGTATTTCATCATCGTAATACAGGATTTCATCATCGACAGTCGCTGAATTAATCAGCTTCGCTGCGGTTTCCATCGCTGCCTCATTTGCCGCTTGTGCATCTCGGATATGCTCAATTTCTGTCTCCGTTTTTTGTGCACGAATTGTGGTGACTATATCATCAGCCTCAGCACTAACTGAGAGGTCGTGCTCACGTAGTGTATCAGCAGGTCCAAGTGGAAAGCGCTCTGGAGTCACAACGCATTTTACATCGTGTTCTTGAAGCCACTTGGCAGTCACACGTGCTTTGGCGGTCGTTGCATTATATTCGCTTACGATTGACCGATAATCATAATCTGCGAGCCGCGACACACTATCTGCTCGGCTTTCTGCCTGTGCTCTGCCATACTCAAGCGCGGAAACCAGAAGTGCTGTTTTTTCAGGTGTATAAATCGTGATGAATGGATCAGGTGCGTCAAATCCGGAGAGGTACCGCTGTGTGGAACTTGATCCATCCGCGTCAACTAGATAACCATCAGCGCCTGCCTCATCAAGATATGTATCAAGATCTGTGAAATCTGGTTCTGGCGTGAGTTCTGTGCTCATACTGGAATCGTCGTTTGAATCTGAATCTGTGTCTGTATTCGCATTCATATTTTACTTTTGTGTATGTATATGTAGGGAACTCTGTGAGTAAACCGAGATATACTAATTCAAGTTATGTTACAGCGATAAGAAAGTCCTCGGGGTGAATTGGAATAAGTGTGCGATGTGATGTTGTCTCCAAGTAGGAACTCTCAAATTAGGTGTATATACGAATCAATTAGTATAACATAATTATGCAAATATAAATCAAATGAATATATGTAGGATTATTTTTCTCATACTGTTGTTTTCAGTAACTCCTGCGAGGGTAGGCTCAAGATATCTTTTCGATACCAAACCGAGAGTAAGAGGGTCGCACGTGAGCGTGCATCTTCTATATGTGATACATCGATGGATGTGATTACTCTCTGTGCGGTTATTTGAGTCGCTCCTGAAGGAATGATGGATGCGCTGCAGTAACACCATCAACATCAAGAACCGATTCAGAGATCACATCTCCAAGCGCGTCACCGTCTGGTGCTCGGACCTCTGCTATCAACATATGATCGCCTGAGGATGTATATAGTGACTCAATCGACTCAAGATTCCGCAGGGTTCGTGTGACTTCGACATATCGCTCTGAAGCGACGTCAAGACCAACGACTGCAATTGAAGTTTCAGAGAGTTTCTTCGGGTCAACGTCTGCTGAATATCCAACGATTACGCCTTCTTCTTCCATTTTTCGGATATACTTCCGAACTGTTGGTTTTGAAACATCTGCTCGTTTAGCAATTTCCGCATACGATGCTTGCGCATCGTCCTCGAGAACATCAAGGATACGACCCTCTGTTGAGGTAACTTCCATACGTTCATATTTTGGTTGGTGAAAAAAATAACTTCCGAATCAAAAAACCAACATCAGGCTATCTGAACAACAGACGGTGGGTTATTTGTGTTTATCGAGGAAAGTATCGTATACTCGGTCCCATTCATACTCGTCATCAAAGTATTTCTCTGCAAGTGGTTCTTCAGGTATTTCTCCGGTCCGCTTTTTCTCCTGTTGATATGATGGACGATTATTATCGACGTAGTATCGACCAGTGAGGACAGTCCCCTCGTGAAGTGCATTTTCAGTCTCAAACATCAATTGTGAGGCTGTTGAACGGTCCGTTGTATCGACATCATACTCATCGGAATCATTAATATCGATATATGGGACATACTGCTTTGCATCCTTATTCCACGTTGGGCACTGTGTCAGAAAGTCAATATGCGAGAACCCATCGTGTTCAATTGCTTCAACAATAATATCCCGAGCTTGATTTGGATTGACTGCGGCAGTTCGAGCAACATATGATGCACCTGCGTTCAGAGCCATCGACAGCGGACGGATTGGATCCTTCGCAGACCCATGTGGTTGTGTTTTCGATTTATGTCCCTTTGGTGATGTTGGAGATGTCTGCCCTTTTGTCAAGCCAAAGATCTCGTTATTGAACACAATATACGTCATATCATGGTTCTCACGGGCGGTGTGCATGAAGTGGTTACCGCCAATACCGTATCCATCACCATCACCGCCTGCAGCAACGACTGTAAGACCATCATTTGCCACTTTTGCCGCTCGAGCAACCGGTAACGATCGTCCATGGATTGTATGGAATCCATAGCTCTCGAAGTAACTATTCAATTTGCCTGAGCAACCGATTCCTGTACAGACAAGCATTTCCTCAGGTGCTAGCCCAAGTTCTGCGGCAGCACCTTTGAGCGCTTTAAGAACGCCAAAGTCGCCACACCCAGGACACCATGTAGCTTGGGGCTCAAGCCCAGGGGTATATTCACTACGGTCATGCTCCTGCTCTTCGCCAATTGCACTAAATGCACTCATAATTAATCACTCGCTGCTGGAATATATTTAGTCTCGTTACCATTGAGAGTCCGGTCTTCGACAATACTATTAATGAACCCATCGACTATTTCCGCGGGTTCAAACGGGTTACCATTATACTTAAGCAGACTCGAAAGTTTATCACCATACCGACCAAGCTCTTTTTGAGTCAGTCCACGGAATTGTGCGGAGGCGTTCATCTCAACGACTAGCACTTCATCAACGCTCTCAATGAATGATGACACCTCTTTAACCGGATATGGAGCAAGCTCAGAAACACCGAGCATCTTGACATGGTAGCCTTCGGTATCAAGTTCATCGATTGCTTCTCTGACTGTTCCTTGTTGAGATCCAAATGTCAAAATACCATACTGTGCTTCCGACGGACCGTACTGGGTGTTTCGGGTCTGTCCATCAGTTTCGAGATCATCACGAATGGCTTCGAGTTTCTCCATCCGACGGTCAACCTGGTTGACTCGATTATCCGGATCTTCTGAAATATGACCTGCAGGCATATGTTCATTCCCTGTTGCGAGGAATCGACCACCTTCCTGTCCAGGGAGTGACCGCGGGCTGACTCCATTTTCGCCAGCATGCTGGAAACGGTTATATTTCCCAGACGGATCATGAGATGCATCCTCTAATTCCGCCTCTGTAAGTGTTGACCCAAGGTCTGGATTTGGTTCTTCATCGAAGACAGTGGCTGGAATATTCTGTAGTTCTCCTCCATTTTTCTGATCGTAGAGGATAATCGAAGGGATTTGATACTCATATGCAATCTCGAACGCACGCCGCGTTTGATGATATGCCTCCTCAGAATCAGCAGGGGCGAAAACAACACGATGTGAGTCTCCTTGTGAGGTGTATAACACGTGTTCAAGATCACCTTGCTCTGGCTTTGTTGGCATGCCTGTCGATGGACCCGCTCGCATAGCTTCAATCAGTACGACCGGTGTTTCAGTCATCTCAGCGAGTCCGAGCGGCTCAGACATCAATGCAAAGCCACCACCAGAGGACCCTGACATTGCTTTGACTCCAGCATGCGATGCACCGATTGCGAGCGCTGCTGCGGCAATCTCATCTTCAACCTGCTCTGAAACGCCTCCAATCTCTGGGAGGTTCTGTGACATAATGGTGAAAACCTCTGTCCATGGCGTCATCGGGTATCCAGAGATGAACCGACAACCCTCATCAATCGCACCGTACGCGATTGCGTCTGACCCTGAAACGAGAACCTGCTCTTCATCATGATTCCCTGTTGGGACTGAAATATCTGGGGCAGTAGCATCAAATTCTGAAGTAACGGTCTCATATGCGTCATCAAAGACGTCCATGTTTGGCTCAAAGATTTTATCAGGCATTGCGTCAGCCATCATATCTTTGATAATACCTGGGTCAATGTCAGCAATCGCGCATGTGATTGCAACGCCTGCTGTGTTACGCATTACCTCACGCCCATGTTCACGGGCAATCTCTCGGAGATTAATATCATAAACATGCCAGTTGTTTGCATCGATGCGTTCGTCGAAATTAGGGATGTCATCAGGGTCGAGCAACCCCGTATCATAGACAATCACACCTCCTTCATCGAGATCATCGAGGTTTTCTGAGAGAGGTTTGATTTCTTCGACACCATAGTATGCATCTTCCTGTGGGTTCCGAGCGAATGAATCGCCAAGTGCCAACAGGAAATTATATCCATCGCCACGTGATGTCACAGAGTCCGCAGAGACACGTACCTCTGTATACGTATGACCACCACGAATTCGTGACGGATAATGACGGTGTGTGAATACATGCAACCCTGCGCGCATCAGGGCCTTCGCGAAATTCTGACTTGTCGAGGCGATTCCATCGCCGGAGCCACCTGCGATTCGCCAGATAAGTTCGTCGTCAGTCATAATTTAAGCTCACGGCCCACGTGGACCAGTAATTAATATTGGAGCATGAATTGATTAAATGCTTTGCTATACATTACCAAGGAAAAATGATGATGAAATCAACAGACGAGAGGATGAGAAATTTCCTCATATCTGCTTCACTTCTATTTCGATATTGGATTATACTGTTGGAATTACCAGTTGGACTACACTATAACAATGAGACACAGGGAGGATGAACGTGCGATAATCTAATCTGACACATAGCCAAACAGAAATTGAACCCGGTGAACTGTGTAGTAATTTCATATTTATCTATGGATACGGACAAATGACTCCAATCATCTCTACAGATTAACAGGCAGAGTGCCTCGGGGCTTGACCCCGAGGGTGAATGCCGTCACTATATGCCACAAATTTAACTATTTCTAGCGTTTCACACGGTGACAACGACCAGAAACAACCCATCAAAGTATGGAAGTGAAGACCTCATTTCCTTCGCTGGTCGTTTGACAGTTTGGAAATGTGGCCCCTCTCAAAATCCGCTACTATGATGGTGCGACGGGGGTTTCAACGGGCGCGGAGTGAAGCCGCCAACCTCCACGGACTCCTCGCTGAGTTCGGGTGTTAATTCCAGCCGACCCCTCACGGGGAAGGTCGGAGGGAATTAAATTCGCCTGCGGGTGCTGTGCAGACCCCAAACGGTGAAGCCTCGGGGCTTGACCCCGAGGTACTTCACAGTAATTACACGTTTCTCACATGCAGCAAATTAAAATCTGTATGACTTCCGCTGGAGTTACTTTCTGAGATATTCGCCTTGCATTTCGTGACCTGCTATAGAGGAGAGGTCGGCTCTAAGATAGAATTAATTCGTTTGAGGACTTGATGGATGATATTCAGTTTCATATTGTCCTGGGTTATCATCAAGTCGGTCGGGGTTAATCTGACCATCAAGAAGCATGAAATCAAGGATTGTAATGTTCAACATAGCTTCAACGACTGGGACAGCTCGTGGTGGAAGTACAGGATCGTGCCGTCCAACAACCTGAATGTCTTTTTGCTCGCCTGTTTCCCAGTCAACAGTTTGTTGCTCTTTTGGGATTGACGTTGGCGCGTGCCATGTTGCCTCGCCATAGATTGGTTGCCCAGTCGTGATACCGCCCTGTAATCCGCCGTGTGTGTTTCCTTCCGGTATCGGGTTGCCGTCTTCGTCAAATTCCCAGTCTTCATTTCGGTTTGATCCACGCCACTCACGTGCTTCATGTCCAAGACCATACTCAACGCTCGTAGTTGCTGGAACGGAAAACATTGCCTTTCCGAGACGAGCAGGGAGCGAATCAAATCGAGGTGCGCCAAGTCCTGCAGGGACTCCACGAGCCTCAAAGTAAATTGCTCCACCAATTGAATCACCTTCAGTCTGATACTCATCAATTCGCTCACGCATTCTTTCAGCAGTTTCTGGGTGTGCACATCGAACCTCGTTTTCTTCGGTGTGCTCAAGCATCTCCTCGAACGTTACCGGTGGTGCTTTGATGTCTCCAATTTGGTTGACATGTGCTTTTGCTTTTATTCCATATTCTGTGAGAATCTTTTGTGCGATCGCGCCGGCAGCAACCCAATTAACCGTTTCACGAGCTGATGATCGACCACCACCGCCCCAGTTTCGCGTCCCGAACTTCGCTGAGTACGTAAAGTCACCATGACTTGGTCGAGGGGCGGTGACATATGGTTCGTATTTTCCAGACCGAGCGTCTTTGTTTTCAATAACCATCCCAATCGGTGTTCCTGTTGTATATCCGTCCTGCACCCCAGAGTTAATCTCGACTGCATCAGGCTCACCCCGTGAGGTAGTAATCATCGACTGCCCTGGTTTTCGACGGTCAAGTTCAGCTTGGATATCTGCTTCTTCAAGTTCGAGACCAGCCGGACAGCCGGAGACGGTCACACCCATCGCATCTCCATGGCTTTCGCCATACGTTGTGACCTGAAACATACGGCCAAATCGGTTGCCATTCATTACACATTGGTTTGATTCCCGTGCATATATACATTGGAGGTACTCCCTGAGCGAACCAGCCTAAGATTGCATGCACGGTTTGATGATGTGCTGAGACTGGTCCCGAAAACTCTCTCAGGCTTACTGCACCTCAAAAAGTGTTATATATAATATCTTTATAGATCGTCGAGGCGAATACCACAGGTATTGACCATGGGGTGTTTCACCCATTTATCAATTTATGATATAGTCAATGAGTAAATGACATGTCTTGAATTGGGCCTATTTATGTACTTGGACGCTAGCTCCAAGGGCTGATAATGATTCAAAAAATGATGGAAATGATACATCAACATCTTCGCTATCGCTGATTGTCGTCTCACCCTCTGCGGCGAGCGCAGCAATCGCCAGTGACATGACAATTCGGTGGTCTCCATGTCCCTCAACGTGCGTTCCAGAAAGCGTCGTTTCACCACCATGGATAGTCAATCGATCCTGTTTTTCTGTTACTGAAGCTCCCATCGCGCCAAGTTCGGTTGCCATTGCACTGACGCGGTCTGTCTCTTTATATCGAACATGTTCGCAATTATTAATTACCGTGTCGCCGTCAGCAATGGCACCAAGTGTCGCAATCGTCGGGAGAAGGTCTGGCATATTGCCAACATCAACGGTAATTCCAGTTAACGACGCTGCTGGAACAGTAAGTTCACCAGCGTTACGATCCCATGCAACTTGTCCACCCATTGATTGAATAATCTCAACAATTGCACTATCACCCTGTGCGCTTTGGTGAGCGCCTTCAATAATAACAGCACCATCTGTTGTGGCGGCGACAGCACCAGCAGCTAGTAGATATGATATTGATGAAAAATCACCGGGAACCACATAGGTGCCATCAGTCGGTGTGTATGACTGCCCACCAGGAACCGCAAATCCATCAGCAGTTCGCTCAACTGTCACATCGAACGCTGATAGCAATTCAATCGTAATATCAACGTATGGGGCAGATTTTAGCTCGGTCTCAAGAGTGATATCGATGCCATCCGCGGTCACAGCACCTGCCATTAATAACGCAGTGATATACTGTGATGAGATGTCGCCAGGAATGGCAACTGAGCCACCCTGAAATGCATCGCCGACGATGAGTGGCGCTTGTCCATTCCGTCTGGTTGACTCTCCACGCCCATCGAGCGTTTCAATAGCCTCAAGCAGCGGACCATGTGGACGTGACCGAAGGGATTCATCACCAGTAAGGACACACAACCCATCCGCAAGCGCACCGCAGGCAGCAACAAGTCGTGTCGTTGTACCTGAGTTTTCACAGTTGATAATATCTGTTGGGGTTCTTGGGCGCCCATTAAATCCAGTGATCTCAATGTGATCTTCATCTACATGCTCAACAGTCCCACCAAATGCCTCAATTGCACGCATTGTTGCTTGTGTGTCTGCACTGATTAATGGGTCAATAATAGTTGCACTATCGCCATATCCTGCGGCAAGGATAGCCCGATGTGTATAACTTTTCGATGGAGGTGCACGAACTCGTCCGCGAACCCGTGAACGTGAGATACTAACGTCCATATGATTGATGATTTCGGTGGGAGTATGATGCTATCGGTCATCGAGTCATAAACGTTTCAACTTTCGATATCCTCCCGGCGCTAAAGCGCGAGGATTCTCCGAAGGGGATATTCAGGTTGCGCGTTTCTTCGGGATTCAAATACGCTTTCGCGTGACCCGTCGAAGGTTGCCACCGAGTTGGGTCGTGGTATTGCGCCTGCTCAGCATATGATATCACCAGTAGTTCAGAATAGCGATAGTTTTATTCGGGTTTCGTCGTATACTATGGACAGAATGTCGAGCATACGCCATTGAGCAAAAAGACTACAAACTATAATCAATCTGAGCAAATATATCATGCTATATCTGGATAGAACTGCTAATGCGTGGTGAAACGCTCCCTGGTACTGATAATTCTACAAACACGCCTGATCAGATTATTCTCCACGTCGATATGGACTGTTTTTATGCGTCCTGTGAGCGTCTTCGTGAACCAGCGTTGAGGGATGTCCCTGTTGTTATCGGGATGGGGTATGAACCAGGAGAGACATTTGGCGCCGTTGCAACAGCAAGTTACGAAGCGCGTGAATACGGTATTGAAAGCGCACAACCGATATCTCACGCGCTTGAACGACTACCGCGTGCAGATGTTGATGAGCCTAATGGTGCCGATGATACCGACACAGAGTCAAATCCATCCGGATATTATCGATCAGTTGATCTTGATTTCTATCAATCGGTGGCAGCAGAAGTTAAAGATATTCTACATGATTGCGCAGATGTAGTCCGCGAGGTAAGTATTGACGAGGCGTATCTCGACATTACCGACCGGACAGCCTGGCAGCAAACTGAGAGCGGTGACCGAACGCTTGCAGAGGGATACGCACGGTATGTCAAACAGCGGATTATGCGGACGGTGGGCGTTCCAGTAAGCGTTGGTGTTGCTCCGAATATGTCAGCAGCAAAAATTGCATCTGATCATCAGAAGCCTGATGGGCTCGTCGTTATTGAGCCGGGCTCTGTCGCATCATTTTTGAGTCCACTTCCTGTTGAGTCTATCCATGGTGTTGGTCCCGTAACGGCGGATCGACTGAGCGAGTTAGAGGTTCGAACAGCTGGGGACCTTGCGACGGCAGATCGAAAGCGCTTGACAGAAGTTCTTGATTCACGTGCAGAAACGTTATCGAAGCGTGCGATGGGTAATGATAATCGTGAGGTAACACCAACAGGGAAGCCACAGAGTCTTTCGCGAGAGTCAGCCTTTGCAGCGGCGACTGAGGATGAGGCACAGAAACGTGATGCTATCAGTGGACTCGCAGTTGATGTTGCGGCAAGAGCTAATCAACGGGGTGCGCTATATCAAACGATTGGAATCAAGATTGTTATTCCTCCATATGAAGTGCGCACCCGAGAGCGGTCATTATCGGGTCCAATTGAGGATGCAGATCTTGTCATTGATGTCGCCTGTGAACTCCTTTCAGAATTCGAAGAGGAGGCTGCCCGAAAAATCGGTGTTCGGGTCTCAAATCTTTCATTCGCTGCCGCCGACCAAGCACAACTCGATGCACGCGAATGGGATAGTGACCGTTCATGCGTCCCAACTGCGCCAGTTGACGACGCTCAAGACGATAATAACACCAAAGATATTAATGAATACCCACATCGGTCATATAGCAGTGGACAAGTATCATTAGGGGAATTTGGCACTGAACATGACTAAATAAAGTTGAAACTGAAACTGTCCAACAGTCATTCAGTGAGACTCATGTGATTGTTTCATCTCTATATCGAGCATCTAAAAGAAGTTCTCATGATGTTAGTATGATGCTGCGAGATTCAGTTGGATTCAACGATTCATCTATTGCTTCTCTCGTGGTTATATGGGAGCTACGAGGTCTTCAAGTGCTTTTCGAGGATTATCTGCCTTTGCAACCCCAGATGCAAGCAGAATACCACTTGCACCGAGATCACGAGCAGCGATAACATCATTACCAGCAGATATTCCGGCTCCACAGTAGACATCAACTGTTTTATCAATACTATTTGTTGACTCAACAGCATTGGAGACAATATCCGGATCAGCTGTTGCAACGGATGCATCTCCACCAATGAGCGCTGGTGGTTCAACAGCGACGCTGTCTGGACTAAGTGCTGTCACTGCCCCAATCTGTGCTGGGTTGTTCGCACAGACGCACGTATCAAGATCAACACGCGATGCTGCGTTGACGGCTGTATCAATATCAGCAAGTGTGAGTCGCCGCTCGGAGTGATTGATTAGTGTTCCAGTTGCTCCGGCGTTTGCAACAGCCTCCGCAAGTGTACTACCAGTGTAACTCCCGTAGTTATTTGGGCTAACATGCTGTGCCCATGTCTCGACACCGGTATCCGAGACACGCGCAATATCGGCTGCCTGTGGTGATACGGCAACACGAACTCCGGAATCATCAGCAACATCTCGAGCTGCGTTCGCGATTTCGAGTGGGTCACACGGGTATGCCTTGAGATTGATTAAGATAAACATAGTATACACTCTACAGCGGAAGATAAAATAGATTCACATCTGAGTGAGACATTTGATCAACTCATTGTTGATTATTATACACCGAGATAAGACGATATACGACTACTGATTTTGTGCTATCCAGCGTGATCTTATCTGAGCATTCAATCCTTTCGTTTGACTACATCACCAAGAGTCGTTGTTGTTGAAGAGCCACCTGACCACTCATCTTCGTCGGTGTCTGTTCCTTCAACAAGTGAGATATCAAGCCGTCGTTCTAGTTTCTCACGGACGTCATCGGATGGAAGAATATCACTTCGTTCAAGCTTCCGAATCAGACTTGCTTTCTCATTTAATGAGTCGGCAAGATCTTCTTGGCTCAGACTTCGTGACTCACGAGCTTGGCGTATCCGGTTATCATAGTCCGCGGCAATCTCATCCATATTGTCGAACATATCGCGGCGTGGAGACCCGCCGCTTTGTGAGGCCGATGAGGTCGTACTCCCAGTCGAATTTGTGCTCGACTCATCAGAGTTTGAACTTGATGTTGAGTACTTTGTCGAGGTAGATGAACTCGACTCAGTGCGGACCTCGGTCCCGAACTCCTTGCAATCACCGCAGAGTTCGAGTTCGGCCCCTTCGACTTTAACTGTCGTTAGTGACGATTGGTCACTACCACACATCTCGCACTGAGGCATATCACGGTGATAATCAAGGGAAGGATATAAACGATACGCCAAAGCGGTTTCAACAGAGTCTAGAGGTCACTCCATGCACGGTAAAATCGCTGGATAGCCGTCAAATGACCGACAATCGCAAAGAAAAGCAATAGCCAGCCAACAACACTGAGATTAAGATAATATGTTGGTACGGTTGGGAGTGTTGTCACAGCAGCAAGCACACCTGTAATCCCGATCAACGCAAGTCGATCCGCTCGCCCAACAAGTCCCCCATATTCACGACCTAATCCGACGGCTTGGATTTGGGTTCCAAGATATGATGTCATCAAGACACCGGTGACTGCCACGAATCCGAGTGCGTAAGCGTCGGAACCAGCAGCAAGTCCGATAAGCATCGCAATATCCGCATACCGATCAAGCACATGATCAAGAAGATCACCATCCTCCGAGGAGACCCCGCGCTCGCGTGCAAGCGCTCCATCAACAAGATCAAGCCATCCATTCCAGAATACACATACAGCACCGAGAACATATGTAGTTGCGGTCGCGATTCCGAACGCTCCGCCAGCACCAACAGCAAATCCAAACGCAATAAGGCTGACACCGTTTGGTGATACCCCAAGTCGATCGACAACGTCAACGAATGGGTCAAGCAATCTGTCTGCAACTGCACGGTATTGATCAAGTGTCATGGGAGCATCACAAGTATGAGTTGTATTTAGGACAGCTGATTATTATCTCTCTGATTATAATGCAGGAGTAAAATCGATAATGCCGACACGTGGAGACCGGTCCCCATTATATATATCCATTATTTCATCGGCGACTTCATCAGGTGACCGGTTAGTCGTATCTATCTCCCAGACATGCTCTTTGCCATGATGATGGACAGCTTCTGAAAGGATGAGATCAAGTGCCTCACTTTCAAGATTCTCCTTTATTGATGCTGCTGACTCATTGGACTCCCGGAGGCGGCATTCAAGCTCTTCAGGGTGACATCGGAGGACAACAACGCCATCAACATCAAAATAATGAGCCAGATGTGATTCAATGATACCATCCCAATCACCAAGCCACGTGCTAACTGCCTCAAGATCAACCACAAGTGAATCGCGTTCTTGATCACGTGCTGTCGTGAATTCTGCCTCGCTCTCATGGATAATATCATTTAGGTGCGTGACAGACGTATCAGCGTGCTCAGTAGCAGTTGTCTTACCAGTGCCAGGCGTCCCCGTGACCGCGAGGCGTGACTGTGTCATGGTCGCCCTACCTCCGTTTCGACACCTGACTCGGTAGCCGTCGCTGCTGTTTCAACGTCTTCGATGACCGCTGAGATGATATCGACGGCTCTTTTAGTTTGCTCGCGTGTCCCACACGAAATCCGGACGCATTCTGGCAGTCCGAAACTTGTTGTGTCACGAATAATGACACCTTCCTGTTTCGCAGCTTCAGCAACAGCATTTCCATCACCAACTTCACATAAGACAAAGTTCCCACCAGATGGCCATGTTCGGGCATCAAGTTCCTCACGGTAGTGCTCACGTGCCCATCGAGCAGTTTCAATCGAGTGCTCAACGTGTGATTGATCTTCAATTGCAGCAAGTGCGGCTTGACAGGCAGTCTTGTTCGCAGCAAATGGTGTATTTATTCGCGCGTACGCATCAGCCCACGATTCGGGGACTGCTGCATAACCAATTCGTAATCCAGCAAGTCCATATGCCTTTGAAAATGTTCGAAGAACGGCGATATTATCATACTCCTGAATAAGCTTGATTGCTGATGGATTATTGCTGTATTCCCCGTATGCTTCATCAATGACAATGAGCGTCTGGTCGTCAACGCCCTCAGCTAGTGCAGTAATCTCCGGAATCGGTAGCTCTGATCCCGATGGATTATGCGGCGTTGTGACATATAGTAGCCGCTCATCATCATATTGTGTGAGAATATCGCTTGCGCGCTGTTGGAAGTCTTGCTCCTTTGAAACCGGATATGTTCTGATACTCCCGTGGTGATACCGTGCTGACATTGGATAGTATGAAAAGCCCGGGTCGGAGATAAGCATTGTATCACCAGGGGTCAAAAACGCTCGTGATAAGTAATCAATCGCCCCATCAGCCCCGGGACTTAACCAGATTTGTTCAGGAGAGAGTCCCCAATAATCTGCAATCCGTGCTGTAAGGTCAGTGTGTGAACTCTTTGGGTATGTATTAACAGTCTCCGCGGTATCCGCAATCGCATCAACAGCGGCTGGGCTTGGTCCATGCGGATTTTCATTTGAAGAGAGTTTGATCAGCGAATCGGGATCAACCTCAAGCTCACGAGCCACCTCTTTCGTCCCTCGCCCAGGGACATATGGCTCGTGCGCGGAGAGATCTCTCGGTTGCATATCTAAATGCTGTTGCCCACCGGACTTTATCCTAGCGCTTGAGCATCTCTACACTTCCAAGTGTCTTCTATATCTATCAGCGGATGCGATGTTGTTCAATATTCATTTTGTTGATATAGTCGATCAGTGATATAACCAACACCGGATGGGGTAGCCCGAGGCTTTTGTTATTCCCTCAGCCATGTATTAACACTACTCAGCAAGCGATCGGAATAAGAGTGGGCGGCTTACACCCCTCAACCTAGACAGACGCACCAAGTGTGCCTATATGTGGGGTTTGTGAGTATAGTAGATTGGTTCTTACTGTCGGGTTTTGCCTTCTCATGCTATGCGATGTTCACCGACGCATCCCGGTCAGCGTGATCTTATGCTATATCACACACTTGCTGGAGCGGAATCCTGAGATTCAAAGGTTATATTTCTGGGATGGCGGATTCCAGAGGGTGGGGTACTAGCTAGGAACGATAGGGCGGTATCAGAAGAAGTAGTCGAACAGTATATGGGGAAACCCGCCCTCACAGGTTATTGAGAGCTATTACAATGTGTCAAAAATGGCATCGGCTGCTCGTAATGACAATGCTGCGATTGTCAGAGTGGGATTCATCGCACCGCCTGTCGGGAACACTGAGGAGCCAACAACCCAGAGATTTGACAACTCATGGGTGCGGCAGTCAGCGTTAACAACACTTTGATTCGGATTTGTGCCCATCCGCGTCGTCCCCATTTGATGATACGCTGGTCCTGTTGAGTCTGGTCCAACAGTCCATTCAATCGATGCCCCGAGTGTTTCAAGAATTCGTCGCTGGATATTATTCGCCCGACGGATTGCACGGCTGGTTCGTTCATCGATTGACCACTCAACGTGTGGAACGGGATTTCCATGAGTATCAGTCTCTGAGTGATTCAGTGTAATCCGATTCGATGCGTGAGGTAACTGTTCAACGAGCCCACCAACAGCAATGTGGTTCCCGTATGATGCCTGCAACTGTTCAAGTAGTTCATCACCCCACGTATCGGCTGTAAGTGCTTTATTGACAGGTGATGGACCTGCATAGTTGAGGAATTCAAGTTTAATTCCCTCGACCGGAGACGTATCGTCATAAAATTGATGACACTCACTCGTATTGAACCCAACGTGATTCTGTCGTGTTGGTTCATCAAGCTGACCACCAACTCCAGCGAAAAGATGATCTGTGAAGAATCGACCAACAGCGCCAGACGTATTAGCGAGTCCATCCGGGTGCTGATCAGATTGCGATAATAGCAGCAGTCGTGCGTTCTCAACACCACCACAAGCAAGGACAAATCGCTGTGCAGACTGGTGATACTCAGTTCCGTCTGGGGTCATATAGACTGCTTTTTTAACTGCCTTACCGGTATCACCATGCACAAGTCGCTGAACCGGGGCTTGATCAATAATATGAGCGCCTGCTGATCGTGCTTTTTGAATATGAGACTCAGCAGTATATTTTGCACCTGACGGACAGACCGGTTTACACGTTCCATATCCCTGACATGCTGCTCGTCCATCATATCGTTCTGAATTTCGAGCATTTGGCACTGAGTGCATGTCAATTCCAAGTGTCTCACAGGCTGGGGCAAAAAGTGAATCCGAGTGAGAGGGTGGAAATGCTGGAAGCGGATGTGATGTCTCACGCGGCGGCGCATACGGATTGTCCATTGCACCAGCAACGCCAAGTGCTGACTCCGCAGCAGCATAATATGGGCGGAGATCAGTGTAATCAATCGGCCAATCCACCCCAACGTCATATCGACTCTTCATCTCGAAGTCTCGTTCATGTAGTCGCATAACCATTCCCTGCCAGTGGAGAGTCGACCCTCCAACACCTTTCACACGCGCTGCATTCAATGGATAGCCGCGTCCTGCTGTCGTGTACGCGTCACGTTGGCCACCCATTTTCCATGGGTCACTCATTCCTGGTCGAATATGTTGCTCTTGTTGAGTGAGACGGTCTGCATCTGAGAACTCCGGACCTGCCTCGAGAATCACAACGTCCAAATCTTGATTTGCAAGCCGATATGCAATGAGTGCACCCGCTGGTCCTGCACCGACAATACAGACGTCGGCTTGCTCACTTGGTGTCCGATCTTGTGCATTATCGTCACTATCGTTATTTGATATCGCAGATGTGGCTGCTGGGCTATTCATTTGATTGTTGATTTGAATCGGTGTTTATTCCAGGACGTTGATAGCTTTTGATACCACCAGGGTGTCCTACGGGATTCTCAATACCAACAAGACTCCCTCCTGTCGGTGTCGTATAAAGTGCATACAGAAGATCATCAATAAGATAAAATCGAATCTGTTCAGAGATTGTTCCATCATCGATTGGGTCGGCTGTGTCGACTCCAAGATTATCAAGAAGCGTATCTGCAGTCGATGAACTTACTGCGGCATATGGGGTATCATACCAATCACGGGCAACCGCGTCAAGTTCAACTGCTGCATCGACCATCCCCTCGCGATATGCTGGGCGATTAGCTGTCCGTGCTTGTGTATATCGTGCAACAAACTCACGCCGATTCTCAACAGTGCTTGGATATATGACGGCTGCAACCGCATCAAGTAAATCAATGACTGCTTCACTAAGCCCCTCAGTGGCTGTACTACCTTGATTTGTCACCGGTGATACGGTATTCGATGCTGACTTACCGGATGAACCGCCAAAGTCAGTCAGTTCAATCGACATAGCACCGGCTCCAACACTAATGCCAGCAGCTGTCAGTGCAGCAATTACATCGCGTCGAGTCAGTTCCACGCCAAGAGATTAGGTGAGCCTAAACTTAGCTATTGTGTCTGAATACGAGATGTGTAGGATAATAAAGTACACACAGCTCTAGAGATACATATTTGACATCCTCCCGCGTGTAAAGACCTGTCTCTTACCCATAAGTCGTCCCGACAAGATGGACAGGGCAAAGCGGTGAAAATTGCTTTATCATCGGGAGTTGAGAGTCTCATCCCGAGCAACCGGGTATGCCGACGACGAGTTGACCCGGTTTGAGCAGCCCCTATAGCCCGATCGGCAATCCCAATCGGCGTCTCAGTCCGTCAGGATTTCTCTCAGATCCTCCTCGACAGCGGCTCAAACGCCACGGTGGATGCTGTGAAGTACTCGGGGACAAGCCCCGAGGCACTCGCCCTGCTCCGCCTGTAGACTTATTCTTGTTCCGAGAGTTTTCAGATAAGTGCAGAAAATACTATATTTATTATTGTCATAAAATACATTCATTACCCGTGACTCAGTCATGGGATTCGGACATCATGTGTAAGCGTTCCAATCCCCTCAATTGTGATATCAATATGATCACCATCGACAAGCGCTGCAACGCCACTGGTTGTTCCTGTCGAGATGACATCGCCAGGTTCAAGCGTCATATATGTGGTAATCTCTTCAATCAACTCGGGAATAGAAAAAATGAGTTCAGTTCGCGTCGAGGACTGTCGTATCTCGCCATTTACTCGTAACTCAACGGTTGCATCGTCTGGCACCTCATCTGGCGTTGCTAACACCGGACCCATTGGGGCAGCGTTATCAAATCCTTTGCCGCGGACCCAGTTTTGCTCACGGTCTTGATCATCGCGGTTCGAAAGATCATTGAGACAAGTGAATCCAGCAACGTACTCCATCGCATCATCGGCAGAAACGTTTCGTGCCTGGGTACCTATGATAACTGCTAATTCCGCCTCGTGATCAATCCGATCTTTATTCGCTGGTAATGTGACTGTGTCGCCGTGTCCTGCCAGCGTATTCGGAGGCTTCAAGAATAATAATGGTCGGTCCGGAATATCTTTATTTCGTTCTTTGGCATGATCAGCATAATTTAATCCAACACAAACGATTTTTGTTGGATTGCTTGGCGGAAGGATGCTCACAGTATTGGTGTCATATGTTTGATCTCCGAAGGTCACGTGATCTCCGTGCCACGTGCCGTCTCGGGTAGATCCCGCTGGGTCCTGAAATCTGACTCGATGCATATCAAGTTGCTTGTATTGAAACGAAATGCTTCTTTCCCTTCGGTCTCTACTTGACATCCTCCTCCGCCTGAAGCCGGAAGGAATCCCGAGCGTTGGGAGTTTCAGGTTTGGGTTTGCAGACTCCCAATACCAAGCCAGTCCACCGTTGGAATCGGTGTGTGGCCGGCACTGGGCAGTCTCTTGGGAGTGCCAAATCTCCGCCCCCGGTACTCCTATCCTCAACCGAGGCGAAGTCCCTGTGTTGGTTGTGTCACAAGCGCTTCGGTTGGTGTCACTTTCACCGGACTTGGAGTTACTTGCATCGGTGACGATAGCTCGATGCTTGTTATTTGATTCCCACATGGGGCATATTCTGTTTCCAGCGTAGGCGGATACTCGCACTCGAACCGCCACTTTTCGGGCACTCGGCTACATCGGGGGCACAACCGATGCGCCGACGCTGATATACACGCCGCTTTCCAACAGAAACGTTCGGAATCTCTTACTGTGACGGCGTGGTATTGCGCCTGTTCAGCGTATAATAGGTATTTAATATTCGATTAGGACTTGGACTTATGTGCTAACGTATAGTGTCAACTGCCTCAGGGTCAGATCAAAGCCCCGAGGTATCCGCGTTTATTCGTGATGAAACACATCTTTTAGTATCGGTCTATAGATAGTGATAATTGATGACGATGGAACTCACCTGGCATGGTCATTCTACATGGCATGTTGATGTTGATGGGACGACATTCCTAATTGACCCATTTTTCTCAAATCCCCACACAGAGCGTAAGCCGACGGACATCAAAACGCCAGATTATGTCCTATTAACACATGCACATGCTGATCATATCGGCGATGCCGACGTATTCACTAATACGACTGTTGTCGGTGTTCCAGAGATGACTGGCTACATGGAATCAGAAGTTGGATTTACTGAGAGTATCGGAATGAATATCGGGGGAACTGTTGAGTGTGGTGATGCGTACGTGACAATGCACCGTGCTGACCACACAAATGGGTTAGAAACCGATTATGAATACAGTATCGGTGTTCCAACTGGATATATTATTAGCGATAACAAACCAACACGGACGGCAGATACTGATTCGACAAGTTTCTATCATGCTGGTGACACTGGATTAATGTCAGAAATGAAAGATGTGATTGGTACGTATCTCGAACCAGACGCGGCCGCACTCCCAACAGGTGATCATTTTACGATGGGACCAACACAGGCTGCGATCGCTGCGGAATGGTTAGATGTCGATCATGTGTTCCCAATGCATTATGACACGTTCGGTCCAATTGAAATCGATATTAATGAACTCGTTGAGGAGGTCGGTTCGGGTGATACTGATGCAACAGTGCATGTGCTTGATGGAGATGAGACATTTATCCTTTGAGTATTTATTATAGAGATTCGAGGCGAATACACCCGCCTTCCCGTGAGGGACGACTGTTCCGACCCTAAGTCCGAATCAAGAGACGTGTTGCGTGTGTGGAAAAACAGATGAGAATCAGCGTGTTGAATACGGCTTATATGTGTGCGAAGAACATAACGGTGCGTCCAATGCGGACGTGAATGTGACGGAGAACATTCGTCTCGATTTGACATCCTCCTCTGCGTGAGCGCAGAGGAGGATGTCAATTATGACACTGTAATTCACACTTTTTAGTGGTCGTTTTGAGACGGATGTGGTCAGTGACATCTGCTGATTGTAAGCTATCAAGATGTCAGAATCAGAGTCGGACTCAGTTGAGAGAGTCTATTATTTGAGTAATTCCAACACGGAATCAAGTTCACCAAGCGACGGAATAATATGATCTGGATTGATTGGAGAGTTTTCAACATCTGAAATATCAGTAACCCCAGTCTCAACAAGTACTGTTTGCATTCCAGCCCCATTACCGAGGGCAATGTCAGTATCAAGTCGGTCACCAACAACAAGGATATCATCTGAGGGAAGTCCTAGTCGATCAATCGCCATTTTACGGGCAATCTGACTTGGTTTCCCGAGGACAGCAACTGGCTCGCGACCAGTAACATTCGAAATTGCATCAATGACAGCCCCAGACCCGGGCACATCCCCCTCCGCAGCGGGGATAACAACGTCTGGGTCGGTTCCAAGAAATGTCACAGATTCATCCGCAAGGATATCGAGACACAGACAGAGTGTATTATAGTCAAATGAGCGATCAATTGACGCAATAAGAACGTCAGGTGGACTTTTTGTTTCGCTATCATATGTCTGAATATCTGTGACTGATAATCCATCAGCAGCAAGTAATTCAAGAAGACCCGTTTCTCCAACGACAGCGATAGTATCATTGCTATGATACTCGATGAGATATTGTTTTGTCACTGTACCAGCGGTCAACACCTCTGTTGCATCGACAGAAATCCCAGCGCTCTCAAGTCGGGTTTCATACGCTGTTGGTGGCTTTGTTGGGTTGTTTGAGACAAACAATCGCTGAAGTCCACGGTCAGCAACAGCTGTCACTCCACGTATTGCACCAGGCAGTGGTTCTGCACCCCGTACTACCGTCCCATCAACGTCGAAGATAATTCCACGCACTGTCATTGAGATGAGATAGTTTCGAGACACTGTTGAAGATAGCGACTGCTGCATCGTCTCAAAGATAATCTGATACGATCCTCTTGTATCCAGATATAAAGGATTCAATCGCATCACGCCGGTGAATTAGGATATAGGGTTTGTACCACATACGATATCATTCTTGTTAAGGGTAGAATCTCAAAGAGAAGGAGTAAACGACCACGGGTCGGGTGAGGTGACCCGTGGAACTCTCGCTGCTTCCTTTAGAAGTATACTCCAAGTTTCGCCAACAAATGTTCTCCCCCCACCCCACTTAGTTCAACGTCGGACGCATCGCAACGGTCTTTAAAAACGGATAGATCACATTCAATATATTGTCCTTCGCTACTCTATCATAGACTTAAGATGTCTTGATCATATTGTGCTTTGAGAATTTCACGAGCGGGATAATTTGACCTTCTTTGCTTTCGAGGATATCGGATATTAGTAAATCGGTCGAACACCCACCTGTGTAGGTCAAGATACTGTGTATAGCTGAATATAGAATAACTGTTATGACTCAGGAGCGTATATTTTTAATTACAGTGATAGATACGTTGGAGTCAATTTATAATGGAATGCGACGAGCGGGTGAGGCAATTGTCGCCCCATTACGGAGCGGAAATGGTCCGAATAAGTTTCGATTATCAGCTGTCGATACCGCAACGACAACTCACGATGGTGATGATGGATGGGCAAAGCGTCCACCCGCAACTGTAGCTTGTCCACGATGTGAGAGTGATATTCTCCAGCACAACGCATACGATGATATTGACTGTCCGCGGTGTGTTGCGTCATTCGATGCAGATGAGTTTTCTGAGCTAGAATTAAGAGGTCTTACCTGTCCAGTCTGTCGCGATGACATGATGCATGGTCAGCGTCATCCAGAGGCATTCGACATTGTTGAATGGGCAACTTGTAATTCCTGTCGATATCACTGGGAGTTTAAACATTCATACGACTGACCTACTACTGAAACTAAATGTACTGGGGTAAGCAATCTCAATACGCTGTATGTATGAGACGTATAGTACACAAATATGTATCTAACAGCATTTGAATGACGTAAGACTGTGTTCTTTAGGACCACTGAGAGAATTTTCAATCAAATTTTCACAGTGACGCTTCACTAATATCTGACTCGGGTATCCTGAGATCAAATGCGAACCCCTGACTTCTGTTATGATCCCGAGTATATCGTTCACATTAGCTAATATCAGGGAAGAAAGCGAATATTCGATGGTACACAGAGCAAATATTCATATGGGAACTCGTAACCGACCCCCACAGTACTTCGCTCACCCTGACGGGTTCGCTCGTTGAGGAAGGGGCTTTGATATAGGACTCGGCGTCAACTGTCGCCAGGGAGGAAGGTTGATCCTCACCTGTGCCGACCGATCTTCTGGGTCTTCGCCCCCACCGTTCAGGCGACGGGCTACTGCGGCCCGTAATACCGCCGACTTGTGCGACGATATCACTGATTGGGACAACAGACCCCTAGAAAAAATGAATCGGTGGAGAGTCCTGTCGGCTTCCTCCCCACCTTTCCGTTCCGACTGGGCGTCAGGACTCAACGATTGGGGCTCCGGGTTGAAACTGCTGACTTTAGATTTAATTCGAGACAGACTACCAGTTGTATTCCTCGTGAACTTGACGGCCCTCATCATTCAATAACGGTCCAGTGATTTCAGTGATTCCATCAAGAATATTTGCGGAGCGAACAGGGGGTTCATTGCCAGTAAACTCTGCAATCTCATCACTCCCAACGCTGTAGACGGTGGAGTCAAACCCAGCCGTTACCATACCACCGGCACACATCGGACAGGGTTCGGTAGTTGTATACATAACCATTTCAGCGCGCTCATCGGAGTCATATGCCTGACAAGCACGGTATGCAAGGTGGAGTTCAGGATGACGTCGGATATCAGATTCTGTTATTTCACGGTTTGATTCACGCATCACAACCGTATCATCTCGAACGAGAACGGACCCAAACGGCTCATCACCACGTGCAGCAGACTCACGTGCGAGTTTCAATGCCTCTTGCATATGCATTTCATGATCAAATGTATCGAATTTTGAATCGGTCATAATTGATTGCTGATTACTATTTGAGATTACTTATGATCATTGAGTGATCTGCTTTATTCAAATTCAAAATTGTCAAATAAACATGTGATACTCATGTGTTATTAGTAACTGTACGTAGTGACTGTCTCACCGTCATGATTGGTTATAATCACGGTATCGCCATCATTGTCCCAAACTGGCTCACGCTTGCCCCAGTATAGTTCGGTGTCTGAGTTTGACCCACTTCCAGTATAGAGCGTCATGCTCTCTCCTGGATTAATTATTACTCCTGCCGGGAATGAGTACAGATTACCTGCCTTATCACTGATTGTCCAACCGTTCAATTGGATCCGACTAGTCCCAGTGTTTTTGAATAAAACATACTCATCATCGAGATTGTCATATTCATTACCACTTGCATCTTCATGCACAGTCAAAATATCAATAGGATGTGATACTGCGCTTGTCTGTTCAGGTGATGAGATATTGTCGCCCCAAACACCGGTCGCAGTATCGCGTGCCTGTTGTGCGGTTTTTTTATATTCCTTCGTACGCGAAAATTCACTCTCGTAGTGTCGGGCATATCCATTTTCAAGAAGTCGCATATTGAATGAAGTCGTTGCTGATGGTGAGTAATATACATACGCGAGGAGTCGATCATAATATCCTCGGCGGTCTGAAACTGGGTCAAATATAATAATAATCTCCTCATTCGCGAGGCGGTCGGTCGTATACGCTGATGCCTGAGTGCCCCAGCTAGCTAACCAATCTCGACCATCCGCTGATGTTGGGACGCTTTGCCACTCATCAGGGGTTGTCTGGGTTACTGCTGTCTCTGGTGTGTCGACACCAAGAAGTCGAACTGTCTCTACCGTGCCGTTTTCATATTGTATATTGATTGTATCGCCATCAATAACCTCGACAACAGTAACACGTGTGCCAGACGCAGCACTGAGATTAAACTCAGGCGTGGATGCCGTCTCTGTGAATGATCCGTTCACTGAAGACGCTGGTGACTCTGTTGGTGCTATGCTATCATTGACTTCAGCGCAACCGCTAAACACAACTAAGAGAGCAATACCGAACATGACAATACGACGCTGAGAAACATTCATGATATATGTAATTGAGTATCGGTATCTTTCTGCCCTGAAGGGCAGGTTTTAGGATCAAATCGTTCCTAAAATTAAGACACATAGTTTTCACCGATATTTTTGCTGAAGATTAGGGTCTCTCCCATGATTATCAGCTGTAATAATGCATACCTATAGTTTATCACGCCATCGAAGTGAGTTTTTATTCAGTTTTTCGACAGTTGGCTTTCCTTCTTCAATCATGATATCTGCGATATCAATTGCTTTGTGAAGTTCTTTCTCAGAGAGATTTTCATAAGCAGGGCGTCCGTCAACATGGTCGTACCATTCGTCTTCAAATGTATTATCAAGCACAACACGACCGAAGCAATGATTCAGATGGATTGGCCACCCATCGCTATCCTGTGCCATATTTGGGAGTATCTCATTTACTTTTTCATCGTACTCTTCACGAAGTTCGGAGAGATTAGTTCCAGTCAGTGTCTCCTGACTCATATATCGAATAAAGTAACCACAGTCTCAAACGATTTGTGAATTTGCTGCCGTGTTTCAAGAGTTCGCCTTCTGCTGGTCTATGTTATCATACACATTTTCGTGTCTCACGATAATATTGATAATGATTTGATTAAAACTCGATATGGGTTTTTTATTCTTACAATTACTATGATATATTGATGGTAACATTTGAGTTCGGATGGATTGGGTTACTCTTAGTGATGACAAGTGGTGGGTTTGGAGCGATTGGAATATTACCATTCTTTGGGATTGGACCAGACGCAGATGATCGAAGTAATCAGATAAAAGCGTTTGTCGTGTTTTTTATTATCCTTTCATCGATTGCAGCAACCGCAGCCGCAGTCGTATGACCTATTATACGTGTGTGGACTAGCATCTTGTGGCTGGCTCTATGACGACTTGGTATCAGTGTTCGAATCAATAGATAACTTAGAGCATCAATATCGGTGATTGCATTAATTTGAACGGGTAGAGCACAGGTGAATCGCTCTTCCTCGTCACCGAGTTTCCGGTGGATGTTCGTCTTACCGTGTTCCTGACAGCGAGTGGTAATAATATGGTAGCATTGGCGTTCCTGTTTGAGTTGTCCGTAATCGAGGACGAGTGTGCCCTTCGTCTGCATTGTCTCGCGGTCGAGGGCGGTGAGCGCGACGTTGCGCTCGTTGATGTCTACGCCAACCACAGTATCAACGGTGTCAAGTTCGGGCACGTCGAACTCGCGTGTGACCGTGACGTGTAGGGAGTACACGCTATCGCGGCACAGGAGTTCGACCTGCCCCACATCCACCTCATCCGACGTGAGGGCGTCTCAAAGTTCGTCCATCGCATCCGACTCACCTCGCAGATGACCCTTCACCCTCATGATTTCGGGGTAATGCGGAACTGGACGCGGTTCGTGTCGTCCTCAACAGTGAGGCGGTAGCTTTCCGTGTGCGCCATCATGAATGGGTACACACCGGATTTGTCCGCACTCGGTGGCGTCGGCTTGCTGCCTCCGGCATCAGGGTCGTCTTGTTCGCACCACCACTCGAGGAGGGATTGGTGGGAGTCCCATGTTTGGAGGACTTTGCCGACGACCGCGCACTTATTACTCCGCAGGAATTCATCGTGGTCAACCTGTTTTTGTATCTCGGTGCAGTTGTACCCTTGCTGTTTGAGGCGGATGGTTTGGTTGAATATCTCGCGTGAAGCGGGCATCGTGAAGCCACGATTGTTCACCAGACGCTATGTGAAGGCGCGTTTGAATGGTTTTCGTGGCTTCTTCACACATATTCTGATAATCATTTCAGACTGGCATAAGTGTAGGCACGAGGGATAAAGAGGTACCGAAGTCATTCATATTCGGCTAGTTCCTGTAAGTATAGTATGATTTTGTCTGGTGTTCCAAGTATCGACACCCGGTTCTTGACGTAGTGGAAGGAGATGTGAATGTGAGGGAGTTATAGAATTTCGAGGAGAATACCCGCGTCTTCAGGCCTGTCTCTTACCCACAACTCGAGTCAGGATTTTAGCGGAACGGGATCGGCGAGCACGACTGAAATCCCCGGTATCTACAGTTTCAGCATCTCTTTGGAACAATTGTAGTGGAGTCGATTACCGGCGTTCTGTAATCCCCACAGCCGATATCATTGTCTGAATCGCTTCTCGCCTCGGTTTTTTGAGTTCAAAATACCTCTGAGAGCGTCTGAAACGTCCGGTTACGACTCCACAAACTTATGGGTAAGAGACAGGTCTTCAGGCGCGGGATGAATCCGACAACTCCTCCGCAACCACCGCCGATGGCTGGACGGGATATTCCACCGTTCTCAAACACCAAAGTTTAATTCTGAAGCGAGTATAAATTATTATACAGACGTTCAGAATGTTAGAAGTCCACCGAACCCATCGAGTGAAAATCCTCAATCACGCACAGGTAGAGGGATCGCTTGACAGGCATGGGTGGAGTGCATCGAAACTCTGGAATGTCGCCAACTACCACTCTCGACAAGAGTGGGAAGCCACGGGCGAGATACCTGACCACGGCGATCTTAAATACGAGTTGAAGACTCACAACAACTACAAGGGATTGCACAGTCAATCCAGTCAGCGCGTTCTGGAGGAACTCGCTGAAGCCTTCAACTCGTGGTACGGCAAGAGGAAGTCTGACACTCGAGCGAATCCGCCCGGCTACCGCAAAAAAAACTACTACGACCAACAGGGTCGCCGCGTCCACGAAGAACACCCTCGTTCAACAGTAACGTGGAAGCAGAACGGCATCAAACACGACACCAAGAACAACCGTGTTCGACTCTCAAAAGGCGCGAATCACAAACAACACGCAAAAGCGTGGGAATACATCCTTGTCGAATACAAAACCCGGTCCAGTGTTACCGTCGAAAACGTACAACAGGTCAGATCCGTCTACGACAAGGCCAAACAGCGGTGGGAACTTCACATCGTCTGCAAGCACGAAATCGAGACACCCACCGCGCCCGGCAACGAGACTGCTGGTATCGACCTCGGCATCTGTAACTTTGCCGCTGTTGCGTACAGTACCGAGGAAGCCGACCTCTACCCCGGCAATCGCCTCAAACAAGATGGCTACTACTTCCCAAAAGAAATCGCCAAGTGTGATGACTCTGGTGGTGAGGAATCCACTCGACTCCATGCGAAGTGGTCGGAGCGCCGAACCCACTTCTTCCACTCCTTGGCGACACACATCGTTGAGCGATGTATCGAGAACAGTGTTGGGCGCATTAACATCGGAAAACTCGCTGGTGTCCGCGAAGATAATAACGGTAACGGTAACTCGAAGAACTGGGGGAAGCACGGAAATCTCGACTTGCACGGGTGGGCGTTCGACAGGTTCTCGAACATCCTCGAATACAAGGCGAAGGTCGAGGGAATCGAAGTCGGAGAAGTGTCAGAGCGTGACACGAGCAACACGTGTTGTGTCTGTGGGAGAAAAGACGAGAGTCAGCGTGTTGAGCGTGGCTTGTACGTGTGTGAAGAACACGACGACGGCGACGACGACGGCGACGGGGATGCGTTCAACGCTGATGTAAATGGGGCCGAGAACATCCGTCTCGACATCAATCACACAGAAAGTAACTCTGAGTCTGCACCCGATTTGGGTGGGGATAGGAGTACCGGCTGGTTGGCACAGCCTGGAGTCTACCTTCATGACCTCTCCCGAGGATTCCAACCTCGGATAGAGGTGGTGGACTGCAAACCGTAATATCCCAACCCAAACGGTGCGGTGCCGTGGGATTCCTCCGCGTGAACGCGGAGGAGGATGTCAATTGATGAGACTGCCGACCACTCCGGGCACGAGACTCTGGCGTTGGAGATTGCAGACGAAGACGACCACGTACACCTGTTCGTGCAAACAGACTCAAAACACAGTCCAACAGATATTGCCCGGCAATTCAAACCGCACGCGAGTAAGCAGTTGCTGGAGCGGTATCGCGAGATTCGGGAGGCGTATTTCTGGGGTGGCGGATTCTGGACGGTTTGGTAGTGCGTGGGAACGACAGGTGCGGTGTCGGAGGAAGTGATTAGACGGTATATCGAAGAGATAGAACACGTGCCAGAGTGACGCGCTTCACCCCGCCCACGGTGGGGCGGGGAACTCGCGCTGTTTTTTCATTTAGAATATATCGGTAATCGCTTCAGATTGGTCGGCGGAACGTTGAGGCAACGCCCGCAAGTACCGCACTAACAGCAAGCACAAGCACACTGGCTGCATTGAGGAATGCAACAGCCCCAACTCGAACTTTCCCGAAGATCTCGAGTGGGACTGTCGTTATCCCAGAACCAGCAAGGAAGAACGTGATGAGAAACTCATTGAATGAGAGTGCAAACGCGAAAAGTGCACTTGCAATAATCGCCGGACGAAGAAGTGGTAGTGTGACTGTCCGGAATACGGTCCACTCAGTTGCCCCGAGGTCACGTGCTGCCGCTTGTAATTGTATATCTAATTCAGCGTATCGGGCAGCAATCAAGAATGTCGTGAATGGAAGTACCCAAAATAAGTGTCCAACAGCAACAGGCACAAGACCAAAACCAATTCCGATATGACCAGCAGTGACTCCGATTCCAAATGCAAGGACAACCGTCGGGACAAACAGCGGCAATGAAATAATGACACCAATAGCTTGCTGTATCGGTCGTGAGAGATCACTCCACGTCAAGCTATATGCTCCAGCAAGCCCAAAAATTGTCCCACCAATCGCGGAGAATACCCCAAGTCCAATGCTTGTCATGAGTGCGCGAAGAAACCGCTGATCTGTCAGAACATCAATATACCATTGTAATGAGAATTCTTCAATTGGAATTGTCGGTTGTCCGCTTGGTGAAACAGAGAGATAAGCAACAACAAAAACCGGTATGTAGAGAAATAAAACCGTTAATATAACAACTACGCCTGGAAGTCTTCCTGCTCCATACTTGAGTAATCGGCGGAAATTATCGATACGATCAGGTTCAATCATTGACTCGGATGTGATCGGTGAATCAGATATCTTTGCATTGATTGTTTCATTCGCCTGGTTGTCTGTGTATTTGGTAACTAATTGATATTTCGTTGATAATCATTATTAGCTGCTGGTTACCACTGTCGTAATTCCGTTCGGATTTGTGGGATCGAAACGCCAAGTAAGATACCGGCGACTACAATTGTAAGGAAAATAAATGACAACGCTGCTGCAAAACCATACTCAAAGTATGTCTGAAATGCATCAACGATGAGTGTTGCAATCATTACATCGCCTGGTCCACCGAGAATTTCTGGTGTTGCATACGCGCCAGCAATTCGTGCATAGACAATTAATGCCCCGGCGAGAGCACCCGAATATGTTTGTGGGATAACCACGTCCCAGAGAACCCGTATGTTCGTAGCGCCAAGATCACGGGCAACCTCAATCAATCGATAATCGAATTGTTCCATCGAGACAAACAGTGTTAGTATGACATATGGAAGATAAATATACACAAATCCAAGAAACATTGAGACCTCGGTATACAGCATCTCAGTTGGAGTCGAGATAATTCCAACTCCGGTAAGAACCGTATTAAGTAATCCTCCTCGTGCGAGAATCCATACCCATGTATAATTCAACACAACATAATTTAACCAGAGCGGAAGGGTAACTGAAAGAAGCCCAAGAAGTCGGTATCGCCGGGGACAACGCTGTGTCAACCAATATGTTACTGGATATGCGATAGTAATACAGGTTGCTGTGACAACAACTCCAATGCCGAGTGAGTATATGAGTGTCTGTCGATACAGTGGTTCCATTGCTGTGGCATAATTTGCTATCGTGAGGCTCGGTCCAATGCTCTCAATAAAGAGTAAAATGAGCGGCACGACACCAAGAATAATAGCTAATGCGGTCGGACTACTTGCGATAAGTTCACTGCGATTTCGATCATACCACTGAGAAGTTTGGTCACTGTGCCGGGTTGATACAGGAGAAGTTGTCTCTGATCCCGCAGAGTTATTATTCGTATCACTATCATCGTCGCCAATATCTGTTGTACTCACGACTATGAATTCAAGTCTGGTTCTTGATTCCCTGCGATGGGATTCGTATTTTTATTTCGGTCAAGAACGCCATTATCACCGTCACCATCTGTAGATTCGCGATTATAATTATTCTCGACAACTAATACACCGCCATCGATCTGAAGTGTGACAGAGTCGCCGACTTGGAGTCCCGCATTGAGATTGAGCGGCGTTTCTTCATCCGTTCCGGCAGATGGTTCGCCTGCTGTTGTCCTAGATGCACTCGAAGTTACAGTCGCTTTTATTTCGGACGGTGGTTTGGGTATTTGTGCATTTGACTTTATAGAGTCGATTGTATTCATCTGTGTGTCGTGTGGCTCAATATGTGCATCTGTTCGTATCGTCACTTCGATACTGTCGGCTAGTTCAATTGTCGCTTCCTCGTAAAATCCTTTATACGCACTTGTAATTACTGTCCCGTTGATTCCCTCGTCGGCAATGGTGAATGCGTCGGGTCGTAATGCAATGGTTACAGTCTCTCCAACATCTGGATTGACAGTGTTCATCGCTGGAGTAATCATTCCGATCGGTGTGTCAACAGTGACTGTTGATTCTGCCATATCACACTGAATGACTGTTCCGCGAAGAATTGTTGCATCCCCAAGGAATGTAGCAACGAATCGAGTTGCTGGGCGAGTGTACAACCGACGCGGCGAACCAACATCAACAATCGCCCCGTCCTGCATGACTGCTATGCGATCAGCCATGCTGATTGCGCTTGTCTGGTTGTGTGTTACATACAGAAATGTCGTTTCTGACTCACGTTGGATCTGTCGAAATTCTGATTGAAGACTCTCTCGTAGTGACTTATCCAGCGATGCGAGTGGTTCATCTAATAACAATATAGCAGGGTCATTTACAAGCGCACGCGCAAGTGCAACTCGCTGTTGTTGTCCACCTGAAAGCGATGCTGGATCTCGGTCGCCAAATCCACCGAGATTGACCAACTCCAAAGCTTTCGTGACACGCGATTGCCGCTCTGGATTGTCAATTCCTTTTCGGGCAAGAGCATACCCAACGTTTTCTGCGACTGTGAAATGTGGGAATAGCACCAGATCCTGAAATACCATATTTGTATCGCGTGTCCGAGCTGGTTGGTTCGTTATCACCGTATCGTCAAGATGTACTGTTCCTGCATCAGGCGCTGTCAATCCAGCTAATAACCGAAGTGTGGTTGTTTTTCCGCATCCGGAGGGACCAATAAGTGCAAAAAATTCTCCTGATTCAACAGTGAGATCAATCTTATCAACTGCTCGTGTCGATTCAAATGACTTTATGAGTCCAATCGCTTTGAGTGCAGCCACACTTAGTTCGCCTCCGTCTTCGCCTGGCTCCACGTGTTAGCGTATTGTTTAATCAGTTCAGGCGGCTTTGGCTCTTCATAAATAAATCGATCAGGATTATCAAGTCCGTATGATTCCCGGGTGACATCTTGTTCAGAGAAGACCTGATCGTTCGGAACAGCAATATTGTTTGGCTCCATGAGCGAGCGATATCCCATCATCGTGTGCCACTCCTGAATGAATGTGTGTGCAAGTTCTGGATTCTCAGCTTCCGCGTGAATCGTATGCTGAATGAACCATGCTTTTGTGCCCTCGCTTGGATAAACGCGTTCGACTGGAAGCCCATCATCCTGCATCGTCTGAATAACATAATTCCATACCGGTTGGACACCAACCTCCTCATTACGAAGCAAGCTCTCGGATTCACCACCGTTATTCCATAATCCACCGGTTACTTCAAGACGCTCGATTAAATCTGATTGTAGAGCATCAAAATCAATCTCAGATGCAGAGCTTGGATTGAGCGGCGTGTCAAAAGCTGCATTTCGGTAGAGAACTTGTAGCCGTGCGTCGTCACGACCACCTGAAACCCCGTTAAGTGAATCTGACCAAAGATCAGCCAATGCAGTGATTTCAGTCTCTACGAGATCCACGTTTACCGCGAGTGGCGTCTGTCCGAAACTTCGTGGGGACCCATAAATATCACCGTCAGTTTCAAAATATGGCTTCTTCAAGAAGTCAAAGATATCATCATATGCAGGGATTTGATCGATATCAAGCGGTTGGATGTATCCCTCATCCATCGCTGGTTTTACTGCATAATTTCCGAGTGGGACCAAATCATAATCAGCTCTCCCAGCACGCAATGCGGCAAGTGTCTCTGCAGACCCCTGTGCGGCTTGCCGCTCAACTGTCACTCCATGTCGATCTTCAAATTCCTCAATGACCCCGTCGTTGTAGACATATCCCCAGTCAATCATAGTGAGCGTTTGTGATCCTGACCCGATCCCAGCACACCCTGCAAGGCTGGTTGTCGCAGCAGCACCAACACCTGCAAGAAATCCACGCCGTGATTTGTCTATCATTATCGAACATAAACTCCGCACATATATTCATTTTACGTTGGGTAATTATTTTGTTTATATATAGAATGAATTGACCCTCCTTTCACCTGAAGCACTGATATAACTCAGATGTGCATACCAGCACTGATATATACAGTTCATCTAACAGAGGTATTGCTCCTGATCTGCTCTCTGATAGTGATTAGTGCGAGTCTTTACCGCCGTGATTATCCGTGTCGGTGATAGGAGACGCTGATGACAGTCTTGCACTTGCCTGTCTCACAGTGTCTGGTAGGATTCCTCACTCTACATAGAACATTCATCATCTCGATGACTCTCTCACAGGACACTAATTCAATTTTGCCTGAACGCAAGTCGTGTTCGCTTGCTATGATTTGCTCTCGGTCGTTATATGAGAATTTAGATGCTTTACTGTGCTCTGGGCAGCATAGTAAAGGAACTCACTTCGAGAATTGAACCCCGTTCTTCCACATTGCATTGATGTTTTCGGGAATGTTTTGTTGAGTCTAAGCTTGACATAGATCGCCTTGTGACCCATCGTCACCACACCTTGTTGTATCCGCATCTTATGTGTCCCAGGTCATAAAACGCGAATCAATGTCAGCGATGACTTCCATCGCAAATCGTCACGAATTCTCCGCAGTTCCGGTGACCGCATACTCAGTGAAATTAAGATCTATAAAATACCTGAAAGCAGCGGATATAATCAGAGTGGACTCGCCGGGATTCGAACCCGGGGCCTCTTCCTTGCGAAGGAAGCGATCTACCACTGATCTACGAGCCCTTCAGTGAATAACTAGATATCAGTTCATTTGTAGCTTCTGTTTTATATTACTCATCACTCAATCACACAGATAGCGATGCTGTATTGAGAAGCGACACTCGTTGATCATTCAACGATTATACGACTCTCGATTTCGTTTCTTGCTGAAAGTAGTCGAGTGTGAGCAAACGGTATCGATACGTGAGATACTGCTTACAATTGAGGAATAGACCAGTCACAATTATTGTCAGAGATCAGAGGTCACAGGTCACAAGTCATATTATGTGCATAACAGAGTCATCAGCCCTCAGATATGATCAACTATTAGTCTTCGAGGACAATCTCGATGCTGACATCATTTGGCACCTGAATTCGCATCAGTTGCCGTAGAGCGCGTTCGTCGGCATCTATATCAATAAGCCGTTTGTGGACACGCATCTCCCAGTGCTCCCACGTAGCCGTTCCTTCACCGTCGGGCGATTTTCGGGTTGGGATTTCAAGTGTCTTTGTTGGAAGCGGGATTGGTCCGCTAAGATTGACTCCTGTTGTGTCTGCGATATCACGAACGTCATCACAGATGTCGTCGAGGTCGTCTGGACTCGTGCCAGCGAGACGAACGCGTGCCTGCTGCATTTATCGCTCGTCGACCTCAAGGACCTTTCCAGCCGCGATGGTTTGTCCCATATCACGAACTGCGAAGGACCCGAGTTCAGGAATTTCATTAGACGGCTCGATACTAAGTGGCTTTTGTGGTCGAACCGTCACGACAGCAGCATCGCCTGATTTAATGAAGTCTGGGTCTTCTTCAGCAACCTCACCAGAGGCGGGGTCAAGCTTCTGATCGATTGATTCGATTGTGCAGGCAACCTGTGCGGTATGTGCATGGAAGACCGGTGTATATCCAGCAGTAATCACCGAAGGATGCTGCATCACAACAACTTGTGCTTTGAACGTTTCAGCAACGGTTGGTGCGTTTGATGATGGACCACAGACATCACCACGCCGAATGTCATCCTTACCAATACCACGAACATTAAATCCAACATTGTCACCAGGACCAGCCTGATCGACCTCCTCATGATGCATCTCAACGGTCTTGACCTCGCCGCCAACGTCTGAAGGCTGGAATGAGACATCATCACCAGGGCTGACAGTGCCAGTCTCAACACGACCGACAGGTACCGTTCCGATACCAGAGATGGTATAGACATCTTGGATTGGGAGTCGAAGTGGTGCATCGGTCGGTGGTTGTGGTTCTGGCAGATTATTGAGTGCTTCAAGCAGTGATGGACCGTCGAACCACGATGTGTTATCTGAGGACTCAGCGACGTTGTCGCCTTCAAATGCGGAAATAGGGATATATTTCGCATCGTTAGCGTTGAATTGAACTTGCTTCAGGAGCTTGTCAACCTCGGTCTTAACATCCTCGTATGTCTCTTCGCTATAGTCAACAATATCCATCTTGTTGACGCCAATGATGAGTTCATTAATCCCAAGAGTTCGTGCAAGGAACACATGCTCTCGTGTCTGCGGTGCAACGCCGTCATCCGCTGCGACGACGAGAACAGCGTTATCAGCCTGGGATGCGCCAGTGATCATGTTCTTCACGAAGTCGCGGTGCCCTGGGCAATCGACGATCGTGAAGTAATAATCCTCAGTGTCAAATTCTTGATGAGCGATGTCAATCGTGACACCACGCTCTCGCTCCTCAGCAAGATTATCCATCACGTAAGCAAACTCGAATCCACCCTTACCCTTTTCTTCAGCTTCCTCGCGATGTTGTTCAATAACATGCTCTGGTACAGATCCTGTCTCAAACAGGAGTCGCCCAACGAGCGTGCTCTTTCCATGGTCAACGTGACCAATAATAGCCAAATTTTGATGCGGTTTGTCACTCATAGGTGTATAGTGCGCACAAAGGCGCTCTGTAACGGCTAGATTAGCTTGAAAGACCTAAAACGATTTCGATACGTACACGGGTCAGCGCGCCGGCGTATCGCGGTTTTTCATGTCACTCCCTGCCACAGAGAACCGCAAGACAGTGTCTGCTCCATATAGATGAGTTCCCTGTGAGTGCACTGTTCAAACAGAGATCAAATATATATCTGTCGCCGCCGGTTTTGATGTGACGGAGAGATTCTGAGCCGATATCCGGTGGTCTGTCGTAATCTATCGATATCTGTCATGTATAAAACTCTATGTATAACACTGAGATCGAGAATGAACTTATAACCGACTGACATCCGCAAGAATAGCTGATGCTGTCTCAGGACCACCCGCACCACGACCACTCAGATTTAATTGACCTGCGTTCGTTGTTTCCAATTGAACAATATTTCGCGTTCCGGTCACAGCTAACGCGGTATTCTGTGGAATAAGCCGTGGTCCGACATGAACGCCTGTTGGCGTTGCTTCACCAACAAGCCGGATTGTTCGACCTTCCTCAGCGGCTAGCTCAAGCGCGCTTCCAGGAATATTTGTAATTCCATCGACTGTTGCATCTGCGAGTGTATACTCACGATTATCTGTTGAAAGGACGTTTGCCAAGATAACACACTTCAATGCTGCATCTGTCCCCTCAACGTCGAAAGCCGGGTCAGCCTCTGCGACCCCAAGATCTTGTGCCTCTGCAAGAACGTGCTCATAATTGATCCCTTCAGTTGCCATGCGTGAGAGAATAAAGTTCGCTGTCCCATTGAGAACACCACGGACAGCAGTAACTTGTGCTGGGGAGATATCTTCAAGTGTTGAGAGGACCGGAATGGCACCGCCAACCGTTGCTTCAAACCGGAGTGAACCGTCGCTATCGCGAAGTACTTGCTGGACATCTGCGTATCGCTCTGCTACCGGTCCCTTATTTGCAAGCACTACGTCCCGGTCGCGTTCAAGCGCCGTCCGAAGGTGTGAGAACCCTGGTTGTGCGTCTCCAAGCGTTGTTGGAGTCGCCTCAATAAGGACGTCATATGTCGCATCAACTGCAACACTCGAATCTGACTCCCCAACTGTTCCTGTCTCATCCTTTCGTGTAAGAACAGCATCTGTATCGATTCCGTTTGGGTCGATAGCTGCAGAAGTCGAATCGGCAAATGCTGTGATTGTATGTCCATATTCTGAAGCGAGATCAACAACAGCACCACCAACAGCGCCG
Source organism: Haloquadratum walsbyi C23 (assembly GCF_000237865.1). NCBI lineage: Archaea > Methanobacteriati > Methanobacteriota > Halobacteria > Halobacteriales > Haloferacaceae > Haloquadratum > Haloquadratum walsbyi. Next base: position 2,901,029 of record NC_017459.1, read on the forward strand.
GCGCCAACAACAGCAAGTCGCTTGCCTGTCGTTCGGGACTGAGGATCAGCCATACTAGATTGCCTCCTCAGTGAGAGGTTCAATAATATGAAGCTGTTTGTCTGCAACAACATCACGCACCGCAGCGATTGCATCTGCTGTCCTTCCAGCGCGAGTTGCTAACCGCAAGCGCGCACTTGAGACATCATCGCGTCCTTCCGGTGCACTCAATGCAACATCTGCCACCGATACTGACCCACACTTCTCAATACGTTCAAGTGTATCCGATAGATCTGTTTCAACAAGATCACCAATAAGCATCACAATAACCTCCTCCGCATAACGTTCTGCACCTGCTTGGATAACATTGACATCCTCAGCACGGAGCGCATCAACAATGATATCAAACCGATCGGGAGGACACTCAAGATCAACTTCGACTGGAATGCGCCCCCGGGGCGTGAGGTTGCCTCGCTCATGAAATATTGACAATAGATTGCCGCCATTCTCGGCGATTGGTTGAAGTGCAGCGAGCAGTTGCCCAGGTTCATCAGTGAGTTCAAGTCGCACCGTGTGTGGCTGTGGATTGTTTCCACCATCAGGCTCGATTTCGATTTCGCTGGCTGGATCATCAACTGGTGCTGGGATGGTATCACCATCTGATGTCATGTCATTTTGATTATGCTCGTTTTCGCTCTTACCTTCGCTCTTAGTTGTATCAGCGTCATGATTGTCCGGTGGTCTCCGTTCGGGCGATGTCACTGCCAGGGCACCTCCGACAGTGAACTTCGTGTCAGTGCTGTGCGTGACGGGATAAGAGAATAGTCTAGTTTCGCGTCGACGCATTGAGATTCAGATACTGTGCCCGTACGCATACCTCACGTTCAAGATACGAGGTGATATAAGTCTTCGTCGATGCCGTGTATCCCAATCATAGTATGAAAATGTGAGTGCTATATCTCATCCCAACGGTGCAGCACATCTGCCATTGAGCTGTCTTATGTTTTCGATTGCGACTGTGGATGGATATCACAATTAAAATTATATTCGATAATGACACTGATGTCATATGATCAATATCTCAGAGCGCGTTTTTTCCTGTAATAAGCGAGTAGAGTCGAGTGAGTGAGTATATAGAATAGATACTCACACGATGGTAGTTTAGAACTGATCGACAGAACCTGGAAGTTCGAGTTTCATCCCCTTGCGCTCGCGTATCTCCATGATCTTCTCACGCTGAAGCGTATCTGAAAGTACACGGAATCCAGCATTTTCGGTATTCCATGAGGCACGACCTTCCGTTGCTGAACGAATATCGGAGGAGAATCCAATCATTTCTCCGACTGGAGCAATCCCCTCGATGACCATTAGATCACCTTCCTGGAACATATCATCGACACGACCACGTCGTCCTTGAATCTCACCAGAGGCTGATCCCATATGTGCAGAGGGAACGTCAATACGGACGTCCTGAATTGGTTCAAGTAACTTAATATCACCGTCGATGAGTGCCCTGTGAACAGCATCACGAATCGCTGGAATCACTTGCGCTGGACCACGGTGGATTGTGTCTTCATGTAACTTTGCATCATGCAAACGGAGCAGTGCACCCTGCGTTGGTTCTGCTGCCAGCGGTCCATCATCAAGTGCCTCCTCAAGTCCCTCAATAACGAGTTCCATTGTCTCATTGAGATGCTGAATTCCCTTTGTATCGTCAATGAGTATATTTGTCCCATGAATATGTTCGACTTCTTGAGAGGTGTCTTTGTCCATGCCGGCTTCTTGAAGCGCCTCGCGTCGCTCCAGTTCAGGCATATCCATTGAAACCTCACCAAGTTGAATCGCATCAACAATGTCGTTGCTGAGTTGTTCAACAGTAATATAGAATTTATTATGACGATTTGGCGAAACACCTTCGACCTCACGGGATGCATTCTGTGGTGACTCTCGATAAACAACAATCGGTTCACCTGTCTGGACAGGAATTCCTTGATTTGACTGAATACGTTTTGTGATCACTTCAAGATGTAGCTCACCCTGTCCGCTAATAAGATGTTCACCTGTATCTTCATTAATCTCAACACGAATTGTTGGGTCTTCTTTAGCGACCTGTTGGAGCGTTTGAATGAGTTTTGGCAGATCATCCATATTCGTTGCCTCAACAGACTTTGTAATGACCGGCTCAGAGATGTGTTCAATCGACTCGAACGGCGTCATCTCGACTGATGAGACCGTTGAACCAGCAATTGCATCACGAAGTCCGGTCACGGCTGCAATATTTCCTGCAGGAACTCCCCGATCGAGCTCCTCTCGTTCACCACCCATAAAGATTCCAACTGATTGAACGCGATTTGTCCCAACTGTCCCAGAGACATAGAGTTCTTGCCCCTTCTCGAGCGTTCCACTGAATAGCCGCCCAGTGGCAATCTCACCGGCATGTGGATCCATCGAAATATCAGTTACCATGAACACAACATCTCCATCATCTGTGACATCGCGCATCTGTGTTGCGAGATTTGAGCTGTCATCACCTCGCCAGACACGGGGGATACGTCGCGGTTGTGCATCAAGTGGATCTGGGAAGTGCTCAGCAACCATATCAAGCACAACATCTGATAACGGCGTCTCTTCATGGAGTTGTTTTCGCTTATCGTTTTGCTCCATTTCAATGATTTCTGGGAATCCTATACCAGTTTCAATCATTGACGGCGCAGAAACGCCCCATTTGTATAGTGCTGACCCAAAGGCAACAGTCCCATCTTCGACTGAAACCGTCCAGTCGTTGATATCATCGCGGTTTTCTGTCATGCCACGAATCAGTTCATTCACATCGGCAATAACAGTCTGTAGTCGCTCTTGCATCTCCTGTGGGCCTTCTTGAAGCTCAGAGATGAGACGATCAACCTTATTGATAAATAGTGCAGGCTTCACACCCTCTCGAAGTGCCTGTCGAACCACAGTTTCTGTTTGTGGCATCGCTCCTTCAACCGCATCAACAACGACGAGCGCACCGTCAACAGCACGCATCGCTCGAGTGACATCGCCACCAAAGTCAACGTGGCCAGGGGTATCGATAAGATTGATGAGATGATTGGTATCCTCATACGTATGTGTCATCGACACATTTGCTGCGTCGATTGTAATTCCACGTTCCTGTTCATCCTCTTCAGTGTCCATCATCAATCGGGTCGCCTCACCCTCATCGGCGATCATCCCCGCCCCAGCAAGGAGATTATCAGTCAGGGTCGTCTTACCGTGATCAACGTGAGCAGCGATGGCGATATTCCGGATCTGCCCCGGTGCGTCCATCAGTTGCTCACACTCTTGGACGATCTTCTTTCGTCGGCCCATTATAGCAGTCTGTATCGGCAGGAGGGGCAAAAGGGTAGTGTTTTGATGATATGACAAGTGCTATGTATGACACGCGTAGCGTTTAGACCGGTTCAAAGGCGAACATCTGCGATTTTATGTAAGAATGAACCTAAGAGAAACCAACAGAGCTAGCGCTCAATCTATTATACATCACACAGTGAATATTGACCTATCGGTATTATGTTCGATTCGCCGTTCACCTCTTGAAGCGACATATCACTTTCTTAATAAGCGAACTAAGAGAAAGTGAATTGGGAGGGGTAGTTCACTCGAGATGATTGGACAAAACAGATGGATATATGATACCGATACGAAAACTATAGAACAAACTGGAATCCACAATCTGTAACACTTTTACTCGGTCACACCGTGATAATAATAAACATGGATGTGCGAGTCCGCGGAGCAGCCCCAGCGGAACCGTTTCTTGGCGCAGCGGAACTCTTTGAAACAGAGTATGATCTTAACAGCCCAGTGTACGTTGATGTGCGCGAAAACCCAGATGAGCGGACCTGGGCGGCTCATTACGAAGACCGCCATGTATTGAATATCTCACAGAAGGCAGCAACAAGTGCGATGGCCCGCGAATTAGTGGTTCATGAACTAGCACATATGGCTCGGAACGAGGAAGGACATGTCTCACATCACCTAGCAACTGAAGAGGCACTGTATCTTGCTCTTGCCGGTGAGTCAATCGAACGACATAAGATCGCACATTGCTATCAGATTGCGAATCACATGAAGGATATCTATGCTGATGATATCACACTTGCAGTGACCGCACCAACGAAGCTTATTGACTTTCTTGAGTCTGAGTTAGCGCGAGCAGTTGCTTCAGCATCTGCACCAGCGCTATCGCCACGGTCAAACTCACGACGTGTCACTGTCGATGCAGACCCAGAGATTACCGCTGTTAATGCAGCATTTGCGCTTGCGCTTGTTGAGCGTCATGATCTTATCAGCGCCGATCACCGGTTATACGATCTTGCCCACGCAGCAGCGGATGATGCTCCGACGATTGATATGAAAGCATTCACGCAACATTTCCGATCACTTGAGGCAAATCCAACGACCAGTGAATATCGAAGTGCACTCGTGGATGCAACTCGGGCGTATGCTCTGGGTGAGTCTGGACTCGGCAAATCTAAAACTGCTGATGAGGAACAAAAGTGCGGACAAAGAATCGATTCAAACAAAACACTGACACCACAGTCACAGTCCCAGTCGCGGTCTCAATCTCAGTTCCAATTCGGTCCGGCTTCTGATTAAGCACGCATAATATAACCATCGCTCCACCAGCGCCGGGAACTATTCAATGTGTGATCCTGCGAAGATCGTGTGTCGACAAGGGCAAGCGAACGCGCAGAATTTGGAATTGAAATAAAGGAAGATTACCGAGCCGCCTCGGCGACGCGTTCTGACTCTTCTTTCTGCCCGACAGCATATGACTGGACATCATAGTTTGCTGCACCAATAATCACCTGTGCAAGCGAATCAGCAGCACTTTGCGCTGATTTATATGACCCACGTTGGGTGCCATCTGCAATAAACTTCAGAGCTTGATCAACCCGACGCTGAGGAGCAACATCAACAGCCTGTGGGACTGATATACCACCATACTTCAGACGAACGGTCTCTTCACGTGGAGCTGCATTCTCAACACCGCGAACAAGGACTTGTACAGGATTTTCCTCAGTCCGGCTATGAATGGTGTCAAATGCATCTTCAACGATATTCATCGTCTTTTGTTTATGACCGGTGTTGTCCTCAGTCTGCATCAATCGGTTAATAAGCCGCTCGACAACACTAATTTTTGATTTCTCAAACTGTTTTGCAGCATGTCGACCCATCGTATGTGCAATCGGAGTCACCGTAATATATCGCTGTGTTGAGGGGTCTTCATACTCAATTTCAGAGACGTCCCACTCACCGAATAATTTTGCATTAGCGCTTGCAGTATCGGTATCAGTGGTTGTTTCTGCTGATTCACTTTCATCTACGGCGACATCAACGTCGTTATCACCGTTGTTATGAGCATCATCATCAATGTCGGGGTCAGTATCGGATTCAGACATCTTATCGCACCGGTTTCTCTGCGTTCCCGCGGACCAATTCGATAAGCGAGACGCCATTTACCTTTTCAACTTTATAATTGACACCAGAAAGGTCACCCATCGCTCGACCCTTTGCACCACCAATACCAGCAATTGTGACCTCATCATGTTCATCAATAAACGAAATCGCTCCATCACCTGGGCAGAATGCAGTCACTTGCTTACCGTTTTTAATCAATTGAACCCGAACACACTTTCGGATTGCTGAATTTGGTTGTTTTGCCTCAATTCCGACCTTCTCAAGAACAATGCCACGACCTTGTGGCGCTCCTTCAAGTGGATCAGATTTTGCACCAAGACCGCGCTCACGACGCGCATACTCTGAGTCAGACCATCGCCGCTGCTGCCGGTCTTGTTTAAGTTTCCGCGCAGCATACTTGCCGTTTGCCATAGTGTCGTTAAATACCCGATGAAGATACTTAAGTATCCCTTTTCAGAGATAACGAAACGGACACAGCGACGGGCATTACACCCTGAACGGTTTTATGAAGCTGTCTCGGGTATTCTGAGTCGAGTAAGTTATGGAAAATACAAGAGTGAAACCTCGCTCTTCAGGGTGAGGAAGATGTCATTATCCGTCCCAAAATTGACAAACGTGATACCACACAGAGCTGGGAAAATTCACTTGCATTCCCATTAGATCAGATTAGATTATGTGAGTTGGATATCATCAATCTCATAATGCCGACGTACCAGTTTTCGTGCGGTGTGAATATTTTTCCCATCTGCACCAATTGCAATACCACGATCTGGGTCCGGAATCTCAACATATGCAACACACTCACCACCTTGTTCTGAAATCGTCACATGACGAACGGCTGCGGGTGCCAATGCGTTTTCAACGAATGCGCGTGCTGTTTCAGCATCCTCGACAAGTTCAACGGTCGTTCCGATATCATCTTCAACTGCACGGACATGTTTACCGCCCGGACCGATTGCTGTTCCCATCTCCCCAGCGGCGATAAGGAGAACAACCCGCTCATCAAAGAGTAAACAGTCGCGAACGGTTGCATCCGTTGCTGACTCAAAATATGCAATATACTGTCGTGCCTCATCAGAAAGTGTAATTCGCATTTATTATAGGGTGTGATTTAGATTTATATTTACTATATAATACTCGTGATGGACGATATGATTCCAAACCAGACTACGTGAAGCAGTTGAAATAAAACTACCGTATTTTAATTGTTATAGTGTATCTAATATTTGAACTATCACTCGTCAGTTCATCAATCGTCGGAGAGTTCTGGAGGTCCGCCTGAATTGGCACTACGACCGCTATCAGCATCAATCGAACCCATGCGGAGATCAACATCGCCGGTGCCGATGGCAACTGGCTTTCCAACAATCACATTCTCAATAACGCCTTCAAGATCGTCTTCCTCACCATGAACAGCTGCATCAAGAAGATGATTCACTGTAACCTCGAATGCCGCACGGGCAAGGACGGAGTCTTTCGATCCAGAGATACCATGTCGACCAATAGACTCAATCTCACCGCGGTTTGTCATGATATCTGCAACAAGCATCAGATGTCGAACGTTCACATCATCAAGTCCCTGTTCGCGGAGCGTCTCCATTGTTTCATTAATGATTGACTCACGGGCTGCTTCAATACCGAGATTGCGATGGACCTCGTGGATATTGTTACTCGTTGTGCGTGAGGCATCAACACCCTCGATTGGTAAGACGTCACCCAGAGCTGATCCTTCAGTATAAAGGACAAATTCCTCACCGTTTGTCCGTTCATTATCTTCTTTCCGAATAACAACTCGAGAGATATCCTCAAGACCCTTGAATACGATATCACGAAGCTCCTCGACAAGTTGGAGGAGTCGTCGATAGCTTGGTTCACTGGGACCGAATTCAATGAGCATTTTCTCTCGTCGTGTTGAGACACCAAGATTATTCTCGATTATATCTTGAACCTCTTCGGCAATAAGATCGGCATCACCGATAGTTGGCCAGCGCTCATTCAGTGTTTCCGCGTTCAGATCAACTTGCACAAGCATATCAGCAACATTCGTCGAGATATCACCTAATGCAAGGATTTTCGTCGCTTCCATCTGCCAGACTACCTCATGCGCACGCGGTCGTTCATTCGCGTATTCCTCTTCGAGATATACTGTCATCGTCGGTGTATCTGGTGTTTTTCTGGCATCGACGAGTTCGATAAGTCGTGGGAGTCCCTGCGTGACGTCAATCTCCGCAACACCAGCATAGTGGAACGTGTTCATTGTATTATGTGTCACAACTCCCTCACCAGTTGTGAACGTTTCAAGTCCACTTACCGAAAGATCATAGACATACTCATACTCTGGAGCAACAGTCTCAATAGAACTGATGCGTTCCCACGTTGCTGACCCAATGATTCCAGCAGATGTTATTGAGGTACTGTCTCTCTCAGCGTTCGCAGTTATATTTGTATTCGGTTCGACTGTACCGCCATCAGCAGCGACAGACTGCGATTGGAGGGGAACCGAGATAGAACCACTTGCGTGATCATATGAGCCGACTGTCGGGAGCACATCGCCCATAACAAGCGTTTCTCCTGCAACCGGGAGAACATCCCCATCGCGACGAGTAACAAATGAATGCGCTTTTGTCGCCCGGATTGACCGTCCTGACTCGAGTTCAATCAAGAGAATTTCATCTGGGCTTGCATGCCGACTTACAGCCTCGATGTGCTTCCATCTAATTTGCTCATCAGTGTCAAGACTTGGAACTTCAAGACCGTTTGGAGCAAGTGCAATCTCATGCCCATCAGTGATCCGAGTCTCTTGATTATCAGCAGTGAGGATGGTATCAACAAATGAACCAATCTCAGTCAGTTCTGTCTCACCATCACGACGAATCACAATCGATTCATCAGCTTCAATTGACATTTGTGTCCCAGGCTCTCCGATCGATTGGGCTGAAACCGTTCCGACCGGGTCATGAGCGTCGACACGAGAATCTTCATACCGGGAGGCAATCGCCTGTGCAATGTCGTCGACCTTTTCCGTTGGAACCTCTCCACGTTCTTCGATTGTCTCATAAATGCGATGTTGGAGACTCTCCGGGAGGTTATAATCATCAACGATTGCAGCGATATCATCCGTTATATGCTCGTACTCAGAAGCATCAGTAATCGTTTCAGTCATCAGATTCCACCCCGAGATTCCGCGCCTTATCAAGCCCTGGACCGGCATATTCTGAAATGTTCGTTGGTCGTTCCTGCCGACCAAGGAACTGTGCTTTCTCCTCATCAGACTCAAACTCTGACTCAAGAATACGGTCCGCAACACTCTCGACATCGATTGGTGTGTCTTTGTTTGAAGAGACCTTCACTGGGGATGTTCCATCTTCACCGAACTCAAATTGAACGACATTACCGGATGTATCTCGAACTGTGCCATCATACTGTGCCTCTAACTCTGAAAGAGCATTAATGAGCCGTCGCTGGAGATATCCAGACTTTGATGTTCGAACAGCTGTATCGACAAGTCCTTCACGACCACCCATTGCATGGAAGAAAAACTCTCGCGGTGTCAATCCACCACGATAACTGTTTTCAACAAATCCATGCGCTTCTGCTGAGAGATCATCAGGCTGATAATGGCTGAGTGTTCGACCTTCATATCCACGATTGATTCGCTCGCCACGAACCGCCTGCTGACCAACACACCCAGCCATCTGTGTGAGGTTCAACATCGACCCACGAGCGCCAGATCGTGCCATCACGACAGCGGGATTGTCATCTTCAAAGTGATCCTCAGCGATTTCACCAGCAGAATCACGTGCCTTTCCAAGTTGCTGCATAATCTTCATTTCGAGCGTTTCATCAACCGTCCGTCCTGGGAGCGACTCGAGCTCACCATCTTCGTACACATCAATGAATTCATTGACTTGGTCATACGCACCTTCAATCGCCTCATCAACCTGCTCATTTGCGGCTGGTGGAATCGATTCATCATCAATGCCAATCGAGAAGCCAAAGTGCATGATTGCCCGCATTGCTAATGAGGCAACCTCATTGACAAACACACGAGCCCGCGTCTTCGAGTGAACTTTCGCAAGTGTATCCACAACCTCACCACCGAAAGCGCCAACAGCGTTTTCATCAATTGTGCCAGCGATAAGTTCACCATCAACAATCTCAACGGTATCACCTGCAGCAGAGGTGAACTCAAGATTCAGGTTATCCGGAAGTAGTTCACTGAACAGCTGTCGACCACTCCAATATGGGCTTCCATCTTCGGTTTGACCTGCAGCCGGTGGAAGGTTATCAATGCTTGTTGCTCGGAGAAGATCAAGCGCTTGGGTTTCACTAAATTGTGGGTTTCCGTTCGTGAGAAGATATGTTCCTGAAATATGATCCTGAATTGCTCCAATGATATTTTCACCGAATCGAGGGCTCAGGAGTTGTTCTTGCACACGCATCAATACCCGTGCCTCCGCACGCGACTCTTCAGTCTGCAATGCGTGCATATTCATCTCATCGCCATCGAAATCAGCATTATATGGCGGACACACAACCGTATTGAGTCGGAATGTCTTATATGGCATGACAACAACTTCATGTGCCATAATCGACATCCGATGGAGTGATGGCTGCCGATTGAAGATTACAATATCCCCATCAATGAGATGTCGGTTTACCTCCCAGCCAGCATCGATCTTTTCTGCAAGCTCTTCACAATTTTTCTCCGTGACTTTGAGTCGTCGTCCATCCGGTCGCTTGACATAATTTGCACCAGGATGTCCCTCCGGACCGTTTCGAACGTACTGTTGTGCACGATCAACATTCCGCGCTGTGACATTCATCGTTTGTGTCATTTCACGAGCAACACGCTCTGGGACACCGACCTCATTAAGTGAGAGTGTTGGATCCGGTGAAATAACTGTTCGCGCTGAGAAGTTCACTCGCTTTCCTGAGAGTGAGCCACGGAATCGACCTTCCTTTCCTTTCAGCCGCTGACTGAGTGTCTTGAGTGGTCGACCAGACCGATGTCGGGCAGGCGGTGTTCCCGAGATTTCATTATCGATGAACGTTGTCACATGGTACTGAAGCAGCTCCCACAGATCCTCAATAATAAGCTGTGGAGCACCTGCCTCACGATTTTCCATAAATCGCTGATTGATCCTGATAATATCAACAAGTTTGTGTGTTAAGTCATCTTCAGACCGCTGTCCATTGTCGAGTGTGATCGACGGTCGAGCTGTCACCGGTGGAACCGGAAGGACAGTCATGACCATCCATTCCGGACGAGCTCGGCTTGGATCGATACCGAGCGTTCTGATATCTTCATCTGGGATACTCTCAAACCAATCCCGAATGTCAGAGGCCATGAGCTTGTTCATATCCTCTTCTGTCAGGTCAATATCGAGTGCACTCTCGAGTTCCTTGCGATCTTCTCCAACCGGACGGAATTCCCCAGAGAGGATATTATTGATGCGCTCGACATTGATCCCTGTAGCGTCGGCCAGCGAATTCGGTGAGAGACCGCTGTCGCTATCATCGTCAGGATCCGGCTGCATCGCTGAAGCAATCTTTTCTGGATAATCTCCCGCAAGAACGTCCTGAACTTCATAGTATGTGGTTGGCTTTTCGTGTTTAATATCGTGTTGCGTCTCACCGCAACTTGGACAGACATTTGTCTTTCGTGCCTGTCGAACGGCTGATTTAAGCACATCTGTCCAATCCTCACCAAGCTCTTCATTTCGCTGGAGTCCTTCCCGAAACTCCTCGCGTTCGTTTTCGGTGAGCGCAAGATGCCCACAGCTACGACATGTTGAGCGAAGCAATCGGCGAATAAGCTTCGTAAATCCAACATGAATGACTGGAGCAGCTAGTTCGATATGTCCGAAATGACCATTGCAGGATCCTGAGTGCGACCCACAGGTCTTACACTCAAGTCCAGGATCAATGACACCAAGTCGAGGGTCCATTAATCCCATATCAATCGGGTAGCCGTCGTCATCGTAGGTGTCTGCAGTAATCACCTTTGTCGCGGACATGTCGCGATACGTTTCTGGGTCCATCAATCCGAACTGAATAGCGCCGATTTCTTTTGGAGTTTGCGTTGACATGATATATGTTGAATGTGTTCGTGTTTGCGTTTGTGTTCGTGTTTGCGTTCGTATATTATTGAGTCGGAAACTCGTTCGTTACGGTAGACGGTGTTTTGATTTGGATACGGTATTATACTGCATCTTGGAGATCAAGTCGCGGTCTGATGCCAAGAGCAATCATTTCATCTAAGAGTAGTTTGAATGCATAGCTAATCTCAATTTCATGAATATCATCTTCATCGCCTGTAACAGGATCGTATATCCGTCGTTGACCACGGTCCTCAACGGCAACCATTCCGGTATCCGCGGATACATAGACCTCTTCTTTATCTGATGAATCGAGAAGACGTTCCTGCAATACCATTGCTGCCCCATGACCAATCACTGTGTCACGTTCCATTTCACCAAGCCGAAGTCCACCTTCGCGAGCACGTCCTTCAGTTGGCTGGCGGGTAAGCACTTGTACTGGACCACGCGATCGCGCATGGAGCTTGTTACTTACCATATGATACAGCTTATGATAGAAGATTGTCCCAACGAAAATCTCCGCATCGATCTTCTCACCGGTAATGCCGGAATACATGACCTCTTTTCCGGAGGAATTAAATCCGTATTCCTCAAGTCCCTCTCGGAGGTCTTCTTCATCTTCTCCCTGGAAGGCTGTTCCATCGACACGACGTCCTTGAAGCGATCCGACCTTTCCGCCAAGCATCTCAAGAACGTGCCCAACTGTCATTCGCGAAGGGAGCGCATGTGGATTGAGGACGAGATCGGGAACAACGCCCTCTTCGGTGAACGGCATGTCCTCTTGTGGTGCAAGATGACCGACAACGCCCTTTTGTCCATGTCGTGATGCAAACTTATCACCTAACTCAGGAACGCGCTGATCGCGGACTGATACTTTTGCAAGTTTGGACCCATCTTCGCCTTCCATCAGTGTGACCGTGTCAACAACACCAGACTCACCAGAGCGCATCGTGACTGATGTCTCGCGTCGTTTTTGCGGAGAGAGTCCGCCCATGTCGTCGGGCTCTTCAAGAAACCGAGGTGGAGATGTCTTACCGAGAAGCACTGAGTTTTCATCAACACGCGTTTCAGGATTAACCAATCCATCCTCATCGAGGTGTGTATATGCATTCTCGCCGCGTGCGCCACGAACATCTTGGCTTGGAATCTCAAATCGGTCTTCTTGTCCACCAGGGTACCGTCGCTCCTCACCCTCATATGTTCTGAAGAAGTGCGAACGAGCCATCGCGCGGTCGACAGAACCTTGATTCATTACAAGCGCATCCTCAATATTGAATCCTTCATATGACATGACCGCAACCACGAAGTTCTGTGCTGCTGGTCGTTCGTCAAAGCCAATTTGTTCTGTTGTCTGGGTCTTCACCATTGACAACTGCGGATAATGTAAGAGATGCTGTCGTGTATCAGGGCGGATGCGGTAATTCGCAGCCGGGAGTCCGAGCGATTGTTTCATCATCCCTGCACCCATCGTAATCCGCGGCGAAGCATTGTGCTCGGGATATGGAATCATTCCAGCACCAATGCCGAAGATGAGCTGTGGGTCAATCTCAAGATGCGTGTGTGCTTCCTCTAATTCATTTTCATCAACGGCAACGTAGATGTCTTCTTCCTCCTCAGCGTCGATAAATTCAATATATCCGCGATTAACGAGATCTTCAAAGCTCAGATCGCCGCTTTTGACCGCATCGATCTCGTTATCGCCGAGACGCGGATTGCCATCTTCAACAACAATCAGTGGTCGTCGTGCACGACCAGCATCTGCGTTTATAATGACCTCGCGAGTCCGCTCTTTCACTGAGACATTGACCATGTCGCTAACTTCACCACGACGACGTGCTTCGCGAATATTGTCTGCAAGTGTCTCAGGACTTTCATGCGTTCCGACAAGACTACCGTTGACGTATACTTTTGCTTCTCGTTGTTTTGGGGTCTGAGCCATGAGTTATGATATTGTTGGATTTAGTTGTGGTATGTTTATTTTGAACGATACTTCGAGTGGACTGGGCTAGATGAGGCTGGATTAAATGATATCAACAGCAACTTAGGGACCTATACATGGTTGAGAGTAGATTTAATCTTGGTTTTGAGTTTTCAATCGCGTGCACGGGTGCAAGTGTCCTGCGTATTCATATATTATATGAAATTGAGATTGCTTCACGTCACGGATTCATTAATCATCCGCTGGACTCCGCGTATCCGTGTCATCGGTACTCGTGCTTGTATGGAAGATATCAACGCCCATTGAGGAAAGCTCTCGTTTCAGTGATTGCTCATCCTCAACATTCTGTGAGAGTTCCATCGCTTGTGCAAAGTTCTTCACGAGTCCACAGTTCGGTCCCTCAGGTGTTTCTGATGGACAAATGCGTCCCCACTGGGTGGCATGTAGATCACGTGCCTCAAAGTGGGGTTGACTTCGGGAAAGTGGACTTCGAAGTCGGCGGAGATGTGATAACACACCCATATAATCTGTCCGATCAACAAGCTGTGAAACACCAGACCGTCCGCCAACCCAGTTACCAGTTGCAATCGGATGTTCAAGCCGTTCAGTAAGAACATCTGATCGAACAACTGTACTAACCGTGAGCTGACGGTTTCGCATGTTTGCTCGCTCCAGCTGATACTTCACGTCACGAGCAAGCTTGTTCAATGCTGTCCGGAATAGATCTTTCATGAGGTCACCAGAAACCTTCAGTCGTTTATTCGCATAGTGATCTTTATCATCTGATTCACGACGGTCAAGTGCAAGTTCAAAACACGCCTCAGCCATTCGGCAAAGATAATATGCTTTGTTTATTCGGACAGCTTCTTCTTCAATGCCGTCTTCATGAAGATGTGGGAGGAGATAGCGATCAATGACGTAATTCGCTCGCTTTAATTGGTAGTTTTTACCTTGTCCACTTGCAACGCGTTTTCCAAGTGTTTCAATCGCCTCTTCCTCAGTTTGAACTGATGCCTCTTCGAGATTTTCCAGCATAAATTTCACAATCTCAGGATCATCAGAAACACGATGGACAATCTCCTCATCAGATTCAAGCCCAAGCGCACGGACAAGCGTCACAAACTCAACGCTGCCGGAAACGGATGGGAATGAGACCTCAAGTAATCCTTCGCGATTTCGCTCACATAGGACAAGCGCGCGGTATCCACGCCGCTGTGAGAACGTCTTTGCAACCTGGATTTCATCTCCATATTTGCTATCATACTCTGCAAGGATCTTATTTGGTGCGAGATCCTCAGAAGTCATCAATACACGTTCAGACCCATTGACAATGAAGTAACCACCCGGATCAACAGGGTCCTCACCGATATCAATGAGTTCCTCATCAGTCAGCCCAGCGATGTTGCATTTTGTTGACCCGACCATGATCGGCATCCGACCGACCTTCGTTTCGGTAGTGTCAACAACGACTTCTTGTTCTTCTTCGCCGCCACGGACAATTGACATTTCCATGAAGACCGGTGCGGCATAGGTAATATTCCGAAGTCGTGCTTCTTGTGGGAAGAGCAGTTCTTCGGACCCATCAGCCTCGCGGACGCGAGGCGTTTCAATCCGAACATCACCAAGTTCGACGAAAACTGGTTCTTCTCCTTCCTTATCACCGATATCGGTCTCAATGCGTTCTTTCTCGGTGACAACATCCTGCATTCCTCGTTCAAGGAAGTTATTGAACGAACGGAAGTGGTGTTCAGCAAGTCGATCCTCTGAAAAGTACTCTCGTGAGACAGTTCGGCGGTCTTCTCGATTCATTCAATCACCAATCGGTATGAAACGGCTCGGTCGGTTGTTCGTGAGTCGCGTACGATCTTGACAACATCGCCTGGTTCTGCATTATCTGGCAGTGCTGGGTCGCGGCGCTGTATCTTTGGAAGATCAGCACGGCGAATATCGTACTCTGTTAATATCGCCTCGATATCGTCTTCATCAACGAGTGTGTGTTCTGGAACGAGTGTATGTTGATTTACATCTACCATAGCTGAGTGGATTAATGAGTGTCACGTGGGGAAAGAAACTATCACGGGATACTACAGACTGATTCGGCAGGCATCCATTTAACCTTTGTTACCCTCGGTGATGGTTGCACTGCTCATCACAACGGACATGATTGAAAACCCGTGTTATTGTGTATAATCACTGAGTCATTAATATATGTTTGTATTATGCTATCTTCGTCAAATGTTGGCGTTATACTAAGCAGGCGACTAAGACTCCTCATCCGTGGACTGAACTGAGTGCTCAGACTGGGCTAGTGTCCCCGAGGGATCCGGATCCGGTTCAGTAACGGTCTCAATAAGCGCTGCTGGGTCAGTGTCAATTCCCTGTCGAGAAAAGAATGTGGCAACGTTTTTGCAGTCGCGGCGAAGGAACATCTCAGCGTTTGGATGATGAACTGTCACTGCTTGACCAAGATCAATGACAACAAGTTCACCATTGTGGATAATCATATTATATTCAGAAAGATCCCCGTGAATAAGCCCAGCACTGTAGAGTCGCTGCATATATTCCTGAACGACTTCATATGCGGTCTGTGGGTTTTCGATGTCTACCTCGGCGAGCCGGCGAGCACGCTCTTCAACGAGTCCAACAAGTTCCATGACAAGAACATTCCGCTCCACAGCAATTGGCTCAGGAACACGAACACCTGCCCGCATCGCCCGCCGGAGGTTAGCGAACTCTTTTTGAGTCCATGCAAGCACGATTGCTTTTTTATCCTGCCCGAGTCCGTCGAATCTGGGATCACCCTCAAGATAACTCCGCATTTGTTGAAAGTTTGATGCGTTAATCCGATATATTTTGACAGCAACATCAGCAGTGTCCGTTCCACGTGCCTCATAGACGTTTGCTTCTTTGCCTGTTGAGATTGGTCCGCCAAAAGCAGCGATATGATCGTCTTGCACGAGTTTATAAATTGCAGCGAATGTTGCATCGTCAAATACAGACTGCTCAACTTTGAATTGGTCTGCATCGGTGAGACGTTCGCGAAAGGTGCTAAATTCGCGGTCTCGACGGCGAGCAATACGGTCTGCCTCCGTATCGCTAACGTCAATTTCTGCCCATTCATTACCAGGAGTATCAACCACATCAGGGGCTACAAATCCTGAGTCTGAATCGGTCGTCTCAGCATTAATCTTGCTCATCTCTGCATCCGTACTCTCAATATCAGCCTCAGCCTCAGCCTCATCCTCATCCTCATCTTCAGCGTTATCTATATCACTGCGATGACCACTATTTTCATGATTATTGTCATGATCGTGGTCGGTCACCGGATACGACCCTCTTCACGAAGCTGATCCGCTTCAGATTTCTCATACCGCCATGTAATATCGCCTTTCTCATCTTGCCAGTCCCATGGTTCAACAAGCACTACGTCGTCCTCACGGATCCAGATTCGCTTTTGCATTCGACCGGGAATTCGAGCTGTCCGTTCATTGCCGTCAGCACAGCGAACGGTAACGCGATTCGCCCCAAGCATGTTGGTGACGACGGCGAATACCTCGTCGTCGTCAGGCATTCGGAGGTCATGACTCCCCCTATTTTCGTCGTCGCTCATATCCTGTAGTTTGGTACGGCTCGGTTTAAACTATGCGAGATTAGCAATTCCAGACAAATATCAATGTCTTGAATCGCTGTGTGAACTCGAGAATTGAGAATCAAACCACAGCAAAGTGAGACGCGATATCACAGCGGTTTTATTACTGGATGGCAAGGTCTGTTCCGCAACCAATGAGTGAAACGAACGAGTAAGGGGGGGATACGCCCAACAATCATAATATTAATATTGATTTTGTAGTCTGATATGCACTAATTGTCTCATGTAGAAACCATTCACCACTAGAGCAGACGGCAACACCATCTGTTCTTGCCGTTTTGCTACACAATTTGGACAGGTAAGCTCAATCTCTCAAATAAATGTTTGAGAAAGAGAACTTAGCGAGGGCTGTGAATGCCTTACAATGAATAGCTCTCTCCAAGTTGGAATACAATCAGAATTTGGAGGAACTTTCCTTGGAAGCCCCGCCTTCGGCGTTGCTGTTGTCGGGGGAGTTCACTTTCGCTCGTCGCGTACTTTTGCCCGACCAGGCTCAATGAGTGTATCAAGATATGCGGCAAGCGCTTCTTTTGCATCTGCAGGATGAAGATCACCAGATTCAAGATCTACTTCAAGCGAATCATATGTTTCATAACTGAGGTCTCCACCGTGCTTTTCTTGGCGCTCGATGACCACATCGTCGAATCGCGGGAATACGTGATATTCGAACAACTGGAGCACGGGATTATATCTTGACTCGCCCTCACTAGATGGGTCAGGAGTGGCGGTAGGTGGACAGTATGCGCTTTCAATCTTTTTTGTGAGTGTCGTTGTATCGTCCTCTATCGAAATTGAAACACCAGACGAGGAGGACATTTTACCAATGCCAGTCGTCAAATCTGCAATAAGTGGGGTATGAAGACACGCCGGAGCGTCTGCATCAATACTTGGAAGCGTATCACGAGCTAGCATGTGCACTTTCCGTTGTTCGGTTCCACCAATCGCGAGATCAACATCCAAATACACGATATCAAGCGCTTGCATCAATGGATAGACTGCATGTGCAACTGTTGCTGTCTCATCGCCTTTGATTGCTGCCATTGCTCGATTTGAGCGTGCAAGCGAGGTTTCGGCCTCAAGAGCATGAAGATCTAAGATGTATTCTTCATCAAATTGGAATGATGATCCTAAGATAAATTCAGTCTGATTTGAGTCGAGTCCATATGCAATAAACTGTTCACGCATCTGCGATGCAGTCTCTCGGATCTCTGCAAATGTTCCCTTCCCGTTGAGATAAGCATGAACATCCGCAAGAAGAACAATAATATCAAACCCAATTGATTGTAATTCAATAAGCTTGTTCGCTGTGAGCATATGTCCAACGTGGAGAACACCAGATGGTTCATATCCGACGTACGCGCGCCTATTCTCTGGCGATTCCGCAAGTGCGTGTATCTCTTCGTTTGTGACCACCTCAGCGGTATTTCGTGTAATTGACTCGTATGCGTCCGTATCCATACATATTCGGTGTTGTGATATCGATATATGCGTTCTGATGCCGATATTGATTATTAACCAGTATCACTGACGCATCTCGGGGTCGAGCATCAATGCACGTTCCCTCACATATCATTGGCACATAGTATCGTAACTCCGAATATGTTGAAGTTTAAAATGATAACTCATGGCAACAACTCGGTCACCAATGGTTGTGCTTGGTGTGATGGTGTTCGCCGCATTCCTCCCACTCATTGTGCTATGGACAACCACCACTGATCTTCGATCACTTCTATACTTTAGTCTATTCGCGCTGTATTTCCTGGTTGCACATGTTATTCTCCCTGGATGGGTGTATCTTGATGCGAATGGTCGAGAAAGTGATGCAGCACTTACTTGGACAATTATCACATTTATTCTGCCATTTATTGGATTCATATGCTACTATGTGATTGGGCAGCCAGATGCTCCACACCGAGTTGAAACAAGTGGGACAGATGCCAGCATCAAGCGCTAACTTGCATTAAGATTAGGCGAACCCTGAGGTATTCTGCTCTCCTGACGCATACTGCAGATTTAACGCAGAATCCACGGGGTTGATTCTCAATATACAGACAGCTCAAGGCGGCTGCCTCGGGACGTAACCCCAATGAGTTCAGTTGCGTGTGCTCGGTGTCACCTCGTCAAATAAAAATGAGGGTTAGTGTATCAGAAGTCAATTACTCTGCTCTACTGCGCTCGGGACTGCTCGCCCCTCGCTTGTTGAGGACACTTCCTGTTTCTGCGTCGGAATGTATACCCAGCGTGGGCACAGGGATTCCAGACTCTGCAGGCGATTTCCCTTCAGGGGCGGTTCGAAGTGAACCACTCCTACCTGTGGATACTCGCCCACAATCGACAGTGCGCGCTTTTTGTTGCGCTTGAACACCGTCAGAAGCATAGGAAGTATCGTATTATTAATTATGACAAGCAGGAGAATATCTGTATCGATTAAACTGTATGAATAACTGATAACTGATAACGGTGCTGTATCCCCGCCCTACTCACTCGCTTCGCTCGTTCCCTGAGAACGGGGGATTAGCACCCGTATTCAATTAAGTCTCTCTTCGAAAAGTGTCACAGGTTAGTATATATTGGAAAGATTAAATTAAATAGATTCCTCAGAGTGATATAACCCTCTTGCTGACAGATATCGGAGAGACACTACTGACCGCTCTGTGTTTGTGTTTCTGCGCGGTGTTCAGAGATAATCTGATCGACCATTGATGCTTTTCGCTCGCGACGACGTTCTGCTGCACGGCGCTCCCAATCCTCAATTGCCGTTTCAATATCTGATTCACGAGCAACAGCAAGTTCATCAACCTCTTGAATCGCAACATCATCCACAGGCGCAACTGGGACTTCATTTTCGAAGAGCACACGATCAGCTACTTCAGAAAGGTTGCCACCGGAGCGAAGCACAATGCGTGGGTCGGTCGCCACTAACCGCTCAGCAGTTGACTGACCAGCACCAGATGCATCACGAAGGTACACAACGTCACCTGACGCAAGCCCATACTGTTCATCGGTCCGAATGACTGCATCAGTAGTGAATTGTTCAATGATTTTCACCGGCACAAGATCACCATCGGTATCAACATCACTAAAGTTCGAATGATCAAGTTTCCAAAGATGCTTGAGACGTCGTAATTTTTGATTGAGGTCGTCTTTTTCTGATTCTACTGTTTCAACACGGCGTTCGAGACGGTTATTCTCACGCTCAAGTCGCTTGACCTCACGGCGCTCTCGAGCTTGTCGTCGCTCCTCACGCTTTGCTTCTGAAAGCTCTTCTTCATATGACTCAATTGTCGCATCTCGCTCATCAATTGTGTCCTCAAGACTCTCAACATGTGACTCAAGCCGGTCAACGCGTCGGCGAAGGCGCTTGATTTCGCGTTCTTCTTCAGTGAGTTCACGCGTTTCGTGATCGGTTTCATCGTCATCAGTCGTATCATCCTCATCAAGATCACGCAATACAGCCTCAACAGACTCTTTACCAGCAACAACACGGGCGATTACTTCACCACGATCAACATCGCGTGGTGTCTTCTGTATAACGCGTTCAAACTGATCAGCATGGTTATCAGCTGCAAATAATGCCGCAGCAAGAGCATCTCGTTGATGATCATCATCATAGACGGCATCCCGCGTACGATGAAGTTTTTCATCTACTGGAAGGTCGGTTGCCGGTGTCCACGCCGCAGCATCGAAGCTACGCCGGAATTTCTCAACAGTCTCAGGCATTGGTGTAACATCCGCAGCAACAACAATTGGACGACCACGTTCAATAAGCCACTCAATCACCGCAGCAGTGTCAGCTGTTCGTGATGAATACACATCAAATATTGTCCCATCAAGTCCGACAACTGCAGCAGCAGTCGTTGTTCCAGGGTCAATCCCAACGACGACAGGATCACGACGCTCAGCAAGTGGGTCAAATTCAATTCCATCTTGACGCTCTCGTTCAATCTCAATGCGCGTGTCACCAGACCGCCCAGCGGAAACGGGAATTTCCTCAGGCGGAGCTGAAACAGTAAAAACAGCGTTTGCATACCCACCGTATTTTTCTGTTATTTCAGACTCAAACTCAAGATTTGCCTGTTGAAGTCGGTTTTGAACCTCACGAGAGCGCCGCTTGACAGAACCATGAATCCGGCGCGTATATCGATCCTGGCTCCAACCGCCTTTTCCGGTGGAACGTCCACGGGAAACTTTCACCGTTGTTGTATCACCAAATGCTGAAACCTCCTGACCGACGTTTGCGGCTGCAAGACGAGCTGCCGCTTCAGCCTCTTTCATTGGCTTTTTGCCGTATGTAACACCATGGCGCGAAGCGACACGAGAAAGAGGCTCAGGTCGTTCCGCACCGGTTACCTGCACGAGCGTTGTCTCAGCGGGTAATGACCGCAAGAAGTGAACCAATTCATCCTTATCGGCCGCCAACTCATACATATTGTCGGTTGCGATAATAGCTGGTTCCTCACGGTCAATAAGCCGAGATAGTTTTCGATATGAAACAACATCGCGGTCAACATGCTCGCCATCGAAAGCAACGACAGCGTATGAAGGCGCATCGCCGCGGACATCGCCGCTTTGGATATCCACGCCGAAGACGAGTGAGTCGAGTGCGCTCGTCCGGTCGTTCACAAGTACAATTCATCGTGTGCAGATATATATGCCACGCTGATCACGACAGCAAAAACTAATCACCGCTGGTCCGCTGATATATTAACCCTTCCTCAAAACCGATTTGATAAAATATGAGTCGACGTGCACACAATTATTTATAGCTTTGATATGAGTGTCAGTTCATGCTGTATGTATCAACAGATCGAAACAAATTCATTAATATCTGTGTAGAGCTCACATTTCATTGGAGCCCTCTTAATCCTTGTAAATCCGTCATAAAACCAGAAACTTCAGAATTTTGAGTGTAACTTGGCTCACAGACGAGAGTGAACGCTCAAAGTTAGTCATGGTATATTATCGGACAGATGATTATCGTCAGCATCGGGAAAAGGAATATCAAGTGTATACCCATCATCAGGAACGAACGCCTGCTGTCCATCAAATGCAGCTGTTGCATCCGATTCAAGTGGCGTAACGTCACCAGCATACCGTGATGAGACATGTGTAAGTGCAAGTCGTCGTGCATCTGCACGCGTTGCAATTTGCGCTGCCTCCTGTGCTGTTGAGTGACCTGTCTGTTTAGCTCGAGATGCCCGGTCGGCGGCAAAGGTCGCATCATGAACAAGCAAATCTGCATTATTCGCAGCCTCAACAGTCGTTTCAGTCGGACGTGTGTCCCCAGTGTAGACGACTCGGCGACCTGGTCGCGAATCACCGACAACCTGTTCAGGATGAACAATACTTCCATCAGCTAATTTAACAGACTCGCCGTCATGTAACCGACCAAATTTCGGACCAACAGGAACACCAAGCGATTCTGCTCGGTCACGATTAAATCGACCCTTACGATCCGATTCAATGAGTGCATATCCAATTGATGTGACACCGCGGTGTGATGTTTCAAAGCTACGAATTATGTATTCCTCTGTATCAACAGCTACGGTTCCCGGTCGGATCTCGCGGATATTGATTGGATACCCAGGTCGGTAGCCGGCAGTTTCGACCAAGTGGCGTAGATGTGGCTTTGACCCAGGAGGTCCATGAATTGCAAGTGCATCTGTTCGGTCATTAAAATCAAGTGTTTGGATGAGACCAGGAATTCCGAGGATATGATCACCATGAAGATGAGTCACAAAGATATGTGAAAGACTGAATCCAGTCCCAAATCGCATCATCTGTCGCTGTGTGCCCTCACCACAGTCAAATAACAGTCGCTCACCATTGCGTTCAACGAAAAATGCACTTGGTCCCCGTTCTGTTGTCGGTACGGCTCCACCAGTCCCGAGGAACGTCGCACGCATTAGTTATACTTATTATTTGCTGCCGAAGTAAACCCGTGTCGAATCGCTGCTTACTCAGGTTAATGAATTTAATCCACGCAGAAAAATGCCTCAGGACTTAATGGCTTAGAGAACCTTTGAAAACTAAGACGTAGCAAGAAAATAACGGACTAAGATAGCTGTGCACCAAGTGCACAGCGATTTGATAGCGTTTGAGGATTACTATCACTCTGCTAGAATCTTCTTCTTCTGACTTACCGGGGTCCAAAATCAGCCGGTAGAAATCTTAGTATAGCAATTTTCACCGCTCACATATAAACCACATATTCACCGTCTCACGCTCCCTGAGAATCACGAATAGAGACCGCTTGCCTCCAGAATTGAGAATTAATTTGCAAATCGCGTCGCGGTCATTAGACCCTGAGGCAGTTCACCAGACGATGGGTGTCGGTATATCCACGTCCGTACGTGGAGTTGTAGTTGAGAGTGCTAGAATACGAACTCAGGGGTTAGGAGTCGATCGTCAGGTGTCAGGTTCATATTACGATATAAGATAACAAATGTTCTTATTGCTGCTTATACCAGCACCAGCAATTATATTTCAGCATGGAATATGATCGGATTCACGCACAGCCACCCTCACATGATACTGACCGGTGGTCTGTCGGCACGATTGTCGCAATTGAAACACAAGATGGACACTGTATCGTTACTGTGAAACCAATGCAAGGAACGGAGGAAAATCAGAAATTGACAGTGACTATGGCGGTCCGTGATTTGTTCTTAGGTCGGCTTGATGTTGACATTGATATTAACACGATAAATAAATCTGAGTTAGATCACGCAATTGGAGAGCGTGTGTGGTATCGAGTGCGCGGAGAATAGCGGGTTTCATACCTGATGGTCGCAAATAGATAGATGATGCAGGCACCGTTGTGGATAGAGCGTCATGCGCCCGCACTCACTGAATTACCGCAGGCAAGTGCCCGAGACCGACTAACCCAAATAACTGATGAGCCAATGAATCTCATTATTCAGGGACCACCAGGTGTCGGGAAGACAGCAGCTGTTCGAGCATTCACACATGAGGTGCATACAGACCCAGACGCCGATCTGATTGAGATCAATGTTGCAGATTTCTTTAATCGAAATAAAAAGCAAATTCGAGAGGATCCGCGGTTTGAACGGTTTCTTCAGGGACAAACTGCCTTCTCAAAGCAATATCGTCGTGGGAATAAAGGGAATAAGTACAAGCGTGACTGGTCAAAGCGAGACATGATATCACATGTAATGCAAGAACTCGCGTCGTACCAACCAGCCTCCGGTACATATAAGACCGTCCTGCTGGATAACGCTGAGACAATTCGTGAAGATTTCCAGCAAGCACTTCGTCGTGTTATGGAGCGGTATCATAAAAATACCCAGTTTATTATTGCCACTCGTCAACCGACAACGCTTATTCCGCCAATCCGCTCACGATGCTTTCCAGTTCCTATTCGGGCACCGACAGCTGATGAGATTGAATCGGTTGTAACTGATATCGCCGCTGCTGAGGGGGTTGAAACTGATGAAATGGCAGTGACACTCATTGCCTCAAAAGCCGATGGTGACCTTCGATATGCAATCTTAGCAGCACAGCACGCTGCAATCGAAGGTGACGGAGCAATCACAACAGATGCTGCTCAAGAGGCGATTGCGGACGTTGGTTATGAGGACACGTTCCAAGAAATTCTTGATACTGCTGCCGCTCAAGACATCAGTGACGCTCGCGATCAAATAACCACCCTGCTTGACGATGAGGGATTCAACGGACAGGAACTTCTCAGAGAGCTGCTTTCTGTTGCGAACACCTACCCTGAGACATACGGAACTGCAAATGTCATCCGGCTTCATCGATTAGCCGGCGCTGTTGATCGTGACCTTGCTGAGGGTGGTGAAGACAGACTACATCTGACTCATCTTTTGACTGCATGGGCAAGTGGACAGTCAACGCTTGATGAAACAGCAGAGATATCCGAGGCTCAGACGTCAGGAAATCGAGTATAATTTGATTACCGTGTTAATTTTATCAGTACTCTCGAATCGATTTGCCCCTGGTGTTCGTCGATATGCCATTCCAGTATTCATATTTGCGGGTGTAATTGGTGTCATTATCCCACCTGTTGGTGCAGTCGCATTACTGATTGGTGGTGCCATTTTATGGTTTTTCCGTGATCCATCTCGACAACCCTCTGGTCCGGGTATTGTGGCTCCCGCCGAGGGTCGTATAACTGTTATTCGAGAGGAAGGCGAGCAGATTCGAATTGGTATTTTCTTGAATGTGACCGATGTCCACGTTGCACGCGCACCAATCGATGGAGAGGTTACACAGTGCACGCATCGGGAGGGGGCTCACCGTCCAGCATTCATGAAAGACTCAACAAGAAATGAGCGCGTTGATATTGCAGTCACGACCTCAGATGGACCCGCTGAAATATCACTTATTGCTGGTGCTGTTGCACGACGGATCCATCCATATATTGATAATGGAATGTCAATCGATCGCGCACAGCGGATTGGACACATCGATTTTGGATCACGTGTTGACGTGGTACTCCCGCCAGGATATACTGCTGATGATCTTCTTATTACAGATGGTCAGAAAGTGCGTGCAGGTGAATCAATTGTTGCACGAAAAAACAATCAATAATTGATATCTCCGATATCATATTCAGAGTTATCGTCTGTGTTGGCACGTCTGAGTACGTGAACATGTCGAGTAAGTGATCGATGAACACGACGTTCAAATCGTGCTGTAACCGTCCATCCTACCACGGTCGCGATGTCATCGTATGACCGATCACCAATAATTACACATCGTGGAGCAACTCGAATTGCTTCTGCGAGCGCGCCAGCGACAAGATCACTGAGTCTATCGGCTGCAATCTTTGATTGACGGCCGTAAGGTGCATCGAAAATAACAGCATCGATGGTTTCATTCAAGATTGGGAGTTCAGTTGCATCTGATTTGAATATATGCCACGGTTGTGTCGAAAGACACCGCTCAAGATTCTCCGCCGCACCGACTGCCATCTTTGATTGTACATCAGATCCAATGACAGTAGCTCCGATTAGACCAGCCTCAATGAGCATCCCACCTGTTCCAACCATCGGATCAAGCACCGTTGCGTCAGGAAGTGTTGGACCAGCAGCGAGATTGACGCATGCACGAGCGTCTCTCGGCGCCATGCTTCCTGGTTGGAAAAACGGACGGTTTGTTGGAGAACGGGAATCAAAGTTAGTCATGGGGCTGTCAACTGCCCAGCCAAGCAGACAGATGTCATCAGCAAAGCAGGCTCGAAGTTCGTATGTTGGATCCTCAAGATCAATATCGTACCCATGATTAACAAGCACATTACCAAGTGCACGTTCAATTGAGGTGGTGCTGATATGAGCCGTTGACCGGACGTTTCTTGCACAAACGGCGACTGTCGGAAGGGACTGATCACGTGTAGAGGTCATCTCAGGTCCAGTCACGTGTTCTTTATGTCTGTCATTGCCACATTTATCATCAGAAAATGCCGCTTGTAGCAGAGTAATAGCGCTTTCTTGAGTTGCATCAGTCTGTCCAATGAGGGTGGAGATATGATGAGTATATCCAAGCTTCTGAACGCGATTATGTCTAATTTCATCTGCTATTGCAAGTCCAGGACCTACGCGGGTAACCGCTGAAGCGGCTGCATGCTCAGCCTCAGCGATGCCAAGAGTCTCATCACTCGCTTCTCCAACGAGTTCGAGATAGTACATACTTCCTTGTGTGTATCAGACGTGATTATCGTTCGGTCCGCGACAGGTGTCTCAATCGGTCGTGACATTATGTAACTAGAATTGGTTACTTTTAGCCGCTACAGAAATTTTTAGTAGTTTCAAAGATTTACTCCGGTGGAGGATATTCAAATGTATACAAATAACGCGCCAGTCACGAATCAGACAGAAACTGGGACGAGCAGCGATACTGAGGAGGAGACAGCCGACACCGAGCAAGATAATAACGATGAGCGCAGTAACGAGGGTGATGTGTCGACAAAGCCCACAATGACGAGACGAACAGGTGACACAGAAGTGGCTATCACTCAAGTAGAAGATGAGTTTAATTCGACGAGTGCAAAAGTAATAGACGAACAGATTGTTTGTCCGGAGTGTGGTGGTGATACCGTCGCAAGTGCCGATAGTCCTGAGACGATTTGTTCGGCGTGTGGACTTGTTATCACTGAAGATGAGATTGATCGGGGGCCCGAATGGCGGGGGTTCAACGCCAAGGAGCGTAATCAAAAATCACGTGTTGGGGCGCCAACAACAGCGCTGATGCATGATAAAGGGCTCTCAACAAATATTGGCTGGCAGAATAAAGACGCATATGGACAGTCGGTCTCTGCAGAGAAACGACGCAAGCTTAAGCGACTACGGACATGGAATGAGCGGATTCGAACGCAAGATTCGAAGGATCGGAATCTGAAGCACGCTCTTGGTGAGATCGATCGGATGTCCTCAGCATTAGGCATTCATGAAACAACACGTGAAACGGCAAGTATGATTTATCGTCGCGCGCTTGATGCGGATTTGCTGCCCGGTCGGTCAATAGAGGGGGTCGCAACAGCAGTTCTATATGCCGCCTCGCGCATTGATGGGGTTGCACGGAGTATTGATGAACTCGCTTCAGTTAGTCGAGTTCCAGCACTCGAAATAAAGCGGACATATCGATATATTATACGGGAACTCGATTTGCAGATTCCACCGACTAATCCAATTGAATATATTGGTCGATTTGCATCCGCGATTGAGTGCAATGACGAAACCGAACGTCGCGCTCGGGCGCTTACCCAACAAGCAACAGAGAAAGGCGTGCATAGTGGAAAACATCCTGTCGGAATTGCCGCAAGTGCCCTATATGCAGCGGGACAACTTTGCAATGACAGACTGACACAGTCTGAGATATCCAACGCAGCTGATGTGAGTGAGGTGACAATACGGAATCGATACCGAGAGATACTTGAAGCCGCAGAGGAGGTGACAAGTCCGTGAGTACCGCTTCAGAAATAATCCAATGTTATGATTGTGGCGAATCATATCAATATCTTGGTCGTCAACATCATCCAGGGGAATGCCCGACATGTAATTCACATTGCGTCAGCCCGGCTGGAGAGGTTAGCATCTTAACAACTGTTGATGTGTCAGCTGGTGAGGAGATATCTATGGTAGCTGTATTAGCGATTGACGAATGCCGCCGTCGATACTTATATCATTTTAGTAATACTGGAGGGGAAGCTCGACTCCTTGCATTACGGGTTGGTGATCAAACTGTCCGGTCATCGAATGAATCAATTATTCCAGCCCTCCCGGCAGCTATTTCTTCGGTGGTTAAAGAATATTTGCCGATTACCTCGATACCGCATGACTCAAAGGATTAATTATGACGCATGTGGTAGAGTCTGAACCTCTCACCAATCTTTTTAATCCTTAAATACGATTTTTAAATCAGTGATGACTGATCCGAAGGATACAATCAATATTGAAAATGTTGTTGCCTCGACGGGAATCGGGCAAGAACTTGATCTTCAGAGTGTGGCAATGGATCTTGAGGGGGCAGATTATGACCCAGAACAGTTTCCAGGATTAGTCTATCGAACACAAAAGCCGAAGTCTGCTGCTCTTATTTTTCGATCTGGGAAGATTGTCTGCACCGGGGCAAAGTCAACTACTGACGTCCGTGAAAGTCTCCATATTGTGTTTGACAAACTTCGTGACCTCCGGATTCCTGTCTCCGACAATCCAGACATCACCGTACAAAACATTGTGACATCTGCAGATCTTGGAGAAGATTTGAATCTTAATGCAATCGCTATTGGACTTGGATTAGAGAATATTGAATATGAGCCAGAACAGTTTCCCGGGCTTGTATACCGACTTGATAACCCAGCTGTTGTGGCATTATTATTCGGATCGGGAAAACTCGTGATTACGGGTGGAAAAGAGCCTGATGATGCACGTGAGGCTGTTGATGTTATTCTCTCCCGATTGGACGAACTCGGTTTAGCTGGTTAATACAAGTGTCTATTCGATTGGATTCTAATCAACTTATGACAGTGTATTTATGATATCTGTTATTATCCTTATGATGCTTTTCATTTACATTGTTAGTATTGATGTTGTCTGTGAGATTCAATGCTTCAAAACATCGAATTATCTATCATTGTGATTCTCATCTTAGCGAGTATCAATGAATATCATCTTAGCTGTTTGGTCTCTGTTGAAGCAGGCAATATCCATATCGATTACTCAATTGTGTTCTCAATTGATCACGATAACATCGAAAGTGGTAGCACTGCCTATTCAATTAGATGGATTCGGGGCGTTTGTGATCTCGACTCTGCAGGTAACCGCCAGTCCAATTCGAATCGCCGGCACAGTCGCATCGTTTGCATTGTTTCTTAGCATCACCGGACATATTGCCGCACGGAACGTTCTTGGGGACGTCCCAATACGAAATGCGTTCGTTATTGGGGCTGTTCCAGCACTTATTGCTGTTATTGTGACAACGTTCGATATTAACTCATTTATCGGACTTATATCAGCTATCATACTTGATTGGGCAGTTATTCGGACATTCTATGAGCGATCAATTACGATGAGTGCATATATTACACTCATTCATTTTGTGGTCAGTGTTATTCTTGCTGCAGTTCTTTTCGGTATTTTCGCCCTTATTGGAAGCCTTCCAGGGTAAAAAACATCTTAAGATAAACCCTACAAATGGAGTATTCGCGGGCGCTAAGCCCCTCTCTTGATGGAGCGATCAAGAGAGCAGGTAAGATTAAGATATAGCGTCGTCAGCATCATTGGATCGTGTACTATTGGTATCACACTGTATCAGAAAGCGGCTCTATATGCTCAAGATTATTCAACCAATCGCTCAATCTCGGTGACAAGGATGCCAGATGCTCCGACAGTCTTGAGTTTACTCACAATTTCGAAGACATCGCGTTCATCTACCACAACGTGAACTGCAACAGTATCTTCGCCAGCGACATCCATTACTGTTGGACCCCCAAGCCCAGGGATAACCTCACGCACTGCATCAAGTCGATCTTGTGGAGCGTTCATCATTAGATATCGCTTTCCTTCAGCAGCAAGCACTGAATTAAATGCCGTAACTAATTGTTCGACTTTTGAGTCGTCAACCCGCTCTGGATGTGCATAAAGTCGGACTGAAGACTCAAGTACCTCATCAATAACTGTGAGTCCATTCATACGAAGCGTCGTTCCTGTTGAGGTTATATCAACAATAGCGTCTGCCATCTCAACGTGCGGGGTTAACTCAGTCGCTCCTGTCACTTCAACAATCTCAGCGTCAACTGCATTATCTTTCAAATACTGACGCGTCACTCGCGGGAATTCTGTTGCGACACTCCCACCTGCGACATCTGCAGGGCTACTCAATGCTCCGTCTTCAGGAGCAGCTAATACAAGTTGACACCGACCGAATTCAAGATCAACAAGTTCGATAAGGTCACACCCGGACTCAATGACCTGATCACGGCCAGTGATACCGACGGCGGCAGCCCCATCGCGCACATACTGTGGAATGTCCGCAGCACGAGCGAAGAGCAACCGGACGTCAGGATCAACAGTATCGGCATACAGCTTTCTTTCTGCTGCCCCCTCAACATGGAGTCCAGCTCGTTCAAGCAAGGTGACACTGGGATCGTGTAAACGGCCCTTATTCGGGACGGCAATGCGCATAATCAGAGCCTCACTAGCCTGAAACCTAGCACTTTCGTTCTTGCTGTGTAACTCGGATGCAGAACAGGACCAAACGCCTGAGTGGATTTATCTGAAATGAACTTTCTCTACTCAGTTATCTCTGTTATCAACCGGCTTCGAACCTTTCTTTTCAGCCAAATCGAATCCATCTATAAGATATCGTGATATAATATATCGATAGTTCAATCATCTCGATGTCCGTGGACTGATAATCGGGGTAGTATAAGAATAATATATGACGACTGAGACACTTATTATAACTGGAGGACATGTACTCCAATTAGGACAGGATCCTGGGATTATCGAAGCCAATATACGTGTTAATTGTATAACTGGTAAGATTACTAATATCGATGAAGATCCCGTTTCAGCACAGCAAAGAGACGCTGACGATGAGATAATCCAGACACTTGATGCAGCAGGATGTGTTGTGATGCCTGGGTTAGTCAATGCGCACACACATGCTGCGATGACGTTACTTCGAGGATACGCTGATGACAAGCCGCTTCAAGCGTGGTTACGCGAGGACATTTGGCCTGCAGAGGCTGAAATGACGCCTACAGGCGTTCGTGCTGGGACAGAACTTGCAATCGTCGAGATGATTAGATCAGGAACCACAGCCTTTGCAGATATGTATTTTCACGTACCTGAGGTTGTTGCAGCCATTAAGAACGCTGGTGTGCGTGCTCGAGTCGGTCATGGCATTGTAACTGCAGGCAAAGACGATGAGGCTGCTCGTAATGATCTCAATAAGGGTCTTGAGGTTGCACAAGCATATGATGGGGCTGCTGATGATCGAATTCAAACAGCATTCATGCCACACTCATTGACTACTGTGGGAGAGGAATATCTTCAGGAGGCTGTCAGCGAAGCACGGCAGGATAATATTCCAATTCATTATCATGCGAATGAAACACGGTCTGAGGTCGATCCAATTGTAGATAATCATAATAAACGACCATTGACATATGCTTCAGGACTTGACATGCTCTCTTCATCAGATTTCCTTGCTCATGGCGTTCATCTTGAAACGGATGAAATCGATCAACTTGCAGAAGCAGGCGCGTCTCTCGTTCACTGTCCAGCCTCAAATATGAAACTCGCATCTGGAATCGCACCCATTCCTGCACTACTTGACGCTGGGGTGACTGTTGCACTCGGAACAGACGGGGCTGCGTCAAATAACGATCTTGATATGTTTGATGAACTTCGCGATGCTGCGATGCTCGGGAAAATTGGGGCTGATGATGCTGCTGCAGTTCCAGCCGCACAAGCAATTCACATGGCAACAGCAGGTGGTGCAGATGCACTTGGACTCCCTGGCGGGCAGATAAAAGAAGGGGCTGTTGCTGATCTTATTGTCGTTGATTTGGACTCCCCACATCTTACACCAACGCATAATATCATCAGTCATCTTGCATACGCGGCTCGCGGAAGTGATGTCAAACATACCGTCTGTGATGGGACTGTATTGATGCAGAATCGAGAAATACAGACGATTGATGTTGATGCAGTCGTCGAGACTGCAGAAACACAAGCTCAGTCACTTATCCAACGAATGTCGTGATTCTTTTTACATCAAGATTATATTATTATAGATCAAATATATCGCATTGTGTGATACTTGAAGTGTTGCCACAAGGTATTATTATCCAAAATAGACTTACAGAGTTGTTCTCAGAAACTGTGGAACGGTTCAATCACGAGGTCGTGTCGATGATAATCACTACCGAATACGTTCAGTTGTCTGTAGAAATTGACCCGATGTGGAATGGTACAGTTTACACTTTCTGAAGATGAATGCGTGGTTCATCAATATGTCAAACAGCTAGAATAGTAAGCGAGCATGTGCGGTTAAGTCACAAAGTAGGTGACCCATCGAACTCTCGCTGTTTTCTTTATTTTCTCCAGCATTAAATGCAAAATTAATCCTCGGTCGGTAGCGTTTTGACTATTCTCATCTATAATTAAGACATGAGCGCGTATTCCCCTCTCAGTGCACAACTTGACGCTGACACTGATGTCGATGTTGAAAGCACACGAACAGAGGGACGTCGGAAGATGGAGTGGACGCTGCAACATATGCCAATTCTGCAGGAATTGCGGGCACGGTTTGCCGAAACAAAGCCACTTGCTGGGGAGACAATCGGCATGGCGATGCATGTCGAAGCAAAGACAGCGAATCTTGTTGAGTTGCTCGCGCTAGGCGGGGCTGAGGTCGCGATTACCGGTTGTAATCCATTATCAACGCATGATGATGTGAGCGCTGCACTGGATTCGAATGAAAACGTCACTTCATACGCGAAACGTGGTGTTGATGAAGAAGCGTATTATGACGCAATTGAGGCTGTCGTTGCACATGAGCCGACAATCACCATCGATGATGGGATGGATATGGTTTATGCAATTCATGAAGATCATCCCGATCTCCTTGATACAATTATCGGGGGTGCAGAGGAAACAACGACCGGAGTGCATCGATTGCGAGCGATGGATGAAGATGATGAACTTCAATATCCTGTATTTGCAGTCAATGATACCCCGATGAAGCGATTGTTTGATAATGTCCATGGGACCGGTGAGTCAGCACTCGCCACAATTGCAATGACGACGAATCTCTCGTATGCTGGCAAGAATGTCGTCGTTGCTGGTTACGGCTACTGTGGAAAAGGCGTCGCACAAAAGGCTGCTGGGCAGAACGCGAATGTGATTGTGACCGAGGTCGAGCCTCGGCGGGCGCTGGAAGCACACATGGAAGGATATGAAGTGATGCCAATGAATGAAGCAGCCACTCGTGGTGATGTCTTTGTCACAACGACTGGAAATCGTGATGTTATCACACAGGAAGATTTCGAAGTGATGAGTGACGGTGCTATTCTTGCAAATGCAGGTCACTTTGACGTTGAAATTAATCTCGAGGAGCTCTCAGAGCTTGCTATTGACACGTATGAGGCTCGTGACGGTGTGCAAGCATATGAACTGGCTGACGGACGCCGTCTCAACGTGCTTGCAGAAGGACGATTAGTCAACCTCGCAGCACCAATTGCACTTGGTCATCCAGCTGAGGTAATGGATCAGTCATTCGGCATTCAAGCAGTTTGTGTTCGTGAACTTATCGAAAATAAGTCATCATACGATGCTGGTGTTCATAATGTCCCAGATGAACTTGACCGTGAGGTCGCGGAGATTAAACTCGAAGCCGAGGGAGTCGACATCGATTCACTGACTCAAACGCAATCAGAATATCTTGATAGCTGGAGTCACGGAACATAACTCTGAGCAAGTAGTTCACAAATACCCACCTGTCTCGGTCTCGTATTATCTTATCATTCCTACTTTGATTCCAATATATGAAGTCAGGTATTGCAACGGAGTACAGCAAAGGATTTTATTTATATCCAAGAGCAGACAGTCTGGCTTCGACTGCATTGTTTGTTGCAGCAGTATCATTGTGATTATTATCTTCTGTCGTCCCATCAGTATCTGTCCTCGCCTGCCGGAGTTTGACAACGTGTTCAGCAGCAATTGTTGCAAATCGATCGATGACTCGTCGTTGTCGCGCTGTTGGGTCAACACTCAGATCAGTCTGTTGTGTAGGGTCCGCAGGACGATAATATAGTTCTATCTGCTCAGAATCAACGTGTTTGATGTATGTCCATGTTTGATCGCGAACGCTCACAAGTAATTCACCATCTTCGATTCGTCTTGGAATAGGTTGTGTAGTGACTGTTTCCCCGCGAACCGCAACGGAAACAACAGGGTCAGGAGTTGAATGTCTATCACCGGTAATAGCTGGCAAAAGCGATGAACCAGTCCACGATGATGATGGACCAATATCAAATAACGATGCAATCGTTGGAGGGATATCATCAAGTCCGACCTGCTCTCTCACTCGACGGGGTTGTTGCGTTGAGAAAGAATTGGGAAGCTCAATAAGTAGTGGAACTTGAATTAGTTCATCATATAGCTTTGGATAGTGTGCGAGATGTCCATGTTCTTGAAACTCTTCACCGTGGTCACCAGCAATAATAAATGCAGTCTTATTGGCATGTTTTGTCGTGTCAAGAGTTTCACGAACTCGACCGATACTCGCATCAATCTGTCGAACAGCCGCTTGATAGAGCGTCCGAAGATCTCTAAGGGTCCGATTACCAACTTCGCGACCCAGCCCAGTTCGAGTATGTGCAAATAGCATACGATGAGTGCCAACAAGCCCATTAGATACCTCTCGGATATATCGCGGAGCAGGAACATATGGGGTATGAGTATCCATATAATGTATCCAGATAAAGAATGGTGACTCGGTCTCAGTGATGAATGACTGCGCAGCACGCTCAACATCAAACAATCGAGAGGCATCAAAAAAGGGGCGATCATGTGAGCCACTAGTGAAAGCAGACCGAAGTCTTCTGAAAGGGGCTCCAGCGAGTTGGAGCCATGCTTCAATTGTTGGATGCGTTGCAAGATATCGACTATAGATACTTGATCCAACAGATGCAACGAATGAGTCGAACGTATCGAAGCCGGCATCATATCCCCAATGTTCAGTAAGGAATCCATTCGCAGCGTTGAATCCACCAGTAGCAATGCCGGCATCGGCGAGTGTTTGTGCAAGTGTTGGAACCGCCCCAACGCCGATCTCTCCTGTATCAGCAAAAACTGGACGCGAAGCAAGAAGCGATGGGAATGAGAATGGTGTCCAATTGCCTGTTGCAAATGCGTGCTCAAACGTGGTCCCCCTAGCAGCAATCTCATCCAGTACTGGAGTTTGTTGATCGTCATTATACGGACCGATTGCGTCAGCTCGCAATGAGTCAGCAGTAATGAGAACGACGTTTGAGACGGATGTGTCCGTACTCATAGCTACCTCACTACATGAACGGACGAAGTCTTCCGGGACGATAGCATATATGAATTTTATTGAGACCGCAAAAATAGAACCATCGGTCGAAATCTACCGACGATGATCCATCTTCATGTCGATGTTCTTATACAGTATCTGTTAGTTTGGACTCAAGCTAAAATATACCTGATATAGGTTAATATGGTGATGATTGATCGCTATATTAATATTCTCTCTTGGTATATAAGAGAAAGCCGAATAGCATACCGTTAGGAGAATATATATGACGAATAAGCTGAAGAAGAGTCAGTTCATCTCAAACGATCAGTACTATATGGGATCGCCCGGATTCGAACCGGGGTCACGGGCACCCAAGGCCCGGAGTATACCAAGCTAACCCACGATCCCTCTATTATAAGATAAATCGACTGCGACTAAAGAATTTCGTTTAGCGATCATCTCGTCGATAGAAGTTCGAACACTGATCTAGGTATTAACCATTATCGATTAAACCAGAATCTGCACAACAAGAAATAGCACAATAACACCCAGAACGTCGCAAATATTCGTTACGGCGGGCAAAACGACATCGTCCGGGTCAAGTTCCAGTTGATACGCGAGGTACGTTGTAATGACCGTAACGCACGTTGCAAGAACGGCAAGGCAAACACCAGCAAGAAGTGCAATAATAACAACCCGCCAGAGTTCAAGACGTGTCATCCCGGTAAGCGCCGTGAGACTCCATGCACCGATACCAACAATTGGGAAGATAGACACTGAAAGTGCAATTGTCGCTAGTGCATTTCCGGTGAGTGTGTCGTCTCGAATATCAAATGAAAGTGTTCCAAGGTGAAATGCAGTTGAAAGCCGAGCAGCTAGAATACTCCCAAGGTTTCCGGCGGTTCCAATCGTTACTGGAACGAGTGCAAGAAGTGTTGGGTACCGGAGCAGTTGTGCCTCAAATCTATTGAGCACAAGTCCACTTCCAACTTCAACTAATGTCAGTAATACCAAGATTGGGAACATGGCCCAAGTAATTGCTCGAACTGTCCATGCAGTCGGCACTTAGCTGACACCTCCAACAGCCGAAACAAGACGAACAGCGGCAAGTAAAAATAACATACCAAATACATCACCAGTCGTCGTAACAAGCGGTCCGACCAACGCATCAGGATTGTATCCACGACGATATCCGATAATAACGGCTGTAATGACGGTGATGATAAGCACCCCACCAGAAAGGAGCCCAGCGAGAAGTGCAATTGCGATTAATATTAAAACTGAGGCAACAGATGTTTCAAGTATCGTAAGTATCAAAAAGACAGCAATTGCAGCGAACACCGATGCTGCAAGACCATTCATTAGAGCCGCCGTCGCCGCCGCGGTAAGACGGGTATCAACACCGCGGAGTCGAGGTTCGATTAATCCTTGATGAAGCCCCGTTGAAATTCGAGCACCAAGTGATCCATAGACATTCCCTCGCGTGGCTAATAATGCTGGGACGAGAACCAGTAGTCCGGGAACCGCGCGGAGTTCTGAGCGCATACCGCCAAGAACGACACCCGCAAGAAGACCACCAATGAGACTCGCGAGAAGGGCTGGGATAGCTTCGCGATATGCCTCGCGCGCAGCGTCACGAACAGTCACGTCTGTGGCGATGATATCAAGCATAAAAAGATGTGCGTCACCGTTATGATAGGACTGTTACTCAAACACGGTGAAGACTAGCCGGTAAGAGCAACCAAAACGTAATCTACAGGCGGAACAGACCGAGTGCCTCGGGGCTTGACCCCGAGGCGGTTCACCCAAACGGTCCGAGACCGCCGCCACCACCAAGACCACCCATACCGCCGCCACCTTGCTGTTGCATCTTTTTCATCATTCGCTGCATATCGCCTTCTCCCATACCTTGGAACTGTTTGATTGTTCGTTCCATCATTTTATGTTGTTGAAGTAGTTCACGAACGGTTTCCTCATCGGTGCCGGAA
Organism: Haloquadratum walsbyi C23; assembly: GCF_000237865.1. Taxonomy (NCBI): domain Archaea; kingdom Methanobacteriati; phylum Methanobacteriota; class Halobacteria; order Halobacteriales; family Haloferacaceae; genus Haloquadratum; species Haloquadratum walsbyi. The sequence goes on from NC_017459.1 coordinate 2,938,679, forward strand.
CCACGAGCGATGCGGCGAACACGAGACGCACCAACACTCCGTGGATCTTCAAGTTCTGCTTCAGTCATCGAATCCATGATCACATCAAAGTCTCGCATTCGGTTCTGTGTCACATCCATTGCGTCATCAGGGAGTTGATCTTTGAGCCCACCACCAAGACCAGGAATCATATCCATTACTTGATCAAGGGGACCCATACGGTCCATCGCTTCCATCTGTTTACGCATGTCTTTGAGGGTAAACGATCCCTCCATGATATCTTCAGGGTCCCAGTCATCGTCGGCTTCCTGTGTCTCAGCCATTGCACGCTCAACGCGCTCGGAGAGTTGCTTGAGATCGCCCATCCCCAGAAGCCGTGAGATGAACCCATTCGGTTCGAATCGCTCGACATCTTGGACAGTCTCACCGGTCCCTAAGAATGCAATTGATGAATCAGTCTCATTGACTGCGGTAAGGGCACCCCCTCCTTTCGCAGTTCCGTCGAGTTTTGTGACAACAACACCGTCAATACCGATTGCATTGTTGAACTCACGAGCCTGTTGTTTGGCTCCTTGTCCAATCGCCGCATCAAGTACGAGTAATGACCGGTCTGGAGCAACCGTTGAATCAATTGCCTCAATTTCATCGATCAGGTCTGCCTCAAGTGCATGACGACCGGCTGTGTCAACGATATGAATATCTGCATCAGTGGTGGCTTCAATGCCTTCGCGGGCAATCTTAACCGGGTCATCGCAGTCTGGATCGCCATAAAATGATACTTCAGCACGTTCACACATCTGCTCTGCTTGGTCGTATGCACCAGGACGAAATGTATCCGTTTGAATCACAGCCGGGCGGAGACCTTTCGTTGAGAACCACCACGCCATTTTTGCCGCTGATGTGGTCTTTCCAGATCCCTGCAGTCCCGCAAGAAGAATTGTCTGTGACTTAAGCGGGAGGTCTGTTGAGTCACCAACAAGATCAACAAGTTCCTCATAGACGATTCGTAAAACATGATCACGTGCGGAGGTTCCTGCCGGCGGTTCCTCACCGGTTGCACGGTCTTCAATTGATGAGGAGAGTTCCATCACGAGGCTTACCTCGACATCTGCGGATAGCAGCGACCGCTGAATTTCTTTCACAATTTCCTCGACGTCATCCTCGTCGAGGCGGGACTTCCCCTGAAGTTTGTCAAGACTGCCACGGAGGGAACTCCCAAGATTATCAAGCACCATTTGACTTCAATATGTCACGAAACGTGTAAAGCTTTGTCTGTCGGTGAAGCACTAGGATTGAATCCCTGAAACTGCACATAAGGCGCTCAGGTGCACGTCTCGTAGCTGGTCTGATATCTCGAGAAATACCATACGCATATCTCGGATATATACCTGAGAGGTCATGCTAGCGTGTCAGACGTTCCCAGCAGAGACTCTATGTGAACCTATGATATTCTTTCCGCAGTAAACGGCGGAGTTCCCATATGCGGAGGCTTGCTGGGTTGTGAGATTTATGATTTCATACTCCGGGAGGGAATGCGGGTCATGCCATACGACACCCCACTGTCGAAAGACGGGGATTCGGGGTTATTGTGCGCTTCCTGCACCCCGTTCGCCTGATGAAAAGTGTATTTTCAATGATGAAAAGAAGAATCCCGACACTGTCTCAGCGAAAGAAAGGAGAGACCACCTCGGTCAGACTCGATGTAGCGTGAACCGCCTCGGGGTCAAGCTCCGAGGCACTCGGTCTGTTCCGCCTGTAGAACCGATTAAACTGCGTGCAGACGGTGTATCCCCGCCTGAAACACGAGGTATGAGTGATCTCATCCACTTAATAATATTCCAACTACATCTGATCAGGGTATCATCACTAATCACGAACACCGCATTCTCTCAGTTAATCAGCGATACAAGCAGTAGGTTTGCAAATAGAAGAATAAAGAGTAATAGACCCGTTGATGAATGGGTATTGACAGTTATAGATAATATCAGCGTGATTCCGTCTCACCAAGCAACTGATTGACCATTGATTCTGGATTGAATCGTTCAATGTCGTCATATTCCTGCCCAACGCCCAGAAACAATATTGGTTTTCCAGTGACATACGCAATTGAGATTGCTGCACCACCATTTGAGTCGGCATCTGCCTTCGTTAAAACCGTCCCATCAATCTCAGCAGCCTCATTGAACTGTTTTGCTCGTTCGACAGCATCCTGTCCGGCAACAGCTTCATCAACGAAAAGTGTCATATCAGGATTGACTACTCGATCAATCTTCTCTAATTGTGCCATCAAATCATTCGATGTGTGAAGTCGACCAGCAGTATCACCTAATACAACATCAATATCATTTGCCTCAGCGTACTCAACGGCATCATAAAGAACCGCTGCAGGGTCGCCTCCCTGTTCATGAGCAATAAGTCTCGTGTCGAGTGTCTTTGCATGTTCACGGATTTGTTCATTTGCCCCAGCCCGGTACGTATCACCGTTAGCCATCACAACTGAAAGTCCGCGAGACTCAAGATATTGGACAAGTTTTGCAATACTCGTCGTTTTCCCAACTCCATTGACACCTGTAAAGACAATTGTCATCGGTGAGTCAGCACTCTCGACACGTGAGTCAAAGTCATACTGTCCAACGCTGATTACCTCATACAATGCGTCTGAGAGCGCTTCTTCAACGAGCGCAGCAGTTGTATTAACCTGCGCACGCGTCTCACCAAGCATTTTGCTTCGAATAGTACCAAGGATTTCCTCTGCAACCTGCATCTCCACATCGCTTTCAAGAAGTGCCATCTCAAGTTGCCATAACGGCTCTTCGAGATCCTCTTCCTCGATAACAATTTTTCCAGTAGCAAACGCCGCTGCGCGCTTAAGTCGACCCGGTTTATTATCTGATTGTGCTGTCTCATCGAGCACTGCTGCAGCTTCCTGTGATGCAAGCGAGGACGAGTCAGTATCTATATTTGGGTCTCCATCCGTATTTGCCGATATATCAGACTCAGCAGTTGTGACATCACTGTTACTCGTGTGAGTGTTATCATCTGGAGTCTGCTCGCTGGTATCGTTGGCTGCCTCAGAAGGCATATGCGACACTGATTCATCCGATTGCTTGACGTTTGGTTCAGCGTCATCACCAGATGATGCTTCATCAGTAGCTGATTTCTCAGTCGCTGTCTCCTCGACATCGTCTCGAAACTGATCAAGTTTATTTTTCAGTCCATCAAACATTAGTGAGGTATCTGACTACGCAACCAGCGTATTATTCGTTGTCCTCTGGTTGCTGGTCTTGCATTTGCTGCATTTGTTGTTGCTGCATTTGCTGTTGCATCTGTTGCGCCTGCTGCTCGAGTTGACTACTTTCAGTCTCAAGTTCGTCAATGTCGTCACGAAGTGACTCAATCCGATTATCAAGCGCATCCTGTTTTGTTGAGAGGGATTCCACAGCATTATCGGCGGACTGCTCAGCAGCAAAGTCAGCGCCAAGTCCAACAATTATCTCATCAGCGTCTTGAATTTCTGCGCGAACGTAAGCGTCACCACCGAGTGGGACTTGAACAGTCGCTCCGCTCTCTAGTGTCTGAATTGCATCCATAGCCTCGTCAATTGATGTTTGTTCAGATTGAAGATCATCGACTTCTTCACGAAGTTCATCAATCTCTTCATCAATCGCTTGAAGTTCTTCAGAAAGCTGTTGTAACTGCTGTTGCTGACCACCGCCCATCATTAGCTAGCCACCTCAGATTCGGTTATATCTGCATTGTCTGATAGCGAGCGCACCGAGTCAATCTTGATTTGTGTCCGCCTAAGACTATGCTGACTCCCAATATTCGCATACACCCGCTCGCGAGCGACGTTCTTGTTCGGGGCCTCGACATCTGTTGTGAACTCATTGAATCCGTCTCGGCTCCGGAACTGACCGCTCACCGCGAATTGAACCATACGTTCGATACCCGAGCAAGCGGGAAGTATCTTCCTACTTTCGGGTTTGCCTTGAGACAACACTTGAATACAGTCCCATCGCAAATACAGCATTATCTGATGTTGGCTTCCGTGTCAGCTACCCAGCGCTGCAGTACTTCATGAAACATTTTGAACCATCGGTCCTATGCAGCAGTATCAGCAGCTACTCTATGCCAAGATTTTGAATTGAATTCCTCAATAAGTTTTCAGGAACATTAAAGCGCTGGGCTTGTCGGTGGACTCCCGTTCTACCGATACGTAGTAGGTGTCGGACGCCACTTCAGTAGCGTTCACGGTCATGATCCCCGACTTCAGGGCGTACTGACAGAACGCCCCTCCAGCCCTGTCTCTTACCCACAACTCGAGTCAGGATTTCAGCGGAACGGGATCGGGATCGGCGAGCACGACTGAAATCCTCGGTATCTACAGTTTCAACACCTCTTTGGAACAATTGTAGTGGGCTTGATTACCGGCGTTCGGTCACCCCTACAGCCGATATCACTGTCTGAATCGCTTCTCGCCTCGATTTTTTGCGTTCAAAATACCTCTGAGAGTGTCTGAAACGTCCGGTTACGACCCCACGAACTTGTGGGTAAGAGACAGGGCTAAAGCCGGTGGGCTTCCGCGCTGTATATCGTGTGAACGCAGAGGAACCCGGCGCGTGAGTGGTGGAGATTTCAGGTTTGTAGTCCTATCAAACTCTGACATGGTGAGACTCCATGCCGGGTTCACGGACTGTGGCAGTCGGGACTGGGACTACTTGGGGTGCTGAGCGCCTGGTACTCCTATCCTCAATCGTGTTCGGACTCCCAGAGTTGATTTTACTCTAGAAGTCCGACAGACTTCGACGGACTCGGAGTTACTTCCTTGATGCGTGCAATAATCAATCCCATGCCGATTATGTGAGAATCGGGCGGTCGCCGACTGGTTTCGATTATTGCTTTGATGCGTGGAGCGGCAAAACCGCCATTATAGGACGATGTAGAATCACTCTATTCTCACCTGATTCCTACTTTTGAATGGAATTGTCTGCTAATTGAAATTATAAATCAAGAATATCGGACAGGTGTCGAAACATGGACTGGTTCCATATTGTCAGGTTCATTTTGCGGTACCGAGGTCGGTGGTCTCGTTCGCATTGCTTCGTTCAACATGTCGTAACTGTGGGTACCAGAAATCTGCAATTCTGTGGACGGCGAAAGTCATAATTATTCTCATCGAATTTATATGTATCATAATGTTCGACAATCACAGCGAATTATGACTATTCGCTGGTGATAGATTCGAGATACCCGAGCGTATCTTCGATCCGAGTTAATTCAGGACCAGTCGTATCCTCGCCAACGACATATCCGGTTTGTCCGGCAACAATACCGGACCCGACAAGTGGTGCACCGTAATTGACTGTTCCAATATCAGCACGAACATCTAAATGGTCTTCAATTGCCTCGAGTTCGGGTTCACGTGCTTTAGGATGACAGAGAACACCACGATTTGTTGCTACTGCAGCGGTTCCTACGGTGCGAACATCTGCAAGCTTGCCGCGGGCAACTGGAACATTAAGTGCGGATTCAACACTCTCGACAGCTTCTGTGGAGAGATCAGGATGGACATATGCGCCATAGTCATTCGCAAGGATAACATTGCCAGCAGCATTAATTCGACCAGGAAGTTCGGTAACTGAGACAGAGGCCGTTGTTTCAATCGCCTCCTTTTCACGCATTGTTACATTGCTTGTGACGAGGATTCCATTTTCATTTCCAGTTGCAAGCGCCCCAACAGTTCCAGAGCCACCAATTGTCGTTGCAACGGCTGGGATATCGAGTTCGGCTGCCATTGCATCAGCGGTGTCATCATCTACATCAGAGCGGAGAAGAAGCACATCATCGGTCGCACGCGCGAAGACGCCAACATATGGCGACCCGGCGAAAGAGGCACGAAGCACGTTATTCAGCCGGCTCCGCTTCGACGATAGACTCGCCGTCTTCGTCGAATCGAGCCGCACGAACCCGTAGTTTACTCGGTGGGTTCTGGCTTCCACGCGCCCAGACAGTTTCATTAAGTGATGGGTCAAGTCGAATGTCAGACTCATCAACGCGGAAGTGCTGTGCGAGATGTTCGCGGATCAGCGTCATTGCACGACCAGCTCGTTCGTGAGTTGGCACTGCAGAGACATCCCGAAGTGGAACCGTCACAACACGCTCTTCAAAGTCGCTGGTACTCATCGTTATTCGTCAGTATCGCTCCGCCGCCAGTTGCGACGCTTTGGATTTCGCGTTACTTCCATATTGGTCTTGAGCATGACCCACGCAGGAACACGAGAGTTTTGTTTTTCAAGTTTACCGAGTCGCTTCTTTTTTGCCTTCGATTTCTTTCCCATAGTATCATTTGATAATTTCGGACTGCATAAAATGTTGTTCCTTTGTGGTACAACAGTGTGTGATTCGTTTACTCCCAAGGCACAGAAGATATTCGAGGAGTCAATCATGAACTCAATACCAGAGAATATAGACATAATCGTGAACGCACCATAGGGTCACACCAAACCCCCACAGGACACTCCTCTTGCATTGTGTAAACAGTGTGAATCTGATAACTATTAACTGTCCTGGACGAGTAATATGGGTATGACAGATAACGAACCCACCGATCACGAATTTTCGTCAGGACAGGGGTTCAACGAAGAGTATGAAGAGTTTACGCTTGACCCACCAGAGTTGAGTGCTGACCCAACATCAGTTGATCCGGTTGATACGCGAGTGATTACGGATGAACTTGATAAACGAAATATCGCATCGGATCAAGTTGATGTTGAGCAACTCGTTGATGTTGGGCTCTCGTATATGCAGATTAATCGCTTTGAGGAGGCAACAGAAACATTTGAACGAGCAGCACGATTCGCACCTGAGGAATCTCTTGCAGCACAAGAAGCATGGGTGAATAAAGGTGCTGCTCACGGACAACTTGAAGAATGGGATGAAGCAATCGGCTCATATAAGGAGGCACTTCGCATTGACGATGAATCGGAGCATGCTGCTTCTGCGGAGACAAATCTGGCATATGCATTATGGGAGGCTGGTGAGACCGAGTCAGCGCTCCAGCATGCTGAGCGAGCGGTAAAAGTCGATCCACGATTTCCGCAAGCGTGGTATAATCGTGGATTTTTCCTACACGAGCGTGGTCTCAATGAGGAGGCTGTATCAGCATTTGATAATGCAATTCGGCTTGGGATGCAGACTGCTGATGTGCTTGAGGAGAAAGCACGTGCGCTTGATGAACTGGGTCGAGATGAGGAAGCGGAACAAACACAGACGCAAGCAGAGGAGTTGCGACGTGAACGTGAACAAGAACTTCTCGAAGACCAGTGACGGGGTCGGATCGAAGTGATAAAGAAGATATACTCTCCGAATCTGAAGATCCGCTGAAGCCTGTACCCGAATCTAACGCTGAGCATGACTCTAACCGTGACTCTGTATCGACGTCGACTGAGGCTCATGATGATAATACTGAGACGGATGATGATGAGGCTCTTTTACTTCGAGAGCGACAAACACCAGAAGGATTGCTTGTCGCCGTTTGTGACAGTGACTGTCTTGGGGAGACATATGTCGATGGTGAGGTATCACTCAACGTAACAGAATCATTCTATGGTGGAAGTGAAGCCGATAAGGTTGATGCGGAAACAGTTATTAAACGTCTAAAACGAGCCAGTGTTGCAAATATCGTTGGCAAGCATGCAGTCGCAATCGCAATCGAGGCTGGAATCGTTGAGAAGGACCGAGTGCTACAAATCGATGAAACGCTACATGCGCAATTAGTATGGATGTAAGAGATTGGCTGTCTGGCGTTAGCTATTGGGATTTTCAATAATAACTTTGGATTGTAGCAGATAAATTTTTGAGAAGACACGAGAAATATCGATACTACAGACATATTACTTCTGCAACATTAGGACCGAAGGGATGTTCTTCCTAGAGTACCTATAAGCCAATAATGGGAACACAAGAGCAGAAAGCGTATCCGATAGACATTCCGAGTGTCCGCGGGGACTTTCCAATCCTCGACCGAAAGGTTGGGGGGGACATCGAAACGCCGGGTCCAAGTCCTGATGATACCGATCCACTTGTTTATCTTGACAATGCAGCAACAAGTCAAACGCCAACAGACGTTGTTGAGGCCCTCACAGAGTACTATTATCAATACAACTCAAATGTCCATCGAGGGATCCATCATCTAAGTCAGGAAGCTTCAGTCGCATACGAGGTCGCACATGACCGTGTTGCTGAGTTTATTGGCGCTGATGGACGCGAGGAGATCATTTTCACAAAGAATACAACAGAATCAATGAATCTTGTCGCTTACGCATGGGGGCTTGCGGAGTTGGAACCCGGAGATACTGTTGTGCTCTCTGAGATGGAACATCATGCATCACTTGTCACTTGGCAGCAAATCGCAAAGCGAACCGGTGCGAATGTTGAGTATATTCGTGTTGATGAAGATGGCTATCTTGATATGGAACATGCACGTGAGTTAATTGATGACTCAATAGCAATGGTGTCCGTTGTGCATATTTCAAATACGCTTGGGACAGTAACACCAGTTGAAGAGTTGGCAGAGCTCACACACGACCATGGTGGATATATCTTTATTGATGGCGCACAGTCAGCACCAACGCGACCAGTCGATGTCGATGCGATGGACACAGATTTCTTTGCGTTCTCTGGACACAAGATGCTTGGACCGACGGGAATTGGGGTTCTCTACGGCAAACAGGAAATTCTCGAGTCTATGGAACCATACCTCTATGGCGGGGAGATGATCAGGCGAGTTACATACGAAGACTCGACATGGGAGGACCTGCCCTGGAAGTTTGAGGCTGGAACACCTGTTATTGCACAGGCAATTGGGCTTCATGCTGCAATTGATTATCTTGAGGATATTGGGATGGAGACAGTTCAAGCACACGAGGAGTTACTCGCTGAATACGCCTATAATCAACTATCTGCATTTGATGATGTCGAAACATATGGTCCACCAGGCGGCGACCGTGGCGGGCTTGTTGCATTCAATCTTGAGGGAGTCCATGCGCATGACCTCTCGAGCATCCTCAATGAGTATGGAGTTGCAATCAGAGCCGGTGATCACTGCACGCAACCACTTCATGACAAAATTGGTGTACCGGCTTCAACGCGAGCCTCATTCTACATATATAATACACGTGAAGAGATTGACGAGCTTGTCACTGCGGTTGATGCTGCACGGGAACTATTTGCCTAATGGCGACAGATGAACTCAAGACACACAGGCGTCTTAATTACTGATAACTGACGTCATTTGCACCACGAAATACGATTATCGGTACAACAAAATCAGCAATTAGCGGAACGTTTTTGCAGCACACAGCTGTATATATTATAACAATGGGACTAGGATCAGATATGTATCGTCAACAGATTCTCGATCATTACAAGAATCCTCGAAACAAGGGTGAGATACCTGATCCGGACTTCTCACATACCGGCGAGAATCCGTCATGTGGCGATACCATCACTGTGAACGTGCAATTGAAAGATGATAATGAAACAATCGAATATGTGAGCTTTACAGGGGATGGATGTGCGATTAGTCAGGCATCAGCATCTATGCTTTCAGAGCATTTACAGGGAATGACGTTAGAGGAGCTTGACACGCTTGATACTGATGATGTGACAGAGATGCTTGGTGTTGATATCTCACCAATGCGAATCAAATGTGCGGTTCTTGCACGACAGGTTGCACAGGATGGAGCAGCCATACATGATGGTGAAATAGCGATTGAAGCAACGACGGTCGAGTAAAAACTCAATTCAATTCGAATTATATCCGATAAGCAGGCGAAAAACCTCGCCCTTCAGGGCGGGGAAGATGTCAAATCATCATATTCCGTACTTACATTCATCTCAATAACTATGAACAGTATCGGGCATTTTCAGTGATCATTTCAATAAGAGACTTACAACGGTAGCGAGGCGAAAGCCCGCGATTATACCCTGTCTTTTACGCACAAGTTGTCCCGACGAGATGGACGGGGTGAAGCGGTGAAAATTGCTCCCATTGTCGGGAGTTGGGAATCTCATCTTAAGTAACCGGGTATGCTGACGACGAGTTGACCCGGCTTGAGTAGTCCCTGTGACCCAATCGGTAATCCCGGTTGGCGCCTTATGATGATACACTCATCTGTAGCAGTCGGTACCTGCGGAATATCTGGATTAGAACTGTCCGAGTGACAAACTGACACCTGCGATCAGAGGGGTCAAAACACCGGGTATTCGCTTCTACAGATGAGCGTGGTGATTAATTCAAATAGTTTCACCGGCGGTGTCGAATGACGCGAATTCAGCGGCTCCCATCACCGATACGGATAATCACGGCGGTTAAGACTAAGACTTAGACTTGGACTAATCGCTATCAGTCCGTCAGGATTTGTCTCAGACCCTGCTTGAAAGCGGCTAAAACGTCACGTTGGGATGCTGTGGACTTATGAGTAAAAGTCAGGATTTCAGTCGTGGGAGGAGGTCAATTGAAGTCATCTTGACGATCATTAACAACAGAATCTGCAGTGAAGCATTTCACGACGAGTGGACATCAGCAGTAACCTTCGTATCATTTATATGAACACTTTCACCATCATGTATTGAGGATGTGTCTCAACCGATGTTAGATAACGATTAGTACGCCATTTTGAAAGCCCTGAATATGTTTTCTCGTAGAAATACATGATTGTCCAAGACTTTGTCCGTGTCATCTACTTGGAGAAGAAACAGCTGAGACACGCAGTTTGAGCCATCCGCCATATTATATTCTATATCAGATATGGCTATTCAGGCTTCAATCCAGCATCCTTGACACGCATCACAGCTTCACCATCAGCGAGATTTGGTGCATCAACAAGTCTCACGATTCGCTTATCATTCTTTGATTTTCGAAGATACATGCGGAATGTGGAGGTATGTCCGAGAATATTTCCACCAATTGGCTGCGTTGGGTCACCGAAGTATGAATCAGGATTTGAAGCAACCTGATTTGTAACGAGGACAGCGGTATTATATAAGTCGCCGATTCGCATCAGATCATGAAGGTGTTTATTTAGTTTTTGTTGTCGCTCAGCGAGCGATCCACGACCGACATATTCCGCACGGAAGTGCGCGGTTAGTGAGTCGACACAGAGAAGTCGAACAGGAAAACCACTATCTTGGTTATCACGAGCCAGTTCTTTTGCTTTCTCTGCTAAAAGGATCTGATGATTTGAATTGAACGCTTTTGCAACGTGTATATGATCCAAAAAACTATCTAACAGCGCTTTCATCGTCTCATCATCACCTGGAGTTCCCTCTATCTCACGACGCTCAAGCAAATCAGTGATAATCTCATCATCAAGCCCACGAAGCATATCATCAATACGCTCTGGACGAAATGTATCTTCAGAGTCAACGAAGATTGCTGCCCCACCAAGACCACCGTGTTCAGGTGGTAATTGCACATTGACTGCCATTTGATGGGTAACTTGTGACTTACCAGCGCCGAATTCTCCATACACCTCAGTAATCGATTGGGTCTCAATCCCACCACCAAGTAACTCATCGACTTCAGGGATTTTCCACGAGAGTTTTCCAATCTCCTCACGACGTTGCAAAACGGCTGCACCGGTCTCGAACCCACCAACATCCGCAGCATCACGGGCAGCGTTGATGATATCAGAGGCGGTTGACTCACCAACATCTGCGGTGTTTGACATTTCGGCTGGACTTGCGACTGCAATTGCTTGATAGCTCTCAAACCCAGCATCAACGAGTTTATCTGAGGTCGCTGGTCCAACTCCTGGGAGATCTTCGAGTTCATCCTCTGGCATTGTATAACTGCATAACGTCCACTGCCACATAAAGCCTCGTTAACACCATAGTGAAAGTAAAATAGCAGTGATTTCGCTACTCGCAAAAATAATCAGCTGATACTGGTTTAGCATGCTGATGAAAATATCTAAGATACACAGGCACTATCGGATGGATTCATCAATCACGCACAAAATCTCATCCTTATTCCACGTTTCTGATACACAGTTACCTGCGGGATTTCACATCTCCCGGTCTTAAAAAACAGATCAAGTTTCCGTGGCTTCGGTCACCCAGTCATCAATTCGTAAGATTATCATCCGCTTCAGACGAGGCGCTCAGACAAGCGTTCCCAGATTCGGCGAGTGGTTCAGTGAGCGTTACTTCGTATCTGAACGTGATTTATATATCGATCAGCGTTATTGCCACGGATGACCGCCACGAGCGTCAGGCCACATCGGATACCAGTATGACTCATCATCTTCAATGGTCAGTTCACCAGTGAGGACCGACTCAAGTTTGAACTCAAGTTGTTGATCACGGTTATTCCCAGACCGTGGTGCGAATGGATAGTACGCACCACGGCGGAATGAGTAAATCCAGTATGCACGCTCGCCAGCATCTTCAAACCCAAAGACAGCCGCGAGCAATCGCGATCCGTATCCACGCTCAATAAACTCATCAGCCGCAAAATGGATACTTGTGACAAGATCCTCTGGATTATCATCTTGAAGAATGACCCATTCCCATCCATGACTATCTTCATGAAGATCGAAGGTTGTTCCTGTTTCTTCACTGCCAGCACGAAGAATCGCCTCAACATCGCTGACAGTATCGGCAAAGTCAGTACTATCGACGCCTGAGAAACACAGCGCAGCTGAACCAACAGAATCGAAGCCAAGATCCGCACCCATCGTCATATATGCGGTGCTCATGCCGAAGAGATCCTCAGGATCAGCATCGCGGGTTGCATCCGCAGCCGCGTTTGTTCCAAATACAGATCGTATCGTATCAAACAGACCCATCAGTTATTTATCATCTATGGTATTTCGCGTCATCGTGTTTCCAGTTCACGTTCGAGTTCACGAAGGCGTTCCACACGCTGCTCAGTCGAGGGGTGAGTGCTGAACAACCGTCCAATAAGATCGCTTTTCACCGGAACAATAAAGAACGCATTCATCTCTGATTGTTCGCGGAGATCCTCACGCGGAACATTTTCCATCCGACCATCAATTTTCAGCAGTGCTGACGCAAGAGCTGATGGTTGTCCCGAAATAATCGCTCCACCTCTGTCGGCGGCATACTCACGGTATCGGGAGAGTGCACGGATAAGGAAATATGAGACAATCCAGACGATGAGAGATGCAACAATGGCAATAAGCACTTGACTGCCACCCTCTCGTTCATGTCCACCGCCAAACCAAAATCCTATTCGGACAATCATGAATGCGACTGTCGAAAGGAATGACGCAATTGTCATTATCATAACGTCACGGTTCTTTATATGTGCAAGTTCGTGCGCGAGAACGCCTGATAATTCATCTTGATCGAGTGAACGCAGTAGTCCAGTCGTTACAGCGATTGTTGCACTATCTTTCGAACGTCCGGTTGCGAATGCGTTCGGAACCCGTGAGTCAGCAACTGCAACATCTGGCTTTGGGAGATCAGCCTGTTGGCTGAGTCGATTAATCGCCGTGTGAAGTTCAGGATATTCATCTTCGGAGACTTTTGATGCCCCCATGCTGTAAAGCGCAAGCTTATCGCTGAAGAAGAGCTGTGCAAGTACAAACACTCCCATCAATGGGAGGAATATAAGTGACCGCGACCACCACAGCGCCCCAACGAAGACCAGGTATAGGGCGAACAGAAGGAACATTGTTAGAGCCATTCTGCCACGTAGTCCCCAGTCTGTTTTCCAGTCCATATATGCAATACGTGTTGAACGTAATAAACGGTGTCGCAGATGGATTACAGAAGTTCAAGGAGAAAGCCCTCCCTTGAGGTCTGTCTTTTACACATAAGTTCGTGGAGTCGTAACCGGACGTTTCAGAGTATGACGTTTTCGCAGTCTGGCTTCGAACTCAAAAACACGAGTGACCGACACGCGACAATCTGGCTCTCCAAAATCGGAGACATCCCGATCCGCTACCACCGCGAAATCCCTGACGAAGCGGACATCAAAGAAGTTACCGTCAAGAAGGAAACAACCGGTAAGTGGTTCGTCTGCTTCGGGCTCGAAACCGACGACGCTGACCTTCCTGAGAAACCCGACGTGGAGTCTCTCAACACAACCAACAGCGTTGGGATTGATCTCGGTAGTCTCAATTACATCTACACAACCGATGGGAAGACCGTGGATTGGCTTGATCTCGAAGACGACTACGAGCGATCGCGCCGCGAACAACGCAAACTCTCACGGAAGCAGAAAGGGTCGAACAACTACGAGAAACAACGGCGAGAAGTAGCGAAGCTGAAGCGGCACATCCGTCGGACAGTGTTGGACTACCAGCACAAAATAACGACGTGGCTCGTCCGTGAGTACGACGCGGTGTTCGTCGAGGACTTGGACGTAAAGGGAATGTTGGAGCAGTCGCACAATGCTCGCAACAAGCAAGATGCAGCGTGGCGACAGTTCATTACACTGCTCGAGTATAAGGCCGGTCTGTACGGCTGTCACGTCGTGCAGATCAAACCAGAGGGAACGACGAAAGAATGTGCGTCGTGTGGTGTAGAAACAGCAAAACCGATTTGGGTACGTGAACACTCCTGCCCGTCATGTGGGTTTGAGTGTGATCGTGACGCGAATGCGGCGATGAATGTCCTGCAACGCGGTTTTTTTGAAGTAGGGCTGGAATGGCCCGAAGACACGCCTGTGGAGACTGCGCTCCCTACGGACACCCATTCGGTGTCTGCAAAGCGCGTCATCGAAACAGGAAGCCTCGGGGCTTGACCCCAAGACGGTTCACTCGGCTATTCAGGACCAAGCCATTCGAGAAGCGAAATCTGACCACAGCAAAGATGGGGAAGTTGAATACCGAGAGAGTCAACCGTTCGCAGTCAACAACCAGAATGGGGAGATCGACACAACCGATAACGGCACAGTCGTCATCGGATTCCCGTGTGTTTCTCAGTGGTGGTACACGCCTATTGAAGTGTACGACGATATTGCCGATTCTGTAGACCGACTGGTCGAAGGTGACGCCGACAAATCCCGTCTACAGGTCTACGGTCGTGGCGACGACTGGTACTGTACATTCAACGCCGAGTACGATACCGACACGTCGAATGGGACATCCATCGGTGTCGATATTGGCGAACGACATATTCTCGCTGCAACGGCTTATGATGAAGATGAGTCAATGCTGGTGTCAGGTGATGAGGCAAAGTACGTTCGGCGCAAATATCGTTCCCTACGCGATTCGCTCCAACAAGCGGGTGCGCTTCGCGCACGCAACCGTGTGGGTGACAAAGAACAGCGTCGAATCAAGGACTTAAATCATAAACTCTCACGTCGCCTCATCACGTTCGCGGAACAGTTCAAGAATCCAGTCATCAAACTGGAAGACCTCGAAGGTATCCGCAAGAATAGCTCGTGGTCAGCCATTCACTCGTGGCACTTCTATCAACTCCAACAGTTCATCACGTACAAAGCAGAACGTGCTGGTATCAGCGTCGAGAAGGTTGACCCGTACCGTACCAGCAAACTATGTTCAGAATGTGGTTCAATTGGAACTCGTGATGAAGATCACTTTTTATGTTCGGAGTGTGACCGTGGACGACATGCCGACCTAAATGCTTCAGAGAATATTGCACAACGTGAGGGAGAACCATGCACGGCGTAGCAGTTCGGTTGACGCGAACCGTGCTACCTCGCTGGTTGAATAGCCAGCCGTCTTTGACGCCCGTTGTATGCGGGGAGGAAGGTCCCATTGATAGGACTACACGCGCTGGAACGCACACCGCTGGTCACAACTCGGTGGCAATCTTCGACGGGTCACGCGAAAGCGTATTTGAACCCCGAGGAAACGCGCAACCTGAATACCCCCTTCGAGGAATCCTCGCGCTTTAGCGCCGGGAGAATGTCAATTAATTTATTGATACTCATAAGATATCGTGCAGACTGATAATGATTAACCGCATTGATAGATTATATATATCAATGAGTTCTGGAGAATTCTGCCCGCGATGTGGTGATGTTATTTCCAAGCAGCCGTCATCACGTCCAGGTGCTCCGCATGAGCGTGATGCTGTCCTCTGTAATGATTGTTATTTTGCGGACTTCGAATTAATTGACGCACCTGAGCGGCTTGAAGTGCAAGTATGTGCGAGATGTGGTGCAGTCAAAGATGGGAGTCAGTGGGTTGACGTTGATGCGGATGATTACACTGAGGTTGCAATCGACCGAATAACCGAATCACTTGGTGTACATCTCTCCGCTGAAGAAATCCAGTGGGGTGTCGAACCCGAGCAAGTTGATGAAAATACAATTCGAATGCATTGTACATTTAGCGGAGTTGTCCGCGGAACGCATCAACAAGAGCGTATTACAGTTCCTGTCCTTATCTCTCGGCAAACTTGTCAGCGATGTGGACGGATCGCTGGTGGGTATTATGCAAGCATCGTGCAAGTACGTGCACGTGAACGAACACCAACAGCAACTGAACAGCAGCGCGGTGTCGAAATCGCTGAATCATATATTGCAGATCGTGAGGCAACTGGCGACCGAGATGCGTTCATCTCGGAAATAACAACGACGGATGATGGGACGGATATCAAAATATCAACCAATCAATTAGGCAGCGGTGTTGCAGCACAGATTGTCCGTGAGCTTGGAGGGAATGTATCAGAGTATCCAACGCTTGTGACTGAAGATGGAGATGGAAATGAAGTTTATCGGGTGACATATGCAGTTCGACTGCCAGAATTTACCCCTGGAGACGTAATTGAACCTGCTGATGAGGAGGGTCCGGTCGTTGTCCGAAGTGTACAGGGAAATCTGAAGGGTGTCCGAGCAACAACAGGAGATTCATATGAGGCGTCATTTGAAGATGGTATCGCACCGGATGCAGAGCATATTGGAACGGTTGATGATGCTACCGAAACAACAGTGGTCGCGTTCGAAGACACATATGCGATGCAGGTGCTTGATCCAGAAACATATGAATCAAAGACAGTCGCCCGACCGTCATATGTTGACCCTGATGCAGCGACTGTTCCAGTCATTAAGAGCCATCAAGGGCTGTATGTGCTTCCAACATCAGTGGTAAAAATAAATAATAAGACTAAGTCAACAGATCCTCAGTGATCGATCTACTATTGTTCACGAATTACACGGAATCGAGGAGAAAGCTCACGACTTCAATCGTGGGAGAAGTCACATACTCATACCAACATTACTGCTGAGAATTACACTGGCTCTGATTAAGTGCTTGGTCAATGACCCCTCCCCACCCACTCGCTTATGAATTACTTCTTAATGAAGGGGACTCCACCTCAAAGACATTGAGTCCATTAAATTCAGATCCGCAATTATCAGCACTTAAGAACATTTTATTATAGTCGATGGTAACACCACTTCCTCAAAGAGTGAGTGAAACGAACGAGTAGCAAGGGATACGCCCGACAATCATAACAGTAATATTGATTTTGTGGTCTGACATGCTTTGATTGTCTAATGTGGAAATCATTCAAACCGATAGAGCAGACGGCAATAATATCCGTTTCCGTTTTTGTCGTTTCGCCACAGTTCGAACATGTAAGCTCAACCTCTCAATCAAGATGTTTAATAAAGAAAGTCTAGTGAGGGCTGTGGATCCCCACAGCGAATAATTCTCTCCAACTTGGAACACGATCGGAATTTGAATCAACCTTCGGTGGAAACTCCGCCGTCATAGAACCGGTCTCCGACAACTGAGTAGCTCGGGGAAGTTCACTTTTTAGCGTAGTTTCAAGATAGAAGGTGAATTAACCAGCGTGATACTGCTGTGGTAGGTTGATATGTTCTCTAATCGGAATTCCGCGTCGCTGAAGCGTTGTGATGAATGTATCTTGGGACTGACCTGCGTGTGAAGCTGCTTGTGATAGGGTCAATGTTCCGCTCTGATACAGTGTTAGTGCCGTCATTAGTCTATGGGTGTACATTACGCTTTCATTTAAATTTATAACTTGATGTATATTAACTATTTCGTGAGAAAGGCTACCATTAACTAATCAAAAAGAATCAAAATTAAACAAACGCATATAATATTTCTGATTTATACCGTATATATTTAGTTATAAATATGCACATAATTGGAGCAAATACAGAGTGAACTACGAGTACGGATCAGACTCGTTTATACAAGCGCTAAAAGAGGACTGCTCGAGATGATTTCACCTAAAGTACCTCGGGGAAACCCCGAGGCACTCGCCTTGCTATCTGTAGGAATAAAGTATAATTATGATTTACCGATGATCATCGCAGTAGTTATCCTCAAGTCTGTTGCAAATTATACTGGCATACGATATGGATCGGCAACAAATACTCGCACTGTTACTGGTTGTATTAATGATCGGCTCCTCTGTCGCATATGGGGCAGCATTGGTTCTGTGAATAAATAAAGATAGTATACATGTCTGCTCAATACAAGAGAAATGTCAGTTTTCTCCCCAAACATCACTCAGCGGGTGAGTAGAACGACGATCTTCAGAATTCGTCTTATTATTTGAATTTGCATGTTTTGAATGGTCATCTGATTGGGCTGTCGACGTCGACGGTGACCTAACTCCCGCTGTGGATGCACGCCCGACAGTATTTATTGCTTCCTCGAATGTGGGTAATGTCGGTGTTGAAATACGGTCAACCTGCTCACGAAACCACGCTGGCATTTCATTTCGCGCGTTATTGAATAAGTTCAGTAGGGACGAATCAGCAAGATAAGTGCTTCCATAGTCATCTGGTGAACGAACAATGCGACCACACGCTTGGATAACTGTCTGAAGTGCCACGCGTCGGTACCACGACCACTTTCCGTCTGAAAGTCGGCGACTTACACGCGAGTCGGTTGTATTGAGATACGGCGCTTTACAGATCACCTGCCAACGACAAAGATCTCCCTGCAGGTCAAGTGCTTCCTCCATCGTCACAGAGAGGAATATATCTGGACTGTCGGTGCTAAGCCACGCTTGGAGCGATTCATCTCGGTCAGTGGTATCATGTGTTTGAATTCGTGATTCAACTCCTAACTCTGCAAGACGACGGCGAAGTGACGATTGTATCGCGTATGAATGACAATGGATGAGTCCCTTCTCATCTGGATGTGCTGCCATCAGTCGTATAAGCATGCGAGTAACCGCCGGGAGTGTCTCATCGCGCTCATTATATGTCATTTTACCACACGTGACATCATATAGTGGTCGATTTGCGACGGGAAATGTATGATCGACATCAACAAGTGCGACCTCAGCAGGGTCAAGCCCAACACCGCGACAGAATGCGTTTTTATTCAAGATCGTCGCAGATAATAATGCAAATTTATTCCCTCGATTCCAGACAGTATGTGAAAGATACCGAGCGGGATCAAGTGGTTTGATTGCGACGTCATTGTTGGTATCATCTTGATCAATAACCCACGTTGTTGGACTTTGTGGGTCGCGTGCATCGGAAATAAACCATTGTAATTCTGAGCGGATCTCTTGTAGTCGATCACGATGGGCGGCCTCAGTCGGGGTCAGTTCATCACGATTGATTAATGGATCAATAGCGCGTTTACATGCCTCAATGACCGTTTCGGCGAATCGAATCGTCCGGTCAAGTGGATCTGATTCGGCTGTGAGGTCAGGGACAGTTATTTCATCCCAGATTGGAATTGTGTTAGACTGAAGATTGACTGTTGCATACATTTCTGCCCACTCAGGTAATCCGTGTGCTTCGTCGATAACAACAACATCACGCCGCCTGAAGACATCTGAGCCTGCTGTCTGCATAAAATATGCAAGAGTCATGGCAGCGATTCGGCGATTTGAGGCGATTGCTCGGTCAGAGAAGTATGGGCAGCGATGTCGAACCGAACAGTCATATCCTTTCTCACGAGCGCACGGAGCACGATCAACAGGCGTCTCGGTTTCTCCGTTTAAGATGCATGTATAATTCGATTTTCCCCGGATGATATTTAGATCATCCAATAATGGGTCAGCAGCAACATCATCAAGTTGTGATACTTGCGGGGTGGTATAGTACGAATTAATTGCATCAGAAGGTTTAGCATCAGTCACTGTGCGTGCACCACCGGCGATCGCTCGTGCTAAAAGCGACTTGCCGCTACCTGTGGGTGCACGTACAAGGACAACACTATTTCCTGCAGCGAAAGCATCACGAATATCGCTGATTGCTTCCGCTTGCATACCGCGGAATGAAGAAGCTGGGAACGATTCTCGGATTCGATCCGGATCCACAGATGTGTTCCGTTATTAGTGTATAAAAGTCTTCTAAACAGATATTAATCTGAGTCAGTCATAGTTTATTGATGTCATCGCTTGTTACGACTCGGTCACTTGGGAGTTGTCCGATACAGTCATGACAAAGAAAGAATTCGCCGCCATCATCGAGTTCAATTGTCATTCCACCAGTCGGGTCAGTCTCAAATGACCACAGATCACCAATCCCACCAGCAATACGGACAGGTCGTCCACACGTCTCGCACGACTGAGTTGCCATATTACGATTATCGGTGCAATCAATAAACCGCCTCCGGTGAGAATCCAAATCAAGAATCATTAACACGGTGGGACTGCAGCGTATAATATGCACCCTTGTTTGCCGGTCACGGCATCTACACACATTCGCACCACGCAGAGTGCGTGTGTGGGGGCGTGGATATCCAAATATCACTTATCACCGTTTTCAACTAGTTTTACGACACATCCACGCGCTATCCGGTTCGCATCCGTGCTCATATTCATGCGTAATTATGCACATGCATCAACTCAGCAGAGTCATGATTACAATCACAGCTCAAACGCGCAACTAGCCCGAAATAAGGGGGTAGATCAGGCTCAGGCTCAGATGCAGCAAAGGGGAGTCACTCAGATTGCCGGTAACTGGGCAGCACGCTGATGGCTCGATCAAGCGCTCATGCAGGGACAGAGTCGAGCCCATACGGCGACACATGGGTATATGAGAGTATCATTGGAGCGTTACCAGGAATTGAACTATCCGACACTGAGGCAATTGCACTACAACTTGGATTATTCGAAGTTGCAGTAATTGTGCTCTCAATTGGATATGGTATTGAATCAGCTATTCTACCAGGAACTGTGGCGGTTTTTGAAGCAGCTGTCGGGAGTGGTGCAATGCAGCGACTTGGTCGTGGAACACGTGAGCTTGACCTTCCGCAGTCATATCGGCAGTTTCTGTTTGGATCGAGTATTGAGGTAGTCCTCGGCGTATTAGCGTTTGTTGCGCTTGTTACACATCTATTTGTTTTTGATCCTCGAGGGACTGGAATGACAATTATTGAGTCTTTTCTTGGAGAAAATCCGCCAATTCTTGTTGTGTATCTCACCTTATTGATTCTCTGGGATCTTTGTTACCGGATTGGAACTTCATGGTGGGCTGCTGTTGTTGCTCTCTGGCGATCCTGGCGATATGAATTTGACTCCGAAACTGTGGGTAAACTGCGTCGCCTTGATGCACTCAACGCTGGATTTGGACTAACACAGGTTGCAATGGTTCCGTTTGTGATTGACCGACCGGTACTGCTCACTGCTGTAGGAGGTCATGTGATTGCTGTTATCGGTGTCTCTCTTGCTGCACTGGTAACACTTGATGAAATAGATGTATCAACAGCCTGATCGAATTGACGTCTTCTCCAACGTCTATACAGTGAGCCTACAAGCATCAATATATTAACTTACTACATACTATTTGTTGCTGACTATGATGATGATAATCTGCGTGTTCAGGTGAAACAATGTTTAAACACTATTCATAGTTAACCAGGAGCGTCGAAATCGCGATTAATTGAGGCTCAATATCGCCAGCACTAGCAGTCACAATCGTTACTTCACCTGCCTGGGACTGCGGACAACCCATCAAATTCATACTGGCTAGCCGTTCGGTGGAAGAATGGGGGGACTGTCAGCCCAACGAACACACCATTCAGAATAGGATCTTTTGACGCAGATACTTCTTATTTAGCAATATATCGGAGTAGCGTGGCACTGCGCTGGAGAATAGCGCTAGATAGCGACCTCATAGACACAGACAATGACAAAATAGGCGATATGAATAATTGTGTCCGCGTAATATTAAGCATGTGGCACGCCCGCTTCGCTTTCGACATGCCCCTTGGAAATGGAATAACAGCCAGGTAGAGGAGAAACTCTATCGCGATCTTGATCAGAATCTTGGGGCAACACGGCGTCAACCGTGGTTTAAATCACCACCGACATACACCGGAGACCGGTTTGAGATGAGCAATGGCGACATTGCGTTATTTGCATGGAATGATACAGAAGCCTACTGGCTTGGGAATACAGAAACACCAAAAGCACTCTGGCGGACTGATAAACATGGATTCGGCGCTGTTGATAATGCTATTTCCCGGTGGGCAACCCGAGAATTAACTGCGCAGCTACATGTCGAAAGTCCATGGCTCGAACCATATCCACACCTGTCATGGTTTTTTCTTCCAGTGTTTCTCTCGAAAGATGGTCGTGAGACAACGCGAACATTCTTCAAGAAACATGCGGCAGGGTTTCCCGATGCAGCGCGCGAAAATGTCTTAGAGTTCTATGAAGCGGTCGTCCGAACGCGTGTGCTTGATCAATGGCGAGAAGTGATGGCTGGAAAGTTGGGAACATCTGAATATCTTGATCTAACTCGAATGACTGCAGCAATGGGCGAATTCAATGTTGCATATTTATTAGATAATGCTGGATACGACATCGAACCTGAGATAACTGTATCGACTGGACATGCAATTGATTATCGGGCAGAAACTGATGAAATGGCGACTCTTGTTGAGGTGACAAGACCAACACCGACAGCAAAGCGGACAGCAGGTACGCCAATCGCGGCCGTACGGGATACAGCGCAGACAAAATCAAGAGGTCAACTGAAATCTCACGGTGGAGATGTTGTATTGTTTGTCGATTGTTCATCATTTCCGGATGATGAGTGGCAACGGATCATTGCAGAAAAACCATCTGTCCATCATCAACCAGCGGTAGTGTATCGACTCCGACCATCGGGTCATGTCTCGGGATATATGAAAGGAGATGTCCCGCTTATACTATCAGACATTGGGTAATAAAGAGACTGTAGTATATTTCTGCTTAGGACTTGGTTAGTATCATATAGATCAGACAGTAAGAATCAGAATGATACCTGTTGCGGTCCGTCTTCACCAGTTGTATATGCATCACGGTCACTGTAATATCGGCGACCGATTGCTTCAGACCCAAGTCCGCAAAAGAGTGCTGATTGGACATCGCTTGCACATGTATATGTCTCTGACCCAGCACGGGTTAGCACCTCGCCAAGTTGTGTAGTCCCATTTGGAAGTTCAATTGTTTCCTCACCATGTGCTTCAACGATATCTTCAGTCGTCGCTGGGAACTCATGTCGGTTAATCAGGTCATCCGCATGATTCAATCTCATTGTATATATCATATTTTACCCAAGGTTCTTAATGGTTTTCAATGATAAAATATAGACTCTATAGAGACCTTAATTATCATTAATGTGGTCTAGAATAGACAGAAAGGGTATTACTTGTCCGCATCTATTGCATGTGTGACAACTAACAGTGCGGAGACGGATGCCCCATCTGCAGACCTCCATATACATACAACCGCCTCGGATGGGCTATTAACAATCGATGAGCTCCCAGAAGTTGCAGATAAAGCAGGCATTGATACTGTTGCCGTCACGGATCATGATCGGATTCATCCTGAACTTGCTACTCCCGTGTCAACAAAGGGTGCTGTGACGATTATCCGTGGAATCGAGCTTCGAGTTAGCGCTGGTGATCAACGATTAGATCTGCTTGGGTATGCTGTTAGGCGGACTGACTCACTCATTGAGCTCACAACCTCAATTCAACAAAATCGAAAAAAGCGTGGTGCTGCAATGGTTGATGCTGTCGAGTCATATCTTGATATTAGCCTTGATATTGATATTCGTAAAGGGTTGGGTCGCCCTGATATCGCACGGGCGATTGATGAAAGTGACGCACCATATGATTATTCTGATGCTTTCAGCGAGGTGATTGGATCGGAGAATCCCTGTTATATCCAGCGCGATATCCCATCATTCGACACAGGGGCAGGAGTGCTTGCTGATGCATGTTCAGTCATCGGGCTTGCGCATCCGTTTCGGTATCCAGACCCGGCAGCGGCGCTTAAACGAGCAGAGAAATTAGATGCTGTTGAACGATATTATCCATACAGTGGTCAGAATGCTGACCGCGCTGACCCAGTAGTCATTGAAGACGTTGCAACAAATGCTGATTTACTTCTTATTGGTGGATCGGATGCACACAACCGAACCGTCGGTATCACCGGACCACCACCGGCTGATTTTGAACCGTTTGCGACACGGGTATCATAGGTTATTATCACTCACGGTTTCAATTTGTTACTTATCGAAAGGGCACTTAGCCTTTATCAGGCAATGTCTGACAGTAGGCTTAAAGAGTAAGAGGGCTAAAATACATATGGTAATGAAGTGCCACTATTGCGACCAAGAGGCGGCATACGCCGCTGAGAAGGATGGAATCAAGGTCGGTCTCTGTGAACGGCACTTCCGGCAGCGAGTTGAAGAACTCGCAGATTCCGAGGAACTAGCTGCCCTTCGAGAACAGATTGACATCGACCGAACCGAATAGTATCACTAAAATCGCGCAGGGAAGCATATCAAATATATATTGAATTATTGAAGCGCACTCGTAATGTTTCATTATACATTTTGTATCTCTTGCGGCAAATCCACATATTATCCTGCGAAATCAAAAAACGAATGATTTCTCATATCACACGAGTTGATTTTTTGATAGTCAATTCAATTTAATGGTTATATCTTCGATCAGCACTCAAGACCTATTGGATACCAGTATTGACATTCTCCTCCGTCTGAAGGCAGGAGGGATCACGGCACCGCACCGCTTCGCTGAGTTGGGGGTGTCAGGTTTGGGTTTGAGTTTGGGTTTGCAGACTCCCAATACTAATACCAAGTCAGTCCACCGTTGGAATCGGTGTGTGACCGGTCACTGCGCAATCTCCAGGGAGTGCTACATCTCAGCCCCCAATGCTCCTCTCCTCACCTGAGGCGAAGTCCCTGTGTTGGTTGTGCCACAGGAGTTTCGATCATTGTCACTGTCACCGGACTCGGAGTTACTTGTACGCTCTTGTGAAGTACATTGTTGGTGAGTCAGAGAACTTCTCGGATAATCTGTTTCAGTGCTTCTTGTCCCGGTTTGCGGAGGATTCGTCGCCGAAGTTGGAACGGCCTGAGATATGCTGTCAGTTTGTCCTTTGAGACGCCTCGATGCGGCGAGAGCCACCGTCGCGCCAGCGACGCGTGGCTCTCGCACGTGTTCACATGTGCGTCTCCATCAACGTACTCGCCGTCACCGTGAATTACTGATTCTCGGTGGAAGCTCTCATCATTGTCGAGTGGATCGTAGGCACGAAATCCGTCAGTATAGATGCTCAGCGACTCCTTCTCGTGGTTGTCGAGAAGGAGTCGCACGGTCGTTTCATCGGCGGATTTCGCTGGGACGACGTATCGCTGACCGCTGCCCCGATCAACGAGCGTGAACACTGGCGGTTTATCACCCTCATACGTTCCTCGTCCGCGTTTCGAGAGGGCACGCGAGCGCGACTCTCGATCGCGCTCGCGACCTTTCTTCCCAGCAGAGACATAGAACTCGTCGATCTCGACCGGTCCAACGAGATCGATTGTTGGCGCGTCGAGCGTTCTGGCGAACTGCTCGACGCGCCGGTGAAGCGAGCGATACGAAACGTCAATTTCAGCGTCTAACTGGCGGATACTCGTGTTGAACCGGAGGAACGAGTAGAACGCGAACAACAGCTTATCGAGGCCGATCTTCGCGTGCGCAAAAATCGTGCCGGTTTTGTCGTTGAACGTGCGGTCGCAATCCTTACACAGGTACCGTTGATACTCTCGATAGCTGCCGTGTTTGATTACCGACTCAGACTGGCAGCGCGGGCAACAGAGGCCCTCTCGCCAGCGAACCTGCTCCAGCAGGTTCGCGGCGCTCGCCTCTGAGCTCAGCAATTCAAATGGGAACATTGCGTTCAGGTGACGCGTCGCGTCACTCTTGCCCGCTACGCTTTCACGGCGATAGCTTTACCCGACCAACAATCTGCTTCAGAAGAGCGTACTTGTATTGGTGACGAGAGCCCAATGGCTGTTTGATTCCCACATGGGGCACCCTGTTTCCAGCGTGGGCGGACACTCTCACTCGAATCGCCACTTTTCGGGCACTCGGCTGCATCGGGGTCAGAGCCAATGCGCCGTTGTACAGCAAAACCGGTTGAAAACTACAGTATGACGGCGCGTATCCACGCCGTGAGCAGGCGTGGTATTGCGCCTGTACCATCTATAATAACCGACCTGAGAGTAAAAACAACCCAGCAAGAGCACATTCAAAAACAACGGTTCCGATTGCGGATAATGTAATAAATTGGCGATCATTCATCTCAGCAAATCCTGCAGGAACGGTGAGCATCCCACGTGTGAATAATAATGCGTTGCTAAGAGGAATAATAAAGGGACCCCAGCGTTCAAACCACCCATCGAATCGTTCAAGTTTGGATGGCTTGATCCGAAACCACGATTTCTGGAGAAGATACTCACGACCTCCATGCTGTGCGAGTTTAAATAATACATATTGACCAATTGTTGCACCAGCCACTGCAACCCCAATAATGGGGATAACAGCATCATCACCAAGCAATAATAACGATCCAGGGACAATAAACTCACTTGGCATGAAGTACATCAACATCGCCCCCTCAAGTATGAATATACCAAAGAGGGCAATATAAGCCCACTCTGACTCAAGAAGTGCCACCAATTGTGGGGGCATTGACTCAAGTTGCAGCGGGAATACTAACATCAATTCAAATTATTGTGGAAAGCCACAAACTCGTTTCGCTATGAATTCGGAAGTAGCTCGCATAACAGTGAGAACGATGCGGCTTTTTTGCTTCAGATAGGATGTCACATATGAATATTGAGTTGACTGACCGCCCACGGCGGCTACGCCGGGACGGGATTCGATCACTCGTCAGTGAAACCAGCGTAACTGCTCAAGATCTTGTTGCACCCGTTTTTATCGATGCAACGACAACAACACGAACACCAATCGAGTCGATGCCGGGACACGAGCGCGTTCCAATTGAAGATGCGGTGACACGCGTTGAAGAGATTCGTGAAACCGGTGTTGAGGCGGTCATGGTATTTGGAATTCCGGCTGAAAAAGATGAACGCGGGTCACGTGCATGGGCAAGTGATGGTGTTGTCCAGCAGGCTGTCCGTCGCATAACGGCTGAGACAGATGCGTACGTCATTACTGATGTTTGCTTGTGCGAGTATACAACACATGGTCATTGTGGCGTTGTCGAATCTGATGCGGCGACGGACCCAACACTGACAGTAAAAAATGACAAAACACTTGAATTATTGACAAAGACGGCTGTTTCGCATGTCGAGGCAGGGGCAGAAATGGTCGCACCAAGTTCAATGACTGATGGAATGATAACTGCGATCCGAACTGCGTTAGATGAGACAGGACATACAGATATCCCAATCATGTCGTATGCTGCAAAGTACGAAAGTGCATTTTATGGTCCATTCCGTGATGCAGCCGACGGCGCACCGGCATTTGGTGACCGACGACATTACCAAATGGATCCAGCGAACAGTCAAGAGGCAAAGCGGGAGGTTCGACTTGATGTTGAAGCGGGGGCTGATGTGTTAATGGTTAAACCGGCACTTGCATATCTCGATATTGTCAACACTGTATCGTCGAATTTCGACAGACCAGTCGCAGCATACAATGTGTCTGGAGAATATGCGATGGTTCATGCTGCCGCTGATCGCGGATGGGTCGATTTGGAAGCGACAGCAGTTGAATCACTTATTGCAATGAAGCGAGCCGGGGCTGATTTGATTATTACATATTTCGCTGAAAAGCTTGCAAATCAACTCTGAATTGATAGCGCGCCAGCGTATATGATAGATATGGCAGAATAGTATCAAAACATATGTCCATATTTTTGTTGACAACCGGGGTTATTTTGGACAGATTATATCCTTATACACGTTATATTCCCCCCTAGATTGAACGCTTGTTAATCGCAATAAGTATTATATTGGTTTTTAAACTACAGGATTTATATGGTTCTGTTACCAGACTATCTGTTGTGATACATAATACAAATCGCGGTTGTCGTGATGTATTGATAAACAAATGTGCGATTCAAATGGCAGGTGAGAAATGATCCCACTACAGATTGATGCAGGGGCAATCGCAAGTGGTGTAAACAATGTCTGGATTCTTGTTGTCTGTTTCTTAATCTTCTTCATGCAGCCTGGATTTGCGTTATTAGAAGCCGGGCAGGTTCGAGCAAAGAACGTCGGCAATGTCTTGATGAAGAATATGACTGATTGGACGCTTGGCGTTCTTGTCTTTTTCATCGTCGGTGCTGGTGTAAGTTCGATTATCGGAATGCTGACCGCTCCTGGTACAGCACTTGATCTTGGAAGTGCATTCGCATACATCAACGATCCATCATCATACATTGGATGGTTCTTTGGTGCAGTCTTCGCGATGACAGCCGCAACAATCGTTTCCGGCGCAGTAGCCGGTCGAATGAATTTCACTGCGTATGTTTTCGTTGCCGCAGCAATGACATCAGTTATTTATCCAGTCGTGACAGGACTCACTTGGGCTGGTGGCTTGCTCTCAGCTGATGGGTTCATTGGACTTGCACTCGGTGTCGGATATCTTGACTTCGCTGGTGCGACTGTCGTTCATATGGTTGGCGGGCTCGCTGGGCTTGTTGGGGCAAAAATGGTTGGACCGCGTAAAACTCGGTTTGATTCGAACGGTAACTCACAACCGATCCCCGGTCATTCAATGCTTTTGGCTGTACTTGGGACGTTATTCTTGGCGTTCGGATGGTACGGATTTAATGTCGGTACACAGGCGACTGTCCTCGCTGCTGCCGATGGGGCATTAAGCTTCAACGGTGGCGCACTTGGACAGGTCGTGTTAAATACCACCCTTGGCATGGGTGGAGGTGCAGTCGCAGCGATGATTGTTTCTGCAAGCTGGCAAGGAAAGCCTGATCCACTCTGGGCGGCTAATGGTTTGCTTGCAGGTCTTGTAGCAGTTACTGGTGCAGTGCCACACGTTACGTGGTGGGGTGGTCTCATCCTCGGTCTGATTGCTGGTGCATTGGTGCTTCCAACCTTCCGATGGGTTGTTGACTCACTCAAGATCGATGATGTCTGTGGTGTGTTCGTGGTTCATGGAAGTGCAGGTGCCATTGGTACTATCTTGATCCCTGTTTTTGGTGTGACAGCCACTGGAGGATATGCATTCCTTGGCGTCAACCAGTTGATTATGCAGGTTGTCGGTGTGTTAGTTATTGGAACGTGGACCGTATTTGCGACGATTGCAGTCTTTGGGATTGCAAATGCACTCTTTGGGCTTCGCGTTTCAGAAAAAGACGAAGAGCAAGGACTCGACGAGAGCGAACATGGTATTTCAGTCTACCCAGAATTTGTCCCAAGCGAGCGTCGTGAAGGTGTTGCGACTGACGGGTCTGGAGTAGAGACTGATGGTGGCGTTGATGTTGATTCAGAAACACGTTCAGATTCAAACTCGGTGAATAACGATGAGTAAGAACAATACAGGCGAAATTCAGCTGGTAATGGCGTATATTCGACCAGATAAACTAACGGATGTAAAGAAGGCACTTGCTGAGACTGGTGCTCCCTCGCTGACTGTAACAAATGTTTCCGGTCGTGGATCACAACCAGCGAAGAAGAGTCAATACCGCGGTGAAGAATATACCGTTGACCTACATGAGAAGGTTAAGGTCGAATGTGTCGTTGCTGATATTCCTGCTGAGGATGTCGTCAGTGCGATTGAATCAGGTGCACATACTGGTGAACCAGGCGATGGGAAGGTTTTCGTACTTCCCGTTGAAGCAGCAACGCAGATCCGAACTGGGAAGACGGGACCAGACGCGGTCTAAACTCTTCAGCATTCGTTCGCCGTTGTGTATTTGCAGCATAAAATCATAGATCGATTGTATTCTGGCGTCAAATCACGAACATCATATCTGATAGCGATTGGTACATTTGTCTATTGAGTGTATGTGTATTTCTCGCCACCGTAGCATGACATGAATATTATCCCAAGAAAGTATCAACGAGATGTCGGCTGAGGTCCATGTTCTGGAGCGAGTGGTGTAGGCGCTGAAAACATCTCTATATACTGGCTTGACTGTGGGGTGTCTGATGATGGTATTGATTCCGCTGAGTCAATTGCTATTGGCTGATAGAGTTGTTCTGTCGTCGATTGCGTTGGTGTTGGTGTTGGTGTTTGAGTCGTCATTGAGTGGTTATAGTCGAAACGGAGTCTGAGTGATTGTTCCTGATATATCGGCTGTCAAATTATTTGGAGAGTTGTATTATCTGTGTATAGGTACAGTGTATTTCATCATACAATATTACTTATCATTATATATAATAAATCTTTATGATATAATCTGCATACGCACCTGCATCAAGTGCTATGATACCAGTTAACAATTTAATATAACTAATATACAGTATTTGACCAGAAGAGAAAGCCAAACAGTGAAGATTTTTGCGCGTACAGCCAAATTTATCTACATGACTGACGAGGAATCTCGGGCACTGTATGACCGGGCGTTATCAGTGATGCCTGGTGGCGTTAATTCATCTGTGCGGGCGACGCAGCCATATCCGTTTTTTATTGAGCGTGGTGACGGAGCCACCGTTATCGACGCTGACGGGACCCGCTATCTTGACTATGTGATGGGTTATGGACCATTATTGTATGGGCATGACCTCCCAGAGCCAGTCAATGCAGCAATTCAGTCATATACGTCTGAAGGACCAATGTATGGTGCCCCAACACCAATCGAGGTCGAACATGCTGAGTTTGTTGCTCGGCATGTGCCGTCTGTCGAAATGATACGGTTTGTTAATTCAGGAACGGAGGCAACGGTCTCAGCCGTTCGACTTGCACGAGGATACACCGGTCGCGATAAGATTGTTGTGATGAAGGGTGGCTACCATGGTGCACAAGAATCAACGCTTGTCGAGGGTGACCCGATGCATGTCGAGCCAAGCACGCCAGGAATTCCGAGTTCATTTGCCAAGCATACACTTCCAGTTCCGTTTAATGATTTAGAAGCGATTACAACTGTCTTTGAGACACATGGTGAGGACATTGCTGCCGTGCTTACCGAGCCAATTCTCGCCAATAATGGCATTGTCCGTCCGGTCGATGGCTATCTTGAGCATCTTCGATCACTCACCACCGAACATAATTCACTTTTAATTTTTGATGAGGTGATTACTGGATTCCGTGTTGGCGGACTCGGATGTGCACAATCAAAATTTGGAGTGACTCCGGATGTGACGACCTTTGGAAAGATCATCGGTGGTGGGTTTCCTGTTGGCGCAATTGGTGGGCGTGCAGACATTATTGAACATTTCACTCCCTCTGGAGATGTATTCCAGTCTGGAACGTTCTCAGGGCACCCAGTAACGATGGCAGCAGGATATGAGTCATTAAAATATGCTGCTGAAAATGATGTCTATGATCACGTCAACCGACTTGGGGAGCGGCTTCGGGGGGGAATTACCGATATTGCAACAGACCAATCACCGTCAGCAATTGTTGTCGGGCTAGATTCAATGTTCAAAACTGTGTTTGAAAGAGAAGGTTCGACAACAGATGATGGAGATGTCTGTTCTGCTGGATGTGAACAACGTGAATCATGTATGCGGTATGATGACTGTCCAAAAACAGGTGCGGATGTCAGTAGCGCTGAGACTGAACGGTGGGAACGAATTTTCTGGCAGGAAATGCGCGATCACAACATTTTCCTCACTGCAAATCAGTTTGAATCACAGTTTGTCTCATACGCACACACCGATGAGGATATTGACCGAACATTGGAAGCGTATAAATCAGCACTATAGCTTTCTGAATCATAAGACCACACATGACACATGGTTACCATTACTCAACTGTGATGTGGTTATACCAGTATGATATATTCTGGAGATCGATCTTAAACCGTTATTTCGGACCGCTTATATTCAATGAGGAGAGAATCCCGCCATTCACCGTGGGCAAGGATGTCACGCAGGAGCACAGTTGAGTTGTACATAGCCTGTTTCAGTAGTTGCATCACGCAGTCGGTTTTTTTACTGTATTCATTTTCCGTATATTATATACAGTGAACAGTTTGTGTCAATCTCACCGTGGTCACAAGAGGCTTCTAACAGAATCAGCTCATTCATCACAGACATAGCGGTGTAGCGAAGTGGTGTCCTTTTCACCCGTGACCGACGATTGTTGCATAGAAAATGACCACTCGTAGTCGCACTCGCGGGACATTAACACTCGCGACACGGGGGTCTGATCTCGCGCTCAAACAAGCGACGAGCGTTCAAGAGGCGCTCACAGATGAGCGCTATGAGGTTGACCTCATTGAAGTCGAAACGCGCGGTGATCAAATTCAAGATGAATTAATACATCAACTTGGCAAAACAGGTGCGTTCGTCCGTGCACTTGATAAGAAGGTCCTTGATCCCACGGCTGAGGCTGATGCTGCAGTTCACTCAATGAAGGATATGCCAACGGACAGTCCAGATGATCTTGTTGTTGCTGGTATTCCACAACGAGCACCACCAGGTGACCTCTTGATTACGACTGATGGGCAGAGATTGTCTGATTTACCGAGTGGGGCTACGATTGGAACATCATCACTTCGTCGACAAGCGCAGTTGCTTGATCAACGTACGGATATTACCGTTGAACCACTGCGGGGGAATATTGACACACGAATTGAAAAGCTACTCGCACCATCGCTACAGACTGAGCATGAACAGCGTATTGAGGCTGAGCAGGGTGAGATAACCAATACAGAAAACGCAGGGAGTGACGATGAAGATATAGATAGAGATGAAACGGATAAAGAGCTTCCTGAGTTTGAACAATCAATTGAGGAGTGGTTCAATGAACTCTCTGAAATTGAGCGACGAGCGCTCGAACGATCGGTCGAAACAGAATATGATGCGATTGTTCTCGCAGAAGCCGGACTACAGCGATCAGGGCTTATACATCATATTGAGTATGTCCAACTTGATACAACAACCTTTGTGCCAGCGCCAGGGCAGGGCGCAATTGCCATTACCACACAAGGAGAAGCAAATGCAACAGCACAGATTCGAGAAGCAATTGATCACCCACGAACACGTGTCGAGACAACCGTTGAACGAACAGTGCTGGCTGAATTAGGAGGTGGATGTATTGCACCAATTGGTGTTCATGCAACGCTACAAGGTGAATACGTCCATGTAGCTGCACAAGTCTTCGCAAGTGACGGGACAGAAACCGTTGATGGGAGTCGTAACCTTCCAGTTGATGCTCATGCAGATGCAGCCGCTCAATTCGCTAACAAACTTGCAGATCGCGGTGCTGATGAACTGATTGCTGCTGCACGGGTTGCTGCAGATGAGAGTAGCAATACGGAATCAACGGGAGAGTGAGATCACATGAGTGATGAGATTGATACTGACACTGGTACTGTCTATCTAGTTGGAAGTGGTCCGGGAGATCCGTCATTACTGACAGTGAAAGCAACAGAACTGATTGAAACCGCGGATATCGTATTACACGACAAGCTCCCTGGACCAGCAATTATTGAGTCAATTCCTGAATCGAAGCGGGAAGATGTTGGCAAGCGTGCTGGTGGTGAACGAACGTCACAAGAGTATACAAACCATCGATTAGTCGAACTTGCGGAAGCTGGGAAAACCGTTGTGCGATTGAAGGGTGGTGATCCATTTGTTTTTGGTCGAGGTGGTGAAGAGATAGAGCATCTTGCTGCTTCGGACATTCCATTTGAAATCGTTCCGGGGATCACATCTGCTATTGGTGGTCCAGGAGTTGCTGGAATTCCAGTAACACATCGTGAGTATGCATCATCAGTCTCGTTTGTTACGGGTCATGAAGATCCCACAAAGGATGAGTCCGCTATTGACTGGGGAGCACTTGCAGCGACTGGTGGAACAATTGTTGTCTTGATGGGCGTTGGAAAGCTTCCGGCATATGCTGCCGAATTACAGGACGCTGGAATGGATCCAGAGACACCAATTGCACTTATTGAGCAAGCAACACGACCATCGATGCAAGTAGCGGTAGGGACACTTGAAACAGCAGTAAATGTCCGCGATGAAGTTGGGATTGAACCACCGGCGATTACCATCATCGGTGAGGTAGCCACAACACGCGAACACGTTTCGCACTGGTTAGAACAGACGCCACAGCATTATTTTGAACAGATCAATACTGATGAGGATTCATAATGGTAAATAACAAGATAGACTGGAGACGATCCCCGCAGGTCGGCGTATTTCGGCCTAATGATGAACGTATGGTCACTGCGGTTGAGCTACTTGAAGAGTATGGAATCACACCCATTCCGGACCCGATGTTATCGGTTGAGCCGACCGGCACAATCCCCGAGATAGACACCGTATCAGACGCATCGCCATTTGTTGTGTTGACCAGTAAAACTGGTGTTGAGATTCTCGCAGACGCTGGGTGGAATCCCACCGTGGCAACACTGGCATGCATTGGACCACGGACCGCCGCTGCAGCCCGTGATGCTGGATGGACTGTGGATATAATCCCAACAGAATATTCCTCGCAAGGGTTAGTTGATGCACTCGCAGATCAAGTAACAGACCGGTCAGTTATTATCGCACGAAGCGATCACGGAAGTGAGACACTCATTGATGGATTAGATGCAGCCGGAGCGGCTGTCACGGAGACGGTCCTTTATGAACTTGTGCGACCCGATGGGACCGGACAATCGACGGTGATGGCTGCTGGTAATGAATTGGATGCAGTTTGTTTTACATCATCGCTGACAGTTGAACACTTTCTCTCGGCTGCCGCAAACAGAGAACTCCGTGAAGAAGCGATTATAGGCCTTAATAATGCTGTTGTTGGGACAATCGGGGAGCCGACTCGAGAAACAGCCCAAGCACATGGAGTTCGGGTCGATGTAACGCCAGCAGATGCAACATTCGAGCATCTTGTTGAGGCTGTCGTGAATGAGCTTCAAACAAGACAGTTGTCATCAGATACCGATGAGACAGACGTTGCAGATAATAAAACGGAGTCTGTCGAGAGCTACGATGATAGGCAAGTCTGAATTATTCCGTCCAAATGTATCATGTGTATGCAGAGCGTGAATACTGATACCGATACTAGTCCAATCATCAACGTAACACATGAATAGCCCGTATCGACCCGTGAGTGTCACAGTCGGCATTGTGAGCATTGTTATTGGTGGGATTATAGTCGCGATGTCGATTGGTTTCTCGAGTATTTCAGCAGGTGGAATACTTGATATGGTCAGTATTGGGATAATTGAGTGGGGCAATGGAGATACTGTAATTGCACTAAACGTTAGTGTTGGTAGTATGCTGGCAATCGCAGGAGTCTCGTTATTGACTGGACGAGGGCGGGCAATAGCCGTCTCTGCAGGGACAGGTGTTTGTATCATATCGCTAACTGGACTTGCATTGTATCCAACATCCTCACTCACACCCCCGCCACGTGCATTAGTACCGCTTGGTGTGATTGGAGTTATTGCTATGCTCAGTGGAACATCGCTTAACGGTCTTCAAAACCATGATGGGTGAAAGTGCTTTGATTTAGGGTTTACGAAATATTAGCAGGATGAAAAAGAAGCCCCCTTTCCCTCAAGAGGCGAACCCGGTTAGGGTAAGCAGGTAAAGTGAGGATGAATCGCTCGACACTTATTCAACATTTTCGAGGTGGAGTCTCCTTCCTCGAGGGTCGAACCGTAGGTGAGTGAGTAGGATGGGGTCGTTGACCTGTTAATTAGATATACCATAGCAAAGGACAGATAATACGTATGAGAGATAGGGGCGGGAATTGCATACGGCAACATAAATAGATGGCTGCTAGGTAATTATTATTGTATGTCAGATAATGAATCAGAGCCTGGATTTGAAACGCGAACATTACACGCTGGGCAGGAGCCTGACCCAACGACTGGTGCTCGAGCACCGCCATTATACCAGACGACCTCATACGTTTTTGACGACGCCGATGACGCTGCACAGCAGTTTGCATTAGAGAAAGAGGGGTACATTTACTCGAGATTAATGAATCCAACAGTCGCGACCTTGCAGGAGCGACTGGCGTCATTGGAGGGTGGTATTGGTGCGGCTGCAACCGCATCGGGAATGGCTGCGCTTGATCTCGCGACATTTCTTCTTGCATCGGCTGGAGATAATATTGTGACCGCATCGTCGCTGTACGGCGGAACATATACATACTTCACGCATACCGTTGAGCGACGTGGTGTCTCGACCCGGTTTGTCGACACACTTGCGTATGATGAGTATGCTGAGGCAATTGATGATGATACCGCATACGTTCACATTGAAACGATCGGGAATCCAGCGCTTGTGACACCAGATATTGAACGAATTGCTGATATTGCTCATGAGCATGACACACCATTGTTTGTTGATAATACGTTCGCAACACCTGCACTGTGTCGCCCAATCGAACATGGTGCTGACCTTGTTTGGGACTCAACGACAAAGTGGATACATGGAGCAGGAACGACAGTCGGCGGTGTACTCATCGATGGTGGGTCGTTCCCGTGGGGTGAACATCCAGAGAAATACCCCGAGATTGGTGCATCAAATCCTGCATATCACGGTGTGAATTTTGCAGAACGATTCGGTGATGCCGCACTGACATACGCCGCGATTGCCCGTGGACTTCGAGATCTTGGGAATGCACAGTCACCATTTGACGCATGGAACACACTTGAGAAACTAGAATCACTACCGATGCGGATGGAGCAGCACTGCACAAACGCAATGGCTGTTGCAGAGTTTCTTGATTCACATGAAGCAGTTTCATGGGTTAACTATCCAGGTCTTACAGATCATGAGACGCATGCAGAAGCAACATCATATCTTGAGGGTGGGTATGGTGGGATGATTACATTTGGACTTGATGCTGGATATGAGGCTGCACGAGATACTGTCAATAATGTTGAACTCGCGTCACTGCTTGCAAATGTTGGTGATGCAAAAACACTCGTGATTCATCCCGCATCAACGACACATCAACAATTAACTGAATCTGAACAGGAGGCTGCTGGAGTGACGCCTGATATGGTCCGACTTTCTGTTGGGATTGAAAATGTTGATGATATTATTGCTGACCTTACACAAGCAATTGATACTGCAACCGCGTGAGCGTCAGTAGGCATTATGCGACTGTATCGAAAAGGCAAAGCCAAAATCTCTACTCATATACTTGCTCTTAGCGCATGGGATAAAGAGGCGAATAGAACGCAGCCGAGATTCAAAACAGTGTATGCGAGTGTGATTGCTCTGGTGACGCAGTCTTAATATAATATATTTATATAAAATAAAAATAGAGATTGATCGCATCGGTAGCTTCAGGAGAGAGAGTATAGTATATTGATCTGAACAATGATTGAGACTATACTGGGGCAGAATCAATGCATCAACTATTGCAACGGGACAGCGCATAGATATAGTATGTTCACAATTAATTCATTAGATCGCTGACTGTGGTCGAAGTATTGCTCTTTATTGGGGTCGGCGTTGCAGTCTTTGTAGGATTTAATATTGGTGGGTCTTCAACAGGAGTTGCATTTGGTCCTGCAGTAGGTAGTGGACTTGTCTCAAAGCTCTTTGCAGCCGGATTGATGACAACATTTGCACTTATCGGTGCATGGACGGCTGGTCGAGAAGTAATCGAAACAATGGGCGGACAGATTGTTCCACGGAGTCAGTTCACGCTTGCAGCGAGTGTTGCTGTGTTATTCTTTGTCGGAATAGCACTACTCATTTCGAATACATTTGGGGTTCCCGCATCAACATCAATGACCGCCGTCGGCGCAATCGCTGGACTTGGCGTTGCCTCAGGAACGCTCAACGAAGCGGTGATGCTTGAGATTGTTTCATGGTGGATTGTTGCACCGGTGCTTGCATTTTGGATATGTGCAGTCGTTGGGCGATATCTCTATCCATATCTTGATGCGCGGCTCAAACTTAATCGCTCGCCAGGACCCCTTATTACTCTTGACCGCAGTGGGTCTATCCCATGGATTCGTCGAGGACCGAACACCTCGAATCGAGAGCTTGGCAGTGTTTGTTTAGTCATCATTATTGCATGCTATATGGCATATTCTGCAGGTGCATCAAATGCAGCAAATGCTGTTGCACCGCTTGTTGGGAATGGGTCAGTGTCGATGAATATCGGAATCATCCTAGCCACCGGAGCAATTGGATTCGGAGCATTTACGATTGCACGTCGAACGCTTGATACAGTTGGTAATGATCTCACCGAACTACCGATTTTAGCTGCGCTTGTTGTCGAAACTGTTTCTGCATCGGTTATCGCCATCCTTTCAATATTGGGTATTCCGGCGAGTCTGGCAGTCTCAGCGACAATGTGTATTGTTGGGCTTGGATGGGGTCGAGCAACGCGGACAGTCACAATTGGAGATGCAATCGGTGGAGAAAAGCCAGAGATGTCGGTAAACGCATTGACTGCTGAGACTGACACAAGCGTTCCAGACGTAGGTGAGGAATCATCTCAAGAACTCACTAATCAAACATTATTTGATCCTGGAACAACCGGTCGTGTGATTTTCTTTTGGCTTTTGACGCCATCAGTGTCAGCGGCTGCATCGTATGCATTATTCAGCTTCATGCCATTATGACATCCTTGCCCGCGGTAAACGGCGGGATTCTCTCGGTGATTAAAGATAGGACTCAGCACTCAGATAAGACTGCGTGTGGATTATGATTCAGTATCAGTTGGTTATATTATGAGTCCTCGCGATTTATTCTATATTACGAACACATACACAGGGTATATCATAGCTATTTAAATGTGGAATTTCTGTTATTTTTGAAGAGATATGTCTGAATATGAAAGATGATTATGAGATAGTACCCAAACTGATGAATCAGATATGAAAACAGAAGTGAGCATTTGTGTCAATACAATATTTTAAAATAGCTCAATCTCTATGTTGTCTGTTGATTACGGGCAAAAAATAAGAATAGCGCGTACAGTCATGTGTGTACCAGGCACGATCGTCTGATTTCACCCGTAGACGGTGGCATCATGACGAAATCAGCAAACAATAAACTCTAATGCTATGGCGCACATGTACTGTATTGATGGCAACCGTAGAATATCTGAATTACGAGAGTCTTAACGACAAGGGATGGGAGATGGATGACGAGGACCTTTTCGAGAAGGCTGCTGATTCCGATCTCGGCGATGAGGATTACGGATCACTTGAAGTAAACGAGGGCGAGTATATTCTTGAAGCCGCAGAAGCACAAGGATACGATTGGCCATTTTCCTGCCGCGCGGGCGCGTGCGCAAACTGTGCTGCAATTGTGACAGAAGGGGAAATCGACATGGATATGCAGCAGATTCTTTCCGATGAGGAAGTCTCTGACAAGAACGTTCGGCTAACGTGTATTGGATCACCAGCGGCCGACAGTGTCCAGATTGTCTATAATGCAAAGCATCTCGATTATCTTCAAAACCGCGTCATCTAAACGACGGTATATATAGGTGCGTTTGATAGATAGTTGCTATTGAACGCCCAACGTCACTAATTATACAAGAGTCAAGGAGAATACCTGCGGGTTCAGTCGCAGGATGAATCCGACACCTCGGAGGAAGTCTACGCTGCAATAGCCATGCTGAGATTCGATACTCCATAGCTTGAAGCGACAGGCAAGCCTGTTATTGATAGGAATCAGATCGGGAATAGGGCAGGGCGATTCCATTCAGTCCGACAATGGCGACCTGCTCGCCCCAAGCGATGAGATGATAATCTGACCCAGTCAATTGAATGGTCAGTTCCGATACTGAATCGATGCAGTGCCCGACTGCTTGAAGACACTGCAGAAAGTAACTCCGAGTCCGTCGAAATCTGCCAGACTCCCCAAGGCAAAACCAACTTCGGGAGTCCGAACACGATGGA
This sequence comes from Haloquadratum walsbyi C23, assembly GCF_000237865.1. Lineage (NCBI taxonomy): Archaea > Methanobacteriati > Methanobacteriota > Halobacteria > Halobacteriales > Haloferacaceae > Haloquadratum > Haloquadratum walsbyi. The sequence goes on from NC_017459.1 coordinate 2,978,873, forward strand.
AGCTAGGAGTACCAGGGCTGGAATGTGGCACTCCCAGCAGTTCTACTCGACTCGCAACAGTCCGTGAACCCCACACGGATTCTCACCGTGCCGGGGTTCGGTGGAACTGCAAACCTGCAATCTACACCGCTCACGCTCACGATTCCTCCGCGTTTGCGCGGAGGGGGATGTCAATTGGTGCAAATATAGTTTTTACTGAAGCCGTCTTAACACTGAATAGAGGTCCCAGAGTGCTTGTTCCACTCAACTCATAGATTGTACTGGAGGGGTATAGGTAAGTAAGCGGGCACATACCACCCAATCACAAATAACATATGCGCATTGCTCATGATAATATTATATTTCAGCATGTAGCTGAGTCGAGAGCAATATGTGTACCCAATTACTCCTGTGAGTATTATCGTATGCTATTCGTTATCTCAATTGCTCGAGCGCTTCAGCTGCTTCATTACTCGCGCGCAGGTGATCACGTGCACGGCGTGGGTCATCACTCGCAGCAGCAAGTTGTGCATGACGGGTCAGTGCCTTATGTAGGGACTCAATCGCTGCTTGTCGAGTCGGACCATTCTCTGCTGGACGTTGTTCGGATGTGTTGGTATGCGCAGTACTATTAGCGCCGGCAACTGCAGTAGTATCATCATTACCATGACGGGATACACCGGTTTGAGTAGACATCCTATCATCGTCTGATGCTGACTGCGATTGTGTTGAGTTCGATGTATTCGTTTGTACAGTCGTATCAACTGGCTCAACGGTCGGCGATGTATCTGAGCGATCTACATTCGCAGATGATGCAGTATTAGTTTGATCTGCCGGGGAAGACTCTGGCGCAGCGGTTGCGTCAGCCTGTGTATGTGCTTCAGTGGATGGTTGATTATTTGCTTGCCCGTTTGATGATGAATTAGCGCTCGCGTTTTGACTATCATTACTTGAAGCAGCGTTCCCACCTGAATCCGACGCTTGTACCGAACCATTATCAGCAGCGCCACGTTCGGTATTCCGCGATTGACACGTCGGGCAGAACTCCTGACCCTCATAACGGAAGATGGGCGATCCACATGTCTCACAATGAGCATTCGTCATTGTTGCCCCCTTTAGTAGGAGTTCGCTCATCTGCTGCGTCTCCGCCCGCCGGTCGGCATTTTTTTCATACTTCTCTCGGAGTCGCTCTCGCTCTGCCTCTTCGTCGAAATCGCTCACACTGATGAATAAAGTATGCCACATCGAAAAATCCACCGGGGTCACATTGAGTGAATAATTCGACAATCAACGAAGTTAATATCGACAATAGAGACCATATATTATCAAATTCGAAGTCTTTAATCGCTTTCCACATGTCCGTGTACGTGATATGACGAAAGTCAGTGTCGTCGGTGCTGCTGGGACAGTTGGTGCTGCCGCAGGATACAGCCTTGCGCTTCGTGGGACGGTTGATGAGCTCGTTTTCGTTGATATTCCCGATAAAGAAGATGAGACAATCGGTCAAGCTGCCGATACGAATCATGGCATTGCGTATGATTCGAATACAACAGTCATCCAAGGCGATTACGCGGACACTGCTGGGTCTGACGTAGTTGTCATCACCGCAGGGATCCCCCGAAGTCCGGGGCAGACGCGGATTGATCTTGCTGGAGACAACGCACCGATCATGGCAGACATCGGATCGTCACTTGCAGCACATAATGAAGAGTTTGTTTCAATAACAACGTCGAATCCCGTTGATCTTCTCAATCGCCACCTGTATGAAACTGGTGACAGGGAGAGACATACTGTTATTGGCTTTGGTGGACGTCTTGACTCTGCACGTTTCCGATATGTGTTGAGCGAGCGTTTCGATACCGCGGTACAGAACGTTGAGGCAACCATTCTTGGTGAGCACGGTGATGCACAGGTTCCAGCCTTCTCAAAAGTTCGTATCGATGGAACAGATCCAACGTTTGATTCCGATGAGCGTGAGACAATTCTGTCAGACCTACAAGCATCAGCGATGGACGTAATTGAGCGAAAAGGCGCAACACAGTGGGGTCCAGCAACAGGTGTTGCTCACATGGTTGAGGCTGTGCTCAATGATACCGGAGAAGTGCTTCCTGGATCAGTTGTCCTCGATGGTGAATATGGATATACCGACACAGCGTTTGGTGTGCCCGTCAAACTCGGTGCAAATGGTGTTGAGGAAGTTCTTGAGTGGGAACTCGATCAGTATGAGCACGAATTAATGGACGATGCAGCCGAGAAGCTCTCAGACCAGTACGCAAAGATTTGAAGAATCGAAAGTATATTATCTTGAGTTAGATATCTGTCAGGTATCAGCGTCTATGCTCTATATTGGCGGTGAATATCAAAGCATATGCTAGATTCCGCCGCCAATTATTGTGTTAATGAAACCGACGCTTTTAGCAGAAGTCAAGAGGAGAGTCCGTGTGCGTTGGCGCCGAGATGAATCTAACATCGGGGATTTAGACCAAGAAATATTATTTATGTGACAAAAGCCATAGCTGAGATCCCGACAGTCTTGCTTAGGGTGTCTTCATGTATACACAAGTGGCGTGCTATCATATGAACGAATCTTCGCGCTGAACTGCAAGGGGGATCTCAAACCTGCCATTGCTTCCAGTGATCAAACTCCGAATCCACTGACAAGCACATCGCTTTAATAATTAAGGAGTCAAATCCTTTTCCACAAAGAGTGAGTCAAACGAACGAGTATGGAGGAGATACAGCCGTGCATTATTTTTCCAAGAAATTGATGATGAGCGAATTAGCATGCTTTCTACTGCTAAATAGTGACGAGCAGTATTCATCGGACTGAATTAAACTGGAATAATAACCACGGTCAGACTGAGTTATCATCGTCACTATTGAGCAGGGCTGGGACAGTCCAAATCAGAGCGTCTGTGGAGACCGGAGTTACTGTGGGTATGCGTCACCCGAACATACCGCTTGCAAATACCGTCACAGAAGCAGAAATTCCAGTACGAGAGCACGGAAGTCCCGCCCTCAACGGAGCGATAGTGGAGTAGGATGGGGCAGTTCACTGGGTGAGTGCCTGACCGTGGACCTTTTGTTGTCGTCTCACGAGTGAGGCTGTATGCACTATCGTGAGGTAGACACGACGCAGGAGTTCTTATTGAGACTTGAAACGGGTGCTGATTGGCGAACAGAGATTGAAGAGTTCGCTGAGCTCAAAAATATCGATGCCGCGTGGTTCAACGCAATGGGTGCCGTTCAAGACGCGGAAGTGTGGTTTTATGATCACACTGAGACTGAGTACAATAGTGTGAATTTTGATGAACCACTTGAGATTGCCGCCTGTATTGGCAACGTTTCAATGCTTGATGATGAGCGATTCGCACATACTCACGCTGTGCTTTCACGACCAAGCGGGCAGGCGCTTGCTGGACATCTCAACGCTGGAACCGTTTTTGCCGGTGAGGTATATCTCCGAGTGCTTGATACTGACCTGGTTCGTGAGTATGATGAGACAACCGGTCTTGATGTCTGGCTATAATCGTGCGAGACGCAGATAAACAATACTTTGAGACACTAGAATCGCATCTTGAGCAAGCATTTGCCCGGGCACGACAAGCAAAAGGGCAGGGATATGACCCAAAGCCAGAAGTTGAAATCCCAGTCGCGAGAGACATGGCTGATCGTGTTGAAAATATACTTGCAATACCTGACGTTGCAGAGCGTATACGAGAGCTTGATGATGAGCGCTCTCGCGAAGAAGTGGCGCTTGAACTTGTTACTGATTTTGTTGAGGGGACTGTTGGCGATTATGATACACGTGAAGGAAAAATTGAGGGAGCAGTTCGAACAGCCGTTGCGCTCCTCACTGAGGGTGTTGTCGCGGCACCGATTGAGGGCATTGACCGAGTCGAGATTCTCAGTAATGATGACGGTAGTGAGTTTGTCAATGTCTACTATGCTGGACCAATCCGCTCAGCAGGAGGAACTGCGCAGGCGTTGTCAGTGCTTGTGGCTGATTATGCTCGATCACTATTAGATATTGATGAATACTCCGCACGTACTGATGAAACAGAGAGATATGCTGAGGAAGTGAGTCTATATGACCGTGAAACGGGTTTACAGTACTCACCAAAGGACAAAGAGACAAAATTTATTACCAAACATATGCCAATCATGCTCGATGGTGAGGCAACTGGTAATGAAGAGGTCTCTGGATATCGTGATCTCGAACGTGTTGATACGAATGCTGCACGCGGGGGAATGTGTCTTGTACTCGCTGAAGGGATTGCACTTAAAGCACCCAAAATCCAACGATATACCCGACAGCTCGCCGAGGTGGAATGGCCATGGCTACAGGACCTTATTGATGATACCATCGGATCAGATGAACACAGCAACAATAGTGTCAAGAATGGCGAAGCTGATATTATCAAGACAGATAAAGATACAAACGAGAGTGAAACTAAAGATGGAATAGATAGCGATGATTACAACGATTCTGGGTTAGAACCTGCTAACTCCCCTCGTGCTGACGCCACGAATAAGTATCTTCGTGATCTCATTGCAGGGCGTCCTGTGTTCGGGCACCCATCGGCCGCAGGCGCTTTTCGACTTCGGTATGGACGCGCACGGAATCATGGGTTCGCGACCGCAGGTGTTCATCCAGCAACGATGCACATTGTTGATGATTTCATTGCGACAGGAACGCAATTAAAAACCGAGCGTCCTGGAAAGGCTGGCGGTGTTGTGCCTGTTGACTCGATTAAAGGACCGACAGTCAGACTTGCAAATGGCGATGTCCGCTGTATCAATGATCCTGAAGAAGCCGAGAAGCTGCAAAATGGGGTCGAAAAGATTCTTGACCTCGGTGAGTATCTCGTTAATTTCGGTGAATTCATCGAGAATAATCATCCACTTGCACCAGCAGCATATGTTTTTGAATGGTGGATTCAGGAGTTTGAAGCCAGTAATGCAGATGTGCAGGCACTTCGTGATGACCCAACAGTCGATCTCGAAAGTCCAACTTTCGAGAATGCGATGAGATGGGCAAAGAAACACGATATTCCACTCCACCCAGCATACACCTATCTTTGGCACGATATTTCAGTGACTGAGTTTGACCATCTTGCAGATGCTGTGGCAACCGGCGAGATTACCACGAATGAGGTCAGTGATACGAACAGTGCCAGCGGTAACACATCACTTAGAGTCAATACAAACACAGATGACACGCTAACAATTGATACAACGCCAGCGATTCGGGAGACGATGGAACGATTACTCATTGAACATCACCAAGACAGTGACTCAATTCACATTCCTGCATGGCGAGCACTTGCACTTTCACTTGGGATTAAGATTGAATCTGACAATGATACAGGAATTGGCGACCGCATGTGGTCGCTTACAGATCTCTCAAAACATGCTCGGAAACAAGATGACGGGAAGAGCGCTATTGCAGCGGTGAATGAGGTCGCTCCATTTCAGGTTCGTGAGCGTGCGCCAACACGGATTGGAAGCCGAATGGGGCGTCCAGAGAAGTCTGAGGATCGAGATCTTTCACCCGCCGTACATACACTCTTTCCAATTGGTGAGGCTGGCGGGAATCAACGTAATCTCAGTGATGCCGCACAGAGCTTTGGCGATAACACTGAGCGCGGTCAGATTTCAGTTCAGTTGGGGAAGCGTCGGTGTCCATATTGTGAGACAGTTGGGTTCGAACTGCAATGCGCTGAGTGTGGTCGTCATACCGAACCACAATTTGTGTGTCGTGAATGTGAGTCAGTGCTCTCTCCTGATGAATCTGGACGGGTGCACTGTGACCGATGCGAGCGCGATGTGACAAGCGCTGAATGGCAGGATATTGACCTCCATCAGAGATACCGTGATGCACTCGACCGTGTTGATGAGCGCGAATCATCATTTGAGATTTTAAAAGGCGTCAAAGGGCTTACTTCGTCAAATAAAACGCCTGAACCACTTGAAAAAGGGATCCTGCGAGCGAAACATGGTGTCTCATCATTCAAAGACGGTACGGTTCGGTATGACATGACTGACCTACCAGTTACCGCAGTTCGTCCTAAAGAACTTGATGTCACCGCTGCTCATTTCCGCGAACTTGGATATCAAACAGATATCAACGGCAATCCACTTCAATTTGATGACCAACTCGTCGAACTCAAAGTACAAGATATTGTGCTTCCGGATGGAGCAGCTGAACACATGATGAAGACGGCGGATTTTGTTGATGATCTCTTAGAGCAGTTTTATGAGCTTGATCAATTCTATCAGATCGATGAACGAGACGACCTAATTGGTGAACTCGTCTTTGGAATGGCACCACATACATCGGCTGCTGTCGTTGGGCGAATCGTTGGATTCACTTCCGCAGCTGTCGGATACGCACATCCATATTTCCACGCTGCGAAACGGCGAAACTGCTTCCATCCAGAGACAAAGATATGGTTTCGTGATACCGATAATGAGTGGCATCATGAGACGATTCAGACGTTTGTTGAGGATCGCCTCGATGATCCTGAGATAGATGCTGTCGGGACCCTCGTTCAGGAAGTTGATGATAACACTGATCGTGAGATCTCGGTTCCATCGATTGATGACAATGGGAATGAACGGTTACAGTCAGTGACAGCCGTATCAAAGCATCGTGCACCAAATCATCTGGTTCAAATCGAGACAATAAGTGGTCGGGAGATAACGATAACGCCTGATCATGAGATGCATATTTTCGAGCAAGGCAACCTTGTCTCGAAGCAGGCAAGTAAGATAACTTCTGGTGAGTATGCGGTTATACCGAAGCGATTGCAAACGATATCACCCTCATCTCACACACCACAGCATGATCTTCTTCGGGAGTTCCTCACTCGGGATGAGCTTACAGCTGATTGGCTGATAATCCATACATCAGATCCTGTCCGATTGTGTAACCGAGTCTTCCCTGAGGAAGTTACTAGCTGTAAAGATGCGGTTGAGATAATGCAAAATACCGCCTGTCATTTGGACGAAAATAAAGAAACGTTGATAGGATGGCTCGATGAGGGAACAATACCGGTCGTACTTCTACGCAGATTTGTCGAGACAGATGAAGCCCTTCTGATGAGTACTCCTGATGATGTGCAGATTGGGCTTCGTGGAGAGAAAGTGAGAATTGACCGGCATATCGGATTTACTGAGGAACTTACATCATTGCTTGGATATTATGCTGCGGCAGGCATAGTTCACGCGCAGACGAATCCAATATCATACGAAAGTGCTCAGCAGGAACAATCAAGAATAACATTCTATAATATCGATACACAAACACAAACAGACCTTCTGAACGCGCTCAACAGCGTGTTTGAGATTGAACCAATCCAGTATAACTCAGATGGGGAGATATTGGGTGTTCCTGGGGAACTTATCAGACGAGTGTTTGATACAGTATTTGATGTCGGCACTCAGCCAAGTCATAAACGTATCCCACAGGCACTGTTTGATGCATCTGAGTCTCATATCACATCATATCTACGTTGCTTTTTCAGCACTCATGATTCGTTGACGACAGACACAAGAGACATTTCTGCAACGACTGTCAGCCGCGAATTTAAAGAAGACATAATTGCAGCATTAAGACGTCTTGGGATTACTGCGGAGGTAACCACACAGCAGTCGAGGTCAGTGCCCGAGGTGCTTCCAGATTGGTATGCAATCGATGATACAACTCATCATGATGCTAATAATAGTCTAAACTTGACTCGTTCATATGTTATCTCTATTGCATCATCGGATGCAGTAACTCTTCAACGGGACAGACAAGCGCAGGAACAGACAAAGTATGACGCACAAGGTTTGATCGCGAATAATAATGCAATCCATCAGTCACGCCAGGTGACCGATGGAGGGAGGAAGGATTACATCACTGAGCCGATCACGGATATTGAGTATGTTGACGCAGACATTGATTATACATATTGTCTTACTGTTTCTGAGACGCATTCGCTCATCGTGAATGACCTCTCACAAAAGCAGTGTGACGGCGATGAGGACTGTGTTATGCTTTTGATGGATGGATTATTGAATTTCTCACGGGAGTATCTTCCAGATAAACGTGGTGGAAGTGTGGCAGCAGATTCTCGACTGGTTGCGGTGAGCCCTGATGATAAGATAGTGTTCACGACAATTGAGGACTTTTGGAAGAAACTCAATACTCCAATTGAGCGTAATGGAAAGTTCAGAAAACGAACGTGTGTGTCAGAAGGATGGCAGACGTACGCCTTTGATGAAAATCATGAGGCATCTCTTCGACCAATCGAAAAGGCAATTCGATACAAAGCTGATGAAAGCAAGCAGTTACGTCGAGTTACAACACAGTTTGGTCGGTCACTTGATATTACCGATGAACATAGTCTCTTCCGATATGACGATGGTATTGAAGAGGTGGCTGGTGATGACCTCACTGCAGGCGATATCATCGTTGCACCACGAACGCTCGACGTTGAGACCATTCAAACAACGCTTGATCTCAGTGAGTATATCCATGATTATGAGCGATGCCCTGGTGAACAGACTAGATCGGAAGAATTGAATCTGGCATCGAAGAGCGTGATCAGCAATCCCAGAAATAAGGAAAGTCCAGTAGTGACTCATAATGTATCATCTCAGCGTTCAAGATCCACAGATGAAATGACGACACTCAGTCCAACCGCTGTGGGAGGACTGGAGTCAAAACAAAATGAAACACTGAGAGTGGGAGAATCGGCAGAACCGGTCGAGCGGTATATCGATGTCGATGATTCATTTGGGTGGCTTCTTGGGCAGTTCATCGCTCAACGATCTATATCAACCGATGCACTGACAAGTGCGATTCATACTGCAGCGAAAAAACATGCTGAGCGAATTGTCGCGGCAAGTGACAGTGTATTCGACATAAATCCGACGGTCAATTCAACGGAACGTGGGTGCGAAGTTGTATTTCCACCGGTATTCGATACGATTGTATCTGGACTGACCGCAAAAGAACAAAGCGAACCTGAGCAGGATATTAATCATACGCACACAGATGAAATTGGCATTCCTGAGTGCATTCTGCACGCTCCAGATGATATTGTATTATCATTTCTTCAAGGGTTCATACTTGGGGAGAATGCGCAGAGAAAGGGGAATGCTGCTTCCGAAGTGAGTGAAATAGTAAGTGAGAGCGAGACGACAGTCACACTCAACACCACAAGTGTCGGTATAAAAGATGGACTTGTCTTTTTATGTCATCGATTAGGGATCATTGCACGCATTTCAGAGAAAAGCGGAGGGGAGTATTCAGCTCACTTCGAAGAATCCAGATACACCGTCTCGATTGCAACTGAAGGAAAGACGAATCCACTAGATCAGATCCTGGACGGTGAGCGCCCGACCATGCCGGAGGGTGTTAGTGTCCCGGTTCCGGATGCACTACTGACAATACATGAGTCGATAGCAAACAGTCCTCATATTGACCAGGTGATTCCAGATACTGTGGTCCAACAGGAGACAGTCTCACTGGAGACACTTCAGTCGCTCCTCACAGAACTATCGACAGTAGATCTTCCAGCACAACTTGAGGCAAAGCGAGACGAATTGACGTTACTCACTGGGGGCGACCTATCTTATCTTCGAGTTGAGAGTGTCGAATGTATTGATTATGATGGGTATCTATATGATCTGCAAGTTGGTGGAGAACCAGTATTCACCGCGAACTGGCTCTACGCACACAACTCTATGGACGCCCCATTGGTGATGTCCTCACGCATTGACCCCTCAGAGATTGATGATGAGGCACATAACATGGATATCGTTCGACAGTATCCACGAGAATTCTATGAGGCAACTCGACGGATGGAAGATCCTGATGAGTGGGAAGAGGAGGTCACGATTGCTGAGGAATACCTTGACACCGACAATGAGTACACGGGGTTCAATCACACCCATGATACGACCGATATTGCTGCTGGTCCGGACCTCTCGGCGTACAAAACGCTCGATTCGATGATGGATAAGATGGATGCACAACTTGAGCTTGCACGCAAACTCCGGGCAGTCGATGAAACGGATGTCGCAGAGCGTGTGATTGAATATCACTTTCTACCAGACTTAATTGGGAATTTACGGGCATTCTCGCGACAACAAACACGTTGTCTCGACTGTGGAGAGTCATATCGACGAATGCCACTGACCGGTGAGTGTCGAGAGTGTGGTGGTCGAGTGAATCTCACCGTACATGAAGGATCAGTGAATAAATACATGGACACAGCAATTCACATTGCTGAGGAGTTTGACTGCCGCGAATATACAAAACAGCGTCTTGAGGTGCTTGAAAGAAGTCTTGAGTCCATCTTTGAAGATGATACCAACAAACAATCAGGAATCGCTGATTTCATGTAAGCGCAATTATCTTTTGATTCACGTATTTCGATCTGTGTATCGAATCTTGATCATCGTGTGTTGGGTTGATATTACTGATGTTTCGAGCCCAAGGGGATGACAGACAATTAAGCGTACAGAGACAATGTACTCGTTTTGTCTGTACCGTCTATCACAAGTATAGTTTGTATGAGTCCAGACCAAATTCTTTGGTTAGACCAGCATAGACAGATAGATTCAGGACAATCGAGCCTGAAAGAGTAGACGTGACAGAGTCCGAAGCGGACGCGGCTACCCGCGCCCAATCCGAAAAGGACAGTGAGACAGATACAGCGGCGCACTCAAACAGTGAAACGCCAACAACGGAAACGACATTTGCTGTTTTGTTTGATATGGACGGTGTCATATTGAAAGGTCGCGGTGCTGACCCGATTGTCCACAAGCAAGCATTTGAAGATATTGTTGAAGAGCAAGAATGGGGACAGAGTTGGGAACAGTCACTTTCGCAGTCTCATCGGAGTGCGTTTGAGCAATATGAGTACACTGAGGAATTTGTTACTGCATGTGAAGCCATCGACGTTGATCCGGTCGCATTCTATGCTGCCCGCGAGGAGCGAAGCGCACAACGGATTGTTGATCGGATTGCTGATGGACATCGTGGTGTGTATTCAGATATTGACGCATTGAACACGCTCGCCGGTGAGATGACACTCGGACTCGTGAGTAATAACTACCATCCAGCAGTCCAATTTGTCGTGGACCATTTTGACATTGACCGCTTTGATCATGTGCGTGGACGTGATATCGGCGTTGATGGATTCCGCCGGCGAAAGCCGGATCCACACTATCTTGAGGAAGCACTTGATGCACTCGGTGCTGAGAGTGGGGTGTATATTGGCGACCGGGGGACAGATGTAGTTGCTGCCCATCGAGCAGGGCTTGAGAGCGTCTTTCTTCGCCGACCACACAATACCGTCGCAACCCTTGATACGGCGCCAACAGCCTCGATTGACGACCTCAGAGACCTTCCAAGAGTGCTTGAACAGATTAAATAATCAGCTCAGACGACTAGACGATCCCGCGTTTATTTTCACTTTGAGATAATACTAAAAGTGACATTATCGATGATATCGGTATCCAGACGCATTGGAGGTCATCATACCGATACTACCGTTCTATACAATCCTGTGCTCATTCAAGATATCCAAGGTCGCGTAATCGCTCTTGCGCATCAGCATCCATCTCGGCAACGGTATCACCCGTCACATCATTACTGACTCCGTCCGCATCCGTCCATGCACCACCGACTGCTGACTCGAAGGCTGTGAGGGTTGCCTCTGTCGCCGTGATTGCGTCCGCTTTCGTCTCAATATTCATATCTATGTCCGTTGCATCGGCGTTCATCGCGTCAGCGACTGAGTTCTGTTCGTCAGGGTCACTATCAAGTCGGTATGCTTCATCAGGAATCCGGTCAATGCGGACATATTTTGCATCGGTCCGTCGAGCTGCACGCATCCGTGAGTAAAATCGTGAATCTTCTGATATTGACACCCCAGCAGCAGCTGCCTTCTCTTCAAGTTGTTTGAGTTCGACAACCGGTCGTGAATATTCAATAAATGCGTACGAACCATCGCTGCTTTGTTGCGCAGGGTCGGAGTCGGGACTCCCAGCGTGCGATTCAAAATCACGATAGGAGTCAGACAAGAGTGATCGTGTTCGATCGCGGGCTATTGCAGTCTCTCCTGGAGAGTTTGGATTCCCGCCATCAATATCAACTGCATCAAGAACAGTATGATATAGATCAATGAGTTCAACCTGATCATGTCGACGTGCAGCATCTAATTGTGGGTGTTTGATTAACAGTGGAACATTGACCAGTTGATCATACAAACAGAATTCATGTCCGTAGATTCCATGTTCGCCGTGAAGTTCGCCATGGTCTGCACAAACGATAACCATCGTCTCATCCCACAGTCCCTCCTGTTGTAACCATCCGAATAATCGCCCGAGTTGGGCATCGATATGTGCAATCTCAGCATCATAGAGCGCCTGAATGTCTGCCCATTCCTCAGCATCAATTGAACGCGCACCGGCATTGTACTCCTTCGAATTTTGACAAACAGCATCTGAGTCAACGTCCGGTGCGAACTCTTCACGGAATGACGCTGGTGGATGATATGGCAGGTGCGCATCCATGAGATTAATAAATGTAAAAAACTCGCCGTCAGCGGTATCGATAAACTCGATTGTACGGTCGATGACAGCAGGTGTTTTTGAATCAGCGCCCTCACCACCGGCGAAGTATTCGTGCGCCGTATTGCCAAGGCTGACAAGTGTATCAGCAAGTGTGCGAAGGGACTCATTATCATTCAATGTCTTCCACGCACGAGCGAGTGGTCCGGAAAGAAATTCACCAGGCATCACCTCGAAGAAATTATCCTGATCATCGAATCCATCTGTGAGATGCGTATACGGGGTGATCCATGCATTCGATGAGTAACAGGCGGTCTGATAGCCCGCTGCAGAAAGTGTTTGTGCAATCGTCGTTGCTCCCTCAAGATATGGGTTCTCTTGACTTGCACCGTGTTGTGATGGGTATAATCCAGTGAATAATGAGGCATGCACCGGAAGTGTCCATGGCGCCGGAGCGACTGCCTCCTCGAATACTGTTGCATCCGTCGTGAACGAATCAAGTGTGGGTGTTGTTGGACGGTCATAACCATACGGCGATAGGTGGTCTTTTCTGACCGTATCCATCACCACGAAGAGAACATTTTCGGGTGATTCAGCAAGCATATCTCATTTCGCGGCGACAACATCAAAGACGCATCGGTCTCGTGCGCATCCAATTGTAATTATATTCTGATTGTGTTTATGCTGATATCGATGGTTTCCTGAATGATATCACGTGAACTACCCCACACCCTACTCGCTCACGGCTCGCACCGTTCGCTCCTTGAGGGTTGGGCTCCCTGTTTCTATGACGCGCTTTCCATCCACAACCTCGGAACTACTCGACGAGGTAAATCTGGAGAATAACCTGATTGATGCCATTCCTAGTGATTGGTGATGAATGTACAAACAGTAGTTCTGGCAATAATAATAGCGACAGACGTGAAATCAGTACGCAGTTCTAGAACGGAGCCTGTGGACCTTCGTCGGACGTTCCACTATCATCAGAAGTCTCACCAGGGAATGACGGAGAGGACCCACCGTGTCCATGACCGCCACTATCCATGCCGGTGTCAGCGTGAACGGTTTCGATTTCAGAAATTTCTTTGACCATTCGGCTTTTAATCGCCTGAATAGTCATTGGGGAGATGCCACACCCTGAACAAGCGCCACCGAGTTGTATTGAAACTTCACCTGCTTCAGGGTCAAGATGCTGGATTGCCGCGGATCCACCGTGCATTTGAATTTGTGGGAAGTTTCGGCGGAGGAAATTTGTCACGCGCTCTTTCAGCTCTTTCGTTTCATTCTCAGCGTCCGCAGTTTCCGTGCTCATACTGTATATATTATGAGCGAACGGCTTAGACCTTTGGTTCAGACTCATCGTCAAGTCCAAACACACGTCGATGTTGCTGTTGAAGTTCATCGACATATGTCTCAAGCACCGTCTGGAGTTTTTGATCGTCAACGACGATTGCAGTGAGACGATCGGTTGGATTCTCCGGAAGTTGAATCTCGAATGAGTCCGTCTCTGTGTTATAAAATGGCTCAGACTCATTGAGGATTTGCTGATCAATTGCGTGAATCAACTCAGAGTCATATCGATTATTCATCGACTCAAATGCGTTTTTATACGCGCGCTGAAGTTCAGCAAAGTAATTGGCGTATTTATCCTCAAACTGCTCTGGGTCGAACTCAGCCATTACTGATATATCACCACTGACGCTACAAACCGATTCGGGTTCAGATGTGGGGACGATGAACCGGAGATAATAAATTCATGGTTACAATCTCTTCATGAACATGGTTAGTCTACGGTAATACAGTTTACTTATATCCTAAAGCGGAATTGTTTCAGGCTCTCATCTCTGTCCAACTCATTTTGCTCTGCGTCGACGAGCGGGCGCTTGCGAGCGATTCCAGCAGGCGATGAACTAGCGAGTCAGATTCAACTATCTTCCTGTCGACTCGCTATGACTGACGAAGCGTGTAAACTACCCTACCCTACTCGTTGAGCGTAAGGCTTTCACATGGACTCCCGTTCTAGCCTTCACAGGCAGGCGAATACTCGCCGTTCATCTTCAACGTCCCGCGATTCAAGCGCACGTTTACACGAATTCTCGACACCTGCGAAGCGGAGTACGTCATCGTCAGTGGGTACGTCGCGATCCTCACTGGGCGATCTCGGTCGACAAAGGACATCGACGTCATTCTGGAGTCGCTGTCTGAAACGGAGACTGAGCAGTTGGTTACCGAACTCAAAAATCAGGGGTACTGGGGGATGGCAATGCCGCTCGATGAGATGTATTGAACCTCTGTGAATCCATTCTCACGGTGAGAATGGTTTTGTAAGTTCTGTCGGAAAAGCAGGAAGCCTTGGGGTTTAGTGATTCAACAAACTTCTGGGTGAGCTGATTCACTAATTCGATACGAGAGAACTACTCTGACCGGTGCATGTCTAGTTAACCACCCAGTTCTTCTGTGAACTACTAGACCCCAAGGCAGATTCACCCGAACTTTGAGACGTGGTTTGTTTCAAACGATGTTGAGCGTGAGGCCCTCTCCAATCCCCTCACGGTGACATTCGATGAGGGGCAGATCGAGATCAGCCCGCTCGAACTCCAAATTGCGTACAAACTCCGACTCGCACAAGCTGCAGACAGCCTCAGCGGGAAGGATTTCGAAGATGCACTCCACCTGTACTTGACCTTCGAGGAACGATTTAACACGGAGCAGCTTGAAATCTACGTCAACGGGCTTGGAGTGGAGGACTACTATGCTGAACTCACAGGAGTTTGAGGACGACCATCGTCGGAACACAGAGCAACGGCGTGAGATGATCAAGCGATGGGCCGAGTACGTTCGGACGCATGACGATAGTGAGTGGTCACGCCAACAGAATCGGCTCATCGACTCGCAGCTTCAATCGGCGAACGAGGTGGCTGCGGCTGGCGACACGGATCCCGTTCGGTTCGCGACCGCTCGCGATCGGCTGCGCGACCGATGACCGACGAGGATTCGCTTTCGCAGGAGATCGTGGCCGCTTACTACGATAATGAAATCGCTGTCGACAGCGAGACCTTCCAGGAATTCGTTGCTACGAAATACTACGACGACCAACTCAAGTACGAGTCAGTTAAGCAGCTGGTTGGCGCTGAAACTGCCCAGCGACTGCGTCTGCTCAAAGCGGATGTCAAGGACGAGCCACTTGATATTGTCGCCCCCGCCACCGGTGATGTCTCCGAGGGTGACGCAAAGACGGTCGACGACGAGGTCCGCCAGCTCTACGAGCGGTATCAGGCAGCCGAGAGCGACGCCGAGCGTCGCGAGGTCGCCCTCAAGATGGGAAAGCTCGACGGACGCCGCCACACGAGGATCTATGCAGCACTCGAAGGCGGGTGAGTCAACAGGTTCTCAGCGCCTCCTTAGCTATCCACGACTGCATTGCTACCCAGCGACGACGCCTCGTGGTCAACCGACCATCACGGCGTACTGAGGCTTGTCCTTGAGGAGCATCTCGTGACCGGGTAACGCTTGGTCGAGTGAGGCTCACATCGTACACACGAAAACGGCTAAGTGAATTGGCTCACAATGTACACATCATGAGCACCGATAAGAAGCGCGTGCAGTTTCGGGCCCCCGATCGGCTCATCGACCGCGCCGACGCACTGGCTGCAGTCCTCGGGGAAGACCGAACAGATATCCTCGTGACCGCGCTTCGGGAGTACCTCCAAGACGCCGCTCACGACGACGCCCTCACTCAAGAGATCGCCGCCGCCTATTACGACGATGAGATCACCTTCGAGCAACTCAAAGCGCTCGTCGGCGCCGAAGAGGCGGCAAATATCCGAGTGTTGAAACAGCAGTTGGACGAGGACTTCATCGACGAGGTCGCCGACGCGTAGATGTCGCGGCTCATCGCAGATGCCTCCGCTCTCGTGAGTCTCGGGATCGTTACTGACGACGATCCCGATCCACTCACACTCTGTCTCTCCCGGTACGAGGTCGTCGTCCCAACAGCGGTTATGGATGAACTCCGGGAGATCGCCTCCTACGATGACATCCATGGACACGCCGCGTCCGCCGTCCTCGATCGGGTGGATGCACTCACGACACAGTCGGTGGACCTCGATGCCGAGTTTCCGCTCGATGACGGTGAGAACACGGCCGTCACCCTCGCGAACGATCTCGATGCTGCGCTCTTCCTCTGTGACGAGTTCACCCAACTTGGCTTGATCCACGCCTCACTCGCTGATACCCGGCTCGTCACGACACCGACGCTGCTCTCGATTTTCGTTCGGACTGGACACCTATCAGCTGCCAATGCGCGATTACTCCTTGATGCGATCAGTGACGCCCGTAGCTGGGGCGCGAGCAGTTACGTGCAGCGAGCTCGCTCATTGCTCAAGAAGCCCTAACACCGTGGGGGATACTTCGAAGTAAACAGAAATGCCCGATAGCGACGCTCTCTACGACGTTCGTGAACGAAGCAAGAATCCCGAGAGACACACGGCTACGAAGAGACTGTGCTCGCCTGCTTCGACACCCACTCAACGTGGAACCTCCACGTCGACGAGAAGCTCCGTCGCGACCTACCCGATGGGTCGGCGCGGGTGAAGATCCTCGGCGCACCGGGTGCCTACGAGGTCGACTGGTGGAGTCCAGCACCCGGCGATGACTGGCAGCCGGTCAAGCGTGGTGAATTCGATGAGGTCGACGAACCAGCCGAGATCTCCCATCTCGCGTAGGGGCAAGCAGTCCCTATGGCTGTTTTTCCCCCGGGGTGCGGGGGTGCTCGAACGAGTCGCTCCCGAACAGACCGATGAGTAGACCTAGCGACACACACTCGATTGAACAGACACACCCAGCGAGCGGCTGCGACATCGCCTACGTCGGGTATCGGCAGAGCGGGCAGGCTATCGTTGAGAAACGTCCCGGCCAAGAACGGCTCACGCCAGAGCGGAGTCTCGCACTGTTGAATCGCAGTCCCTCGGGATTCGAATGGGGATATGGTAGTAGTGGTCCGGCACAACTCGCGCTCGCACTCCTCCTCGACTACACAGGTGACGAAGCGTTCGCCCTCGACCACTACCAGGCGTTCAAAACCGAGGTCGTGAGCCAGCTGGACTGTGCTGGGTCTGCTTGAAGCTGGCGACTCACCGGGGCCGAGATCGATGCAGTCCTTCACGAAACACCCGGCAAGCCGGTCGCACCGTCCATCTAAATACCAATCACCGAAAGAATCCATGTCAGAACATACCCAACCATCTCGTGCGGATGGCGAATCGGCCGAAACCAGTGAACAGGCGACACGAACGGAATACGTCGGCGTTTCCCTTACCGTGAAGCTTACTCGCGGGACTGGCACCCGCGATCGGAACAAAATCGTGGTCAAAGCGAAGGGCAAGACCCTCGAGGACGCTCGCGAGGATATGGAGATTCTTCGGGAGTACATCCACGATCTCGCTGAGGACGCCCGCCAGATCCAACCCGAGGAAGAAGACGGGTAACGGCGGGGGCTGTTTTTTGTCGCCTCAGCAGTAGCGGAGGCGATCATCAGTGAGCAATCCTGACGGTCAATCGACTGACGTGAGCGAGCTTTCACCAGAATAACGGCTCGAACCCCAGAATACGCGACTGATCAACGCTGGTATCGTGACGATCAACGATATGGAGACGCTGCGAGCCTGCGTCGCCTACGAGAACGCGAATCAGCAACGAATCCCGATTCTTCGCCAGCTCAAAGATCGGGCCAGCGAAATTCGCGCAGAAGACGATTGACGCAGCACTCGGAGGTGTCTGTCGGAGCCTCGGTGGGTGGAGGCTCAATCCAGATGAGCGATCGACCAGAAGTCGAGATTCACCGACAGACTGCGTTCGGTGACGATGGCCAACTCGAAGTAACCGAAACGAGCGTCGAGACCTCACTCGAGGATTTCGGCGCTGACGTGGATCGTCGCGACCGAGATTCGCGTCTTGACCAGCCCGAGGCGAGTGAGTTCGGCGTCGACGATCGACCCGAAGTGGAGCAAACATCCGAGGGAGATCAGTCAACCCTCTTCGCTGATACGGACGAGAATCAGCAAACCCTCACTGGCGACGATGCAGCCGCTCGCTGTCTCTTCGAAGAATAGACTGCCCCTATTGATTAGTTATCCGTCTAAATATTGTAGTCTGAACTATAATAGTCTGAGTTCTAATTTTGAAGCGACGCTGAGGGCCTAATAGCCGGTGGGTTTTTTGAACCCCAGCAGGGTGCGGGGAATCCGAATGCCCGCGTTCAACCGATGGAGATGAATCCGACTACCGACCCACGAACAGTCGTACAGGATGCGAGTGAGCGATGGCAGGCGAGCGGTCGCCGAGCTCCGTAACTGACTCCGTCTCGGCCCGGATTTATTTCGTCGGCGCCGAATCCGTCCCCCGCATTTCCTCACGCTTGAGTTTAAATACCAAAACCGGGGGAAACGAGGAGCGAATCGATGACGAACCGCAACTCAGACCGAGACGCGTTCCAACCTGTCGGGGAAGGCGCTCTGGTGCCGGACCCAGCGCTGGATCAGCCAGCAGACCGCTAGCCAACTCGCCAGCGTGAATCCTCGCATTCGGGCGGATATCCGGACGGAACTACCGGCACAGACCGAGCCTGTGTCTCCTGTGACGCATCGATCCCGGCGTCGCAAGGAAAATGCCGGTTCTGTCTCGAACACGAACTCGACGGCGCGTCGGAGTCGGGTGCTGCGGGTTCCGAGCAGACACTGCGTGGTGTGATCCACTTCCTCGTCGAATCGGGGACGTTCTACGGCGCCGTGGCAAAGGGAGCAGCAGCAGCGACGCTTCTCTCGTCAAGTCACGACCAGCCAATCGACGACTGTACGCTCATCTACGATCTCGACGACGAGCCCGCACCCCAGCTAACCGAGCGCTGGCCTACGCTCCCCGCTGCTGCCGAGGTGACCTCAGCGGCTGGCGACGCGTTGCTATCAGCGTCCCGTGAGCGGGCAGGGGAAGAAGATGGGAGGAACAATCGCCCGCAGACGGAGCTCCCGCGCGTCTATGACGAGCGTGGGCAGGGAATTCGTGATGGGTCATCCCTCGAGCACGCTCTCGACGACGGCGACCAGTTGTGGATCGTCCCAGCAGTTGCTGTTGAAACAGTTCCTCGTGAAACGGAATCCACCAGTACCGGGGCCGAAATTCCGACCGTGACAGCCCTCGAGTGCCAGCACTGTACGAGAGAAACAGAACATCGGTTCAGGACACGTGAGTCGCTCCCTGACGAGACCTGGACAGGCCAACCAATCTGGGAGTGCCAGGTGTGTGGCACAGGTCGCTACGGACCTGCTCCCGAATAGGGCAGGAGGAACCTCGCCGATTAACTAACAGTCTCCGATAGAGATGACTTCTGGTGGTTAATACGGCAAGTATCTTCAACTCCGACGTCAGTCACAGCGGGCGTTCATTCGGCAGGGTTCGCAGCGGCTTGCCTCCACAAATCGGGGCGGGAACAGGGGTAGTGGGTAACGCTCCGTGACATCGTCGAGTCCGGAAACGTCACGCCAACCACAGCACGGACGTATCATCAGACGCTCGATGAACTCGCGGTCTAGACGGGCCGGGTCGGGAGCGAGGGCGCTCCATTCTTCCAGTGAATCGCATCTAGCGCGGGCGGGAACTGCTGGAGTCGGTCATCGAGAACGGCGAGTGGATGCGCATCAAGAAACGTCTCGCTATGCCGGTCGACAGGCCTGTCTTCGTGATTGAGTTGGATGTGACAGGGCCCAAGATCCGGATGGTCGGCGTCTTGGTGGAAGCCGAGCATCAGATTTCGGTCCGGTTCGACCCAGTTGATGCGGTAGTATTCGTGGTCGACGCTGGCGGGGTACCAGAAGCGAATCTCCAACCATGCGGTCGCCGCGTCGTACGAGTCACTCAGGAACGTCGTCGGATCGACATCCGTGATGACGTACCGGGGTCGGCGTCGAGACGGGCGATAGCGGACCTCTTCACACCCTGGCTGGTTCGTCAATCGGTCGTGAACATCGCGGAGGAGGGTCCGCTGTGTATAGCGGTCGCGACCGGCAAGAAAGATCATTCTGTGAAAGAGGAGGATTAGCTCGTGGCGCGGTCAGCCATGTCGGTCATCTGCTCGCGGGCGGCTTCAACGTCAGAGTAGAGTTCCAGTGCGTGCTTGATGAGGCGGCGATCCTCCTCGTTCTCGCGCCAGAACGCGATGACGTCGCGCCGGTCCCGAAGCTCCGCACTTGTGAGGTCGCCGTCGGCGAGCGACTGTTCGAGCTCCTCCCACGTCTCGACGTTATAGGTTGCCTGCCACTCCTCGATTTCCTCAGTAATCGCGGTCAATTCGCTCCGCAGCTCCTCGCGGGTGTTTTTCTCGATGAGCGTGCGGATCTCCTCGAAGAGCAGTCGCGTGTAGTCCGGCTGGTAGCGCGTGGTCTCGCCGGCCTCGACGCGACGCAACTGACCCTGGTCGACGAGTTCTTGAACTTCCTCGTTGGTCGTGCTCCAGGCGGCGTCGGCCTGCTCGCTAATCCAATTAACTGAGCGGGGTTCGCGAAGTGACTCGGCGACCGCCCGAATGCGGTCGCGGGCGCTCATCGACTCAGTCCACGATTGGACCCCATCTCGCGGGGATTCGGTCATGGTTGGCACCTCTTGGGACAGTGTTCGCACCCTGCTCTCATATATGTTTGTACCCTCTCGCATAATCAAGAGTAGATTCGAGCGAAGGCGTCCGGACGTTGAAATGCAATACCGATAGAAGCTACGAACCAACCGATGTACGACCGATATTCTGACTTTGCAGAACTACGGCCGACCGGCGAGGCATCCCACAGCCCGGACACGATGCTGGACGACGGGTGTGAGAGTGACCTCCTGGCGCCAACGCGGTGCGACGAGCACTGGTGGCGACGACAGTCTCGTAAGGAGTCTCTCTGCGCCGGCGAGTGGTGAGGCGCTTCCGATGAATCAGCAAGTCGAGGGCTACCGGATGCATCGTGTGCTCAGCAATCTCAGCCGGCTCGACGTTGACCAGTTGGACGACGCGGATCGAGAGCGAGTCGAGACTGCAAGAGACCTTCTGGAAGAAGTGAGCATACTCACGCGACCAGAGGACGGGAGCAGACCAGACACCCCAACAGACGACTGATTTCATCGCCGTCGACGCCAGGGGCACTTCCAGTGTCGGTTTATCACCCCCAAAGAGAGGTACGGGGCTTCCTGCGGGTCCAGACATGGCGACACCACAAGCTGCGACGACGTCAATCGGCGCGATCGTATCGGATCCACAGGCAGTCCGCGAGCTCTGTGAGAGCTACTGCTTCGGGACGCTCGACTGGGAGGTCACCGACGAGGGCGAACTCACCATCTGGGGGTACGATGACTTCGAAGTGTACGAGGCGCGGGAGAACGGCCTCCCAGACTACGAGGGCGGCATCGTGACCCCCGAATTCTTGCGAGAACTCGCCGACCATCTCGAAGCCGACGAGGAACTCGACATCCAGACAGCGGGATTCACGAAGTGTCGCTTCCCAGTACTGGTGAAGCGGTACGTCGCTCGTGACGGTCAAGTCCTCCACGCGGACCTCAGTTCCCCCGACCCGATCGACGAGTAGCGTTGTTCGTCCCCCGGGAGGGGTGCGGGGCGATCCAGTCGCGGTCGCCCCGTGAGGTGATTGCTCGATGGGTCACCGCGCACTTGTTGCGTACGAACGGACAGACAGACAGTACACGCTCCACTACAGCCACTGGGGCGCAGCGAACCTGAAGCTCAAACACCGGATTTCGGCAGAGTCGCCGTTCGGTGGCGAGGACACCAACTCCAAGTGGGCGAAACAGCTGCTTCAGCTCAGGTGGTCAATTTGCGAAGTCAGATACTCTTGAAGAGCAGTGACCGTTTCTTCTGAGACAGCTGAGGTCCCGAAGTCACTCCGAAATCCGTGCTTGAGTTCGTCGCTCTCCAAGATTTCCGATCCACGCTCAAGTTGCTCCCGTAGCGCATCGTCGTCCCCTCTCCGCAGATGGGGCGTGACAGCGTTGAGGTCGATCTCTTCAGCCACTGCCAGGACGTCTCGGAGGTCCGTTTCTCGGCCACTGTGGAGCTTTGCCGCGACAAGGACTGCCCCATCGATGACTCTGGCTGTCGTCGTTACTGTGCCCCCGCTCACCTCCTGTTGGTGGCTGTGATCGTACAGATAGTCGAACGACCACTGTGCCTCAGTCTGGCGACACCCGAGTCCGTTGACCAGGAGATCGAAGCCGATCGGCTGCTGTGGCGTGAGCCGCTTCTCGTACTCGATTACTTCGGTGTCGTAGAACCATTTCTTGGCGTGACTGTCCGTTTCCTCGAATCCCTGCTGTTCGAGGAACCCGACGAAGTCAGCCTTGGAGTCCGGCGCGACGACGATATCGAGGTCCGTGGAGAAGCGAGCATTGAACGCTGAGACAGCGTACCCGCCGACAAGAACGTACTTGTGGTCCTGTTGGGTGAGCTCCTCGAGCAGTTCGATGAGCGCGTCACTCCGGTTGTTGAAGCTCATGGCTGCGCTCGTTCCGTTTCCCGGTACGTGACGCCGAGGTCGATATCCTCGTACATCCGGTCGAGCATCGCGAGCGCCGACTGGAACTGGGCGTAGTTCTCACGCATATACTCGATCGTCTCTGCTCTCGGGATAACCGGGTACCCCTCGACGTGCTCGATGTCGAGGGACGCCCCTGGTTCAAGAACGATCTGTAGCGCTCCGTCCAGCTCGTGACGGGGCTGTCGTTCGAATTCGGTCGGGAGGTCGAACGACTCGAAAAACGCCTCCCAAGCGTCGACGTCCTCCTCACGGACGGCCAGAAACAGTGGATAGTCGTTGGGCTCGCGACCGACCTGGTAGCCGCCCTGGGTCCACACGTAGACGGCGTCGATCCGTGTGAATGCGAACGGCCAGTCACCGAACTGCGGGATAACGTAGGCCTCCTCGATGGATGGTTGACTGACGCCGGCGCTGGCAGCGACGAGCTCTCGTGCTGCGTCCCTCACGCGCTCGTCAACGACTGAGAGGCCGTCGTCATAGTGGACGTAGCCTGCGTCTTCGAGTCGGTTGACGGCCTGTCTAACCGTCTCGTACGGCGTGTAGAGGTGTTGGGCGACACGACGGATGGAGTCACCACTCTCGATAGCGAGGATGACCTGCGCCGCGGTGTCGTCGAGCACCTCATACATCTGGTAGTTACCAATAATCTGGTAACAGTTAAAAATCTTACTCGAATGTCCATAAAACCACTATCTCTCCATACTCTCGAAGGTAGTCCTGATTCCCGCTGAAAACACGTGGAACGACTATACCGAATCCAACGAACAAAACGAATTGAATGAGAAAAACGAATGTATTGAAAGCATTCTGAGGAACGAACTGGCACCCTCTACTCGATGAGCAAAACGGGGAAACGAACACAACGAGAGAAACGAAGATAATGACCGACACCAATACCACACGAATCACGGTGGCGAATCAGAAGGGAGGCGCGGGGAAGACAACCGACGTCATTCATACTGGCGGCGCACTCGCTGCCCGAGGCCACGACGTCCTCCTGGTCGATATCGACTATCACGGCGGGCTCACCTGCTCGCTTGGCTATAATGATCTGTACTACGACACCGACCGTACAACGCTGTTCGACGTTCTCGAGTTCGACCAGATGAAGTCGATGAACGATATCATCGTCGAACACGAGGAATTCGACATCCTTCCCGCCAGCGAGAAACTCGCGAATAACAAGAACATCCAGACGCTGCTTGAGGCGCCAAAGAGTCGCGAGCGGTTGGAGATGACTCTCGACGAGCTCGAAAAGGACTACGACTACATCATTGTCGACACGCCGCCATCCCTGAACGTCCTCACCGACAACGCCCTGGTCGCGACCGGCAACGTCGTCATCCCCGTGATTCCCGAGAAGCTCAACGCCAACAGCCTCCAGATTTTCGCAAAGCAGCTGAGTTCCCTCGAACAGGCGTACGGAGACATCAATCGGCTCGCAATCGTCTGTAACCGTGTCGAGCAGAATGCCGAGCACCGCGACACCATCGAGGAGATCAAGTCGGCGTACTCCCTCCGAGTGTTCGAGATCCCGAAGCGGACCGACCTCTCCCAGTCGATTGGCGAAGGGGTGTCCGTCTTCGGTTTCGGCAAGGAGAACCAGCGCGTTGAGGATGCACGCGACTTGTTCAACGAGATCGCCTCCCGACTCACCGAGAAGGGCTGGCTCGACCGGCTCTTCCCGGACACGTATCTCATCATTCCACTCACAGCCGGCGAGGAAACCGTGTACACCACCCACGAGTGCTTCATCGCCGCCCACGTCGCCGAGCCGATGTACATCGGCTACTACAGCGCCCTCAGCCACCACGGGCTGACCGAACAGATTCCCCGGACGGTGTACGTCGTCACGCCGACCAGAGCGCAAAGCCGAGACATCCACGGTGTCCCGTACCGCGTCACGACAGTCACCGAGCAGAAATTCTTCGGCTGTGAGCCGACCTCGATCGAGGGTACGACCGTGCGTCAGCGACCTAGAGAAGACGCTGGTCGACTGTGCGGACCACCCCGAGTTCTGTGGTGGTCTTCGGGAACTTGCGACCGCGATGCGCACCGCCGACGAACGGGGTTGTGACTGGGACATCGTCGGCGAGTATCTCGGACGCCTCGATAACGACGCTGCAACCGAGCGGATTGTCTACCTCGCCGACCAGCTCGGCATCGACCTCCCCGCCCGCGAGGACCTCGTCGCGTCGTTCACGAGTGGCTACTCGTTGTTGGACCCGACGCGACCCGACAACGGATCGACCGACAGTACGTATCGCCTCCGAATCAACATCGCGCCAGCCCAACTGGAAGCGATGGAGTCCTAACCGGATCACTCGCGAAGCAGAGCACCTGGCTACCTGATGCCTCTATTTATTTATACCTCGTTGCACAGAATTAGATAGTGTCTGAAATGGCAAAACAGGATATAAACATCTGTATCGATGCGTATCCCGACCCGGACGTCGACGTTTTTCGCATCGGCGCCGCGGACGACATCCTCCGCCTGCTCGCCGACGCCCACGACACGGAGTTCTCGATTCCCGAACTTGTCGACGCCACAGGTGTGGCTCGCTCGACGGTCTGGCGGGCCGTCGACCTCCTCGACAGTATCGGTGCCATCCAGATTCGAGAAACACCTCAGCGCAACTACGTCGCGATCGACCCAGACCGTCTCCAGAAGGACGATCCGATCCTCGCGGTCCCCCAGTCGGAATTCCACGCGCCGATCCGAGCGTTCGTCGACCGTGTCCAAGCCACGACCACCGACACCGACGACACCGACGACATCAACGATCTCCTCGGTATCGTCATCTTTGGAAGCGTCGCCCGCGGGGAGGCAGACCGGCAGAGCGATATCGACTGCTTCGTGGTCGTCGATGGTGACCGGACGACAGCCCGCCGGCAGATTACCGACGTCGTCGCCGATCTCCAGTCCGAACAGTTCAGCGGTGACCGATTCGTGTTTGAACCGTACGTCGAGTCCGCAGAGAGCGCTGGGAGAGCCGGATCGAAACTCCGCGAGATCTTCGCCGAGGGGATTACGGTATCCGGGAGCGACCGCCTCGACGCGCTCCGCAAGGAGGTCGTCACCGATGAGTAGTACGCGCATCGAGACCTTCATCGACGAGGTGCAAGCCGCATTTGATCGCCGTCCAACGGACATCGAAGCCGGGCTCGATGTCGAGGACGCCGCCCTGCTCCAGCTGCGGAAGGCCTGTCGCTTGCTCGCCGGCGCTGAGTCCCTCCAGGATGCCAGCTATTATACGCTTGTTATCGAAGCGTCGTTTGTCGCCATCGAACGCACCGTCGAATTTCGGCTTCTCGAGCGCGGCACGATGCAGCCGGATGGTCTTCCCGGCACACATCCTGGTGTCTGTCGGGAGGCTGCAGCGGCCGGTGTCTTCGGGGAATCGATAGCCGCGGACCTCGCGGATCTCTGGCGCGACCACCGGGCCAAAACGTACTATTAGGACGGACTGGCCTCTGCAGCGCGTGCCGACGCGATGTACGAGCTCGCCACCGAGATTCATGCATACATTACTGGACGGTCTCGACAGGGCCACGAGTGCCTCTGTGGAGAGACTACGTAGCGAATTCGTGTTTGCCAGAAGACGACAGTAGGTGAGTCAGATTAACCGACGCGGGAGGTGATATCACGAATCTGTTGATTATGTTTTTGTGCCCGCCGAGGAGCGGAGGCACATTCCGACCTCCGTCAAATGATAGCTGAGGACTATCTCACCACGATCCTTGAGGAAGCCGAGCACGTCGCCGAGCAGCACGACCAGGTCGCAACGGCGGACAGCCAAGCCCGCGAGTGGCTTCGATACGCCGTCCTCCGGATACTCGAGGGGCAGGCAGACCACCTCCCGACGAACTGGACGCCGATCGACGGCGTCACGGTCGGCTACGACACCGACAACGCGATGTTCGACAGCTGGGGCTCCAGCGAAGACTGGTGGGAGACCGTCCCGCCGCAGGAGGCGTGTACCCGCTTCCGGTTTTCCCGGACGGTCACCAGACGGTTTCCCGTGACATCGTCGACGTGATGGCCGCGCTCGGGGGCTGTCGAGTCTGGACTAGGAGCGCATCCGCGTGCGGATCCTACGACCATTGCGAGCGCCGCGAGGTCCACTACCTGTGGTCGGAAGGTCATCCGGTGGAGGAAGTGCTCCACGAGCGGCTCAGTGGCCCTGCAGAAGCCGTCGCTCCGGACGGTGACCGAACGGGCGACGTTCGCGACCGACTGGTCGTCGACGAGAACGCAAAGTCACAGGACGATCTTGAGCCCCGCACGGCGCGTGCCGTCGCCGAAGCGATGGACGTCTCGCTCCTCTCAAAGGGTGGCCGCTACGAGGTGCAGTCCGCGTCCGACAACAGGTACGAAGTCGACATCATCGACGAATCGTGCACCTGTCCCGACTGGCAGCAACGTTTACCCGAAGACGGCTGCAAGCACCTGCGCTGCGTCGATCACGAGATCAAACGGGGCCGCGTTCCCCGACCAGACGGTCGACTCCCAACGGTCCCAGGGTAGATCATAATCCTCTTCGTCGGGATCACTCTTCTGGTACTGGGTAGTGTGGCGGCACACTAGGATTTTCACGACCGGTCACCTACCGTGAGGTATGAGCAGCGACAGAATCGACGCCGAAAGCAAGGTGTCTGGAAACCAGGCAAACATCTCCGCCCGAATTCGCCGGGAACTCGATATCGACGATGGCGATCAGCTCCGTTGGCATCTCGAGGACGATGGGAGCATTCGGGTCCACGTGATCCAACAACAAACCGGCACGTTCGCCGATTTTGACGGCTACGCTGGTGAGGAGTCGACCGATGTCACGAGCGATCACAACGCCTGGGGCGTTGACGTCGGGTAAATGCCTCGGGCACTAATCGATACGACAGTCCTCTTTGCCGCCGCATACCGGCGGGATGGATCCCACGATGCCGCGCTTCCCGTGCTCCAAGGCATTGACAATGGAGCGCTCCCGGAGGCAGTCGTCCTCGGCTACGTGCTCGCGGAAACGCTCAATATCCTCACGACCCACGCCGGTCACGACGCAGCCGTCGATCTCCTTGATCGAATCGAAGAAAACCCCCGCTTCCACATCGATTCACTCACCACCGATGCCTCGCGACCGGGAAGGCCCTCTTTCGCCAACACGAACCCCTCGCCTTCGTCGATGCATGCATGGTGGCGTATATGCAAACCGAGAGGCTCGGCTACCTGTATGCGTTTGACGACGATTTTGACGCTGTCGAGGATGTCTATCGACTCGATACAGCAACGAATCCCTCCGATCCAAACTGACGCTGGCAGACGGCACGGCTGGCGACGATGTTCGGTCTCAGAATAGTCGCACCTCGTAGTCAGCCGTCAGGTCCTGGAACTCATCCCACTCCGGGAGCCGGTCATCATCGACCTCACCGTGTGTCTCGAGGTAGCGGAGCAGGGCGTCGATTTCGTCTTCGAGGACATACTTCGCCGCCTGCTCTCGGAGGTCCGCCTCGCCGACGTCGACGTGGCTGAGCAGGAGGAGACAGTACGAGCGGTGACGGCTGCCGTCGTCGATCAGCAGCGTGTGACAGCAGAGCTTCGCCGGCGAGACTGCGTCGAGTTCCTCGGAGTAGGAGTAGTAGCGGTACCGGTGAGTAGGAACTAGAGGTCGAAGGCCGCGAATTGAGCGAGGCCGGTTTCGTGGAACGCCTCCGCGTCGATCTCCGTCTCGGCCTGGGCGAGGAATTCGTCGTAGTCCCCCCAGAGAATCGTCCCTTTCGGGGCGACGGCTTCAAATCGTTGCCGATGTAGATAGTGTGCAAGTTCACAGGCGAACTCGTGGAGGCGGTCGAAGTCGGCGTTGAACTCGTAGTGGTCGTCGGTCGTCCCGACAGGACCACGATCACGAAACCGCTTGAGGACGCGGTTGACCGTGTTGCGGTAGTTGTCGCTCCGGTCGGCGATCTCGGAGACGGTTCGCGGCTGGTCGAGGTAGTACACACCTCGAGTGCCTTGCCGGTCAGCAGCTCGGGGAACTCGATGTGGGAGTGCTGGCGGACGAGGTCCCGATAGAGTTCGACGGCACGAGCATCTGACGGGGCGACTCGTTTTTGCCGGCTATCGCGTTCCGCGTAGACGAGTCCCTTCTCGACGAGGTTGGCAACGGCACGAGAGAGGTAACTCTCGCTGTGGTCGAGCTTCGTCGCGAGTTCGGAGATCGTGTCGCCGCGGTCGACCGTGGCGAGGACCTCGAGTTCGATACGCCGGAGCACGGCGTAACATAGTACGAAACTTGTATATAAGGAAGCTTCAAGTGGTGTTACAGCCGGCGATTGAGAAAACAGTTCTTACCATGTTAAGTAACAAAACTATCGGTTCATGGGACGTGTTGGTTAATACGAGGGTAGTTGATGTCCTACGAACTCCCGACCCCACCGGCGAACCTTCCGACGAAAATCGTCAACACGCTCAATGAGTCGGGTCCGGAGCAGCTTCGACACGTTGGGACGTACGCTGAGACGCTCGCCGAGGACAAGAAACGAGAGGAGCGTCCCGAAGAAATCCAGACCAACAAGATGGAAGAGGTACAGTGACTGCGTTCGAGGACTTGGAACATGCCGATATCGTCTGAGTGAGTGACCCGATCTCAGACAAACGTCGCCCGATGCTCATTCCGGGAGTATCATATCTCTCGAATTATGATACCCAGCTCATTACCGTCTTGCTCTCTACGAAGACGACCACGAGGAGGCACTCACACAACGAGATATTCTTCAAGTTGGTCGCGTTCGCTGACGGCCTCACCGGTTATTTCATCGACAATTGTTCCATGATCGATTGCATAACACCGGTCGGCTAATCCCTGGATTACTGAGAGATTCTGCTCGACAAAGAGAATCGTCGTGTCGAATTCCTCATTGATCTGGCGAAGATCCTCTGTAATTGATTGGACGATTGAGGGTTGGACCCCCTCAGACGGTTCATCAACCAATAATAAATCCGGACTTCCGACAAGAGCGCGAGCAATTGCTAACATCTGTTGTTGCCCGCCACTCATTGTTCCGGCAGATTGCGTTTTCCGCTCTGCAAGAATCGGAAAATAATCATATACCTGCTCATACCGTGTCTCACTACTCTCACCGATTGATTCACCGATCAAGAGATTCTCTTTGACGCTCAAATCTGGGAACACATCACGTCCCTGTGGGACATATCCAATGCTTCGTTTAGCATGAGCATCTGCGGACTTTTCAGTCATATCCTCGCCATTATAGATAACACGACCTGATTCAGCTTTGAGAAGCCCCATAATAGTTTTTAAGAGCGTCGTCTTGCCAACACCGTTGCGACCAACGATACCGACGATCTCGCCAGTGTCAACCTGAAATGAAATGTCTCGAATGACCGGTGTTCCATCATAACCGGCATTGAGACTGGTAATATCAAGGCTCATGCATTCTCACCAAGGTATATTCGACGAACTTCGTCATCACTCTCAATATCTTCAATCGGTCCCTGACGAAGGATTGAGCCTTGATTCAGTACTGTCACCTGTTCAGAAATCTTCCGGACAAACTCCATATCGTGTTCAACCACAAGAAACGTCATTCCATCATCATGAAGTGATCGAATGAGTTCGGCAATATCAGCCGTTTCATCTATTGACATTCCTGCAACGGGTTCATCAAGTAACATGAGTTTTGGATCAAGCGTGACCGCCATTCCAATCTCTAAGCGTTGTTTTTCCCCATGTGACAGATCACTCGCTGATACATTGGCTTGCTGTGCAAGCGAAATACGCTCAAGCGTGTCCGTTAAGACAGTCTCGGTTTCTCTATCCGTTCGTTGAAGCGGCACCCGAAGATTCTGCTCGACGGTGAGGCTTTCATAAATATGTGGTGACTGAAACTTGACGCTGATACCGGCGTCCATCCGCTCGTGCGGTTCAAGCGCCGTCAAATCCAGACCATCAAAGTAGATATCCCCCTGTGTCGGTGAGAGCTGTCCGGTAATGAGTTCGAGTAACGTGCTTTTTCCAGCCCCATTTGGACCAATCAGACACCGAATTTCGCCCGCTGCGACGGTGAATCCAACACTGTCAACAGCCGTAAGCCCACCAAATTTCTTTGTCAGTTGTCTTGTTGAGAGAATCGCTTCACGATCGCTACCGGTTGCTGCAACCGCCGGTTGCTGATTAACCCCCATATTTTTTGGAGCACTCATTCGCGCATCACCTCAGAACTCCCCGGCGTCTCTGAGTCAGAGATATCAATACCAACTGAGCCAAGTAGCGTTTGAGCGCGAGATTGTATTGTGTCACGACCATGTTCGATGCCTTCACGAAGTCCGTGAGCATTGAAGAACACGTACATATCCCTGATTCCTGGGAGGATACCCCGTGGGATAAACAAAATTGTGATCATCAAAATCAGCCCCACAAAGACAATTGCGAACTCTGAAGCATTAATTGAGAACCACTTCCGAAGCCATTCAATAATCACTGTGCCAACAATAGCGCCGAGTAACGATTCTCGTCCCCCGAGCGTCACCCAGACAATCGGGATTGTAGCAAACGTAATTGTAAATACACTCGGATCCATGTAGTTTCCCCAGTTGGCATAGAAGATGCCACTCAGTCCGGCTAGCGCACCTGAAAAAGTGAATACAGCAAGTTTGACCTTTTTTACATTGTAGCCAAGCATCGCTGTCCGCTCCTCATCCTCGCGGATTGCTACCAGCGAGTATCCATATTTACTATTGACGAGGATTCGCGAGCCAAGATATGCGAGCAATAACACAGCAAGCACAAACCAATAAAATTCAGATCCTGAAAGACTGAATGAACTCTCGCCAACACCAAGAGTGAAATTTCGAATTCCGGGGATTCCATTGAATCCACCGAGTTTCACACTTCCAATTGCCCATTTGGCACCAGCGGTTTGTGCCATGAATGTCTCGAGGACAAGCGTAACGACCAATGTGAGGATAGCAACATAGACGTTTCGAACACCCCCATAAAACATGAAATATCCAAGGATGAATGCTGATATCGTCGCAACTGCAATCGCGATTGGTAACGCAACAGTCGGACCGAGTGCACCACCAAGATTGAGACTGACAATTGCGTATGTATAGCCAGCAATTCCAAAGAAGGCGACCTGTCCAAAGCTAAGAATACCAGTGTATCCCCAAATAATCGACAGTGACAATCCAAGCAGTCCATAGGCAAGGAACAGCGAAAACTGACCCGCTGCGTATGACCCACGGATAAGCGGTTGGACTACTAGAAGGAGTAATCCAACCCCAAAGGCTGCCCAAAACACACGCGAATTGCCCAGTGTATTCGGACCATTTAGTTTAGTGATGATACTTTTGAGTCGTGAGGGAAGTATATCTGAACCCAGTTTCATGATTGTTGTTCACCCAATTTGTCACGGACAGTGTTTGCAAGCCCTGTCAAACCCCCCGGCAGAAGTCGAATAATGATGATTGCCGTCATGAGTAATGCGATTTGCCCAAAGAAATTCCCATATAGATTCGAGAAGACGGCATTGATCGTTCCAAGGATCCCGCCAGCTAATGCTGTCCCAAGCAATACCGAGGATCCACCGGTGACGACTGTGACAAATGATTCAACAAGGAATGACTGTCCCATCCCCGGAACAATTGTTGCTGAAGGCGCATACAGTGCACCAGTCAATCCGGCAAGCCCGGAACCAATGGCGAATGTAATTGTATACATTCGGTCTGTATCGACGCCCATTGCTCGAGCGGTCTCAGGGTCTTGAATTGTTGCACGCGCCCTAACACCGAATTCAGTACGTGTGAATGCAAGATAGACAGACCCAAGAACCCCAATCGCCGCAAGTAGTAACAGAACACGGTATCCAGAATATGTATATCCAGGAACTTGACCGAACGGAGTACCAATAGACCGGAGAGAATTCCCAAATATAATTCGGGTGCCCTGCGTCAGAATTAGCCCAAGTCCGAATGTGACGATCATTGAATCCAAGAGCCGACCATACAGTCGTTTGATTATCGTCCGTTCAACAATCGCTCCAAAGGCTGCGGTTCCGAGTGCCCCAAGTATCATCGCTACTGGTAATGGCAATGATACAACATTGATAGAAAGGGTTGTAATGTACGCACCCATCATAATGAATTCACCATGAGCAAGATTGATCACACCCATCATCCCAAAAATAACAGTCAGACCAATCGCTGCAAGTGCAATAAACGCGATGCTATCTGCCATTTGCAGAAGCTGTGATACCGGGACACCGATACTATCGAGCGCTTTCAATACGTCAGCGATGAACAGTGGAATCATACCGTTGGCTTCACCAGACCTAGTATCATCAATCAGCTACCCGCTTCGTCAAAGTACTCAACCGGTGTGAATTGTTTTGTCATTCCATCATCCTCACCGGAGAGGTCAATCCCAACTGTCTCAGAGAGGAACTGTTCAGGAATCTTACGCTGATCTTCAACGGTAATGTTGTGTTCAGCATCGCACCGCATCACTCGCATATTGTGAGTCATATGATGTACCGGTCCCTGGAAGCTAATATCTCCCTCTGGCGATCTATCACCAGTAATTTCCATCCCACTCTCGAGAACATCCCGGACAGCTTCTTGATCGGTTGTGCCAGCCTCTTCGACAGCTTGTTTATACATGTAAATTGAGAAATAATTGTTAATTGATTCCTCATTGGCATACCCGGCGTCGGGGAATTTATCATAATATCGACTGACATAATCCTCATTTCGACTTGTCGGGATTTCTTCCATATAATTAAATCCGCCATAGACATCTTTGAGTGCTGGCGCTTCGAGCCGTTTATGTTGATATCCCTGAGCCATTACGGTTGAGGTACCCATTGGAATCTCAAGCCCAGCGGAGGTTCGCTGGTTCCAGAATGATGAGTGATTTGCACCAACTAGAATTGCCATCACAAAGTCCGGATCAGCATCCTGAATATTGCTGATAGTTGACCCAAAATTCTGCACTGACAATGGAATAAATTCTTCACCAATAACCTCTGCATCGTTTTCATCCGCGATGACCTTCACCCAGTCAGCTGATAACTGACCAAAGTTGTAATCAGCAGCAATAGTATAGATATCTGATCCAAAGTTCTCAATCATGTAGGGGACAACACTACCCAGTTGCTGACGAGCTGTTGGTCCCATACAAAATGTATACTCATCGGCAACGCCGCCCTCATATTGCGTCGTATAGAAGTATAGCTGCTCGTTGCGGTCAATTGTCGGTCGGATTGCCTCTCTTGTTGCCGAGGAGTACCCAGCCCACAATGCGTCTACGTTTTCCTGTCGGATTAATCGAGAGGTGAGTTGTTGATATCGCTCATTATCTGACTGTGGGTCTGGGTCAAACAGTTCGATCTGTTTACCCATAATCCCACCATCCGCATTGATCTCATCAATTGCCAGTTTGCTGGCACGCCATTTTGGCGTCCCGACGAGGGAAAAATTCCCTGAGCGATCTTCAAGAACGCCGATTTTGATTGTGTCACTCTCAGAACCGCCACCACCACCGGAGCCACCACTACTGGAACAGCCAGCGAGTGATGCACCAAAACCCACCGCGCCGGTTGCCAGCACGGCCCTTCGAGACATACGATTATCGCTCATTCGACTTTCTCCATGGAAAGGGCGTGATTATGTGCATGTGCAGTACATATGGCAGTATTGATTCGCAAATGTCTACTCATTTCGATAATTTTTTGCAGAATCGTATGATACATAAATCCTTCTAGACAGGCTAAAATAAGTGGATATATATTCATTAACTCCTTGATTTATTTGTATATCATTATATTTTGACCGCATGCCCAATATTATCTCAATGAGTATGGCATCAATCGTACAGACCAATATTATGCATTCGTTTACTTATTGTTCTAAACAATGTCTTATTAATCTCCCTCAATTCAATTTATATAGTACTATTGATATTTACGTATCTTTGCGTTGGTGCGCAAGATTCTGTTTGGTATGGTAGACGAAAACGACATGATCATGTAAAAAAGCGAACATTCTTTCGACGTATCTCTCACCGATATAAAATCGAATAGAGACACCACTCATCGTCGACATGGAGACGGTTATGAATATGCTAATCAGTGAGACGGACACTCTCACGGGCGCTCATCGAGGCGGACTCCCCTACTGGGATAATATCGGGATTCGCCTTTTCATCGTGGAAGGCGCTCATCAAATGAACAGGATGCAGGACATAGGATGGTTTTGAATCCTTGTTGACAGTGAAGATGAATAGTGCTAAGCGGAACAGGAGGGGATATGTAACGATAGCGTGATACTGCAGCATTCTTACAGGATGAGAATATAGATTACCCCTCTAATCTATTGAGCCCTCATTTGCGAGAAGCTTCATAAATTGAGGATGTCACTCCCAACGAGTGGTTCAGTCTCTTTCTCTGGCGGCGTTAACTTTGGATTCGGCGTCGGCATCGGCATCGGCTTGGACCATTGCGAGTTTGACCTGGCGAACACCCTCGAGTGGTCGAATACGGGATAATAACGTTTCAATCCGACCACCCGCTCCATCAACGGCAATCGATTCCAAGCAGAGGTGATCACTCAGATGAACATGATGAACGGCAACAATTGTTTCTGTAAAATCATGTTGGAGTTCACTCATTTCATCGGTGACGCCGCTGTGTTCGTGCTCATAAAGCACAACCACAGTCCCACTGAGAGTTCCTGATAACCCGGTTTGTTGATTAAATTCGGTTACAAACGCACGAAGCGCGTCTCGGGTCGCCTCGGAACGACTATTATATTCACCGGTTTCAACAACCTGATTCAATTCAGACAAGAGATCCGGCGGAAGTGTCACACTCATGCGGTCAACATCTTGACTCATAACTGCAGGTTTTCGACTGACCGTATAATTCTTGATACACTCACTATTCTTTTGAATACGATTCATGAAATATTACGATAGCCTCAAAAAGTATTATTAACCAGGTGCATAGTATATCGAATAGAATGCATATCCCCGACGGCTTTCTTGACCCGCTGGTTGCGGGGCTATTTTGGCTTGGCTCAGCAGTTACAATTGGACTTGCAGTAAGGTATGCCCGCAGTGAACTTGGTGATGAACGCACACCACTACTTGGTGTAGTCGCCGCAGGTATTTTTGCTGCGCAAATGTTGAACTGGCCGATTCCCGGCGGTACCAGCGCACATTTCGTTGGTGGAGCGTTCGCTGGCATTCTATTGGGACCGTCGCTTGGTGTGCTTGCAATGACGGCTGTTGTCACGATTCAGGCACTTGTCTTCGGTGATGGTGGAATCATTGCGCTTGGTGGCAATCTCTTTGCGATAGCTGTGGTTAATGTTCTCATTGGATATGGTCTATTTCAGATGTTCAGAGAGATTCATGAGTCAGGAGCGGCGTTTATTGCTGGATGGGCAGCAGTGACAGTTTCAGCACTCATTGTTGCTCTTGGCGTCGGGTTCTCCTCGGCGTTCGCCTATGAGATAGCCACAACAGTTACGATTATGACTGGCGGTCACGCAGTTCTTGGAATTATCGAGGGTGCAATTACTGCTGGAGTGTATACCTATATCGCTGCTGCCCGCCCCGATCTCGTTTTTACTCAATTCGAAAATAGCAATCTGTCCCCGGACGTGAAACTATGAAGATCATAAGCATGAACATGGACTCTTGGATACAGCGGGCGGCTCTCATGCTGCTGGGACTTGTGATAGTGGCTCCGTTTTTCGGGTGGACCGCAAGTATCGTCGGCTATGCCGAGCCACTCGAGAATGCCGCAAAAATGACAGGTGCAACCGATGCAGTCATAAATCTCAATCCTGGCATACTCCCAGACTACACTGTTGGAGGGTTCTCAGGTCCGATTGGAACACTCATCTCGGCTGGAGTTGGCACAGTGCTAACACTTATTGTTGCTTTTGGCGCTGGTCGCCTGCTTGAATCGTGACCGGCATTGTTGGTCGGTCCGTCGCGTCGATTACGGGTGCACTCCGGGCTGTATTCACTGCCGAGCAGATTGCCGAAAACGATGGCTTTCTCCAGCGACGAGACCCACGGGTAACACTGATTTCCATTGCAGGATTTGCACTGGCGGTGATGATTTCCCGACAGGTGTCAGTAACAATGTGTTTTGGTCTATTGACGATCATACTAGCTCGTCTATCAGTTGTTCCTCTCCGACAGTTGGCTGCGCGATCGGCGGTCGTACCTCTCATATCAGCATTGATTGTTCTCCCACAGGCGATCATAATGCCCGGTGAGGTGCTCCTGTCATTTACTGGAGTGACGATTACTGTGACTGGTATCGAGTACGTTATCTTATTTACCCTTCGCGTTGGCGTTGGGATTGGACTGTTATCATTGATCGTGCTCACAACACCGTTTTCAGCGGTTATCGCAGCACTGCGCTCACTACATGTCCCAGTTGCACTTGTATGGGTTATTTCTATTACATATCGATATCTATTCCTGTTCTTTGATGAGTTACAACGGCTGATTCTGGCTCGAAATAGTCGGACAACCGGTCGGACATCACTCCGTGGTGCATGGCGGGATGCGCGTTGCATGGTTGGGAGCTTTCTTTTACGAACGCTCGACCGAGGCGAACGAGTTGGTCGAGGGATGCGGGCCCGCGGTGGTGCACGCGCACCATCACCATACGGTCGATTGAAGCAGATTGATATATACGGTTACATACTGCTCACTATCTCGGGGTTTGCAGTCATTATGACAGGAGTGATTCGATGGGGTCTGTAATCGACGCCTGCGGGGTGCGACATGAGTACCCTGATGGTACAACCGCAATCAAGAACATTGATGTGACGATTAAACAACAAGAGCAGATCGCAGTCATTGGTGCAAATGGGTCAGGGAAAAGCACGTTACAACTTGTTCTTGGTGGGCTTGTTGAGCCGACTGTTGGGTCAATCACGTTCTTCGAGAAAACAACCGACGCCGAGACAGTCCGAGAACGACTTGGAGTGTTGTTACAGAATCCCGACGATTATCTGTTCAATACAACAGTTCGGGAAGATATCGAATATGGTCCAGCACAATTAGGTTATAATCGCGCGACTGCAGAGCGTCGTGTAGAATCACTTGCGGACACACTTGGACTAATTGACTTGCTTGATCGACCACCGTTTCGTCTCTCAGGTGGTGAGAAACAACGGGCTGCAATTGCCAGTGTTCTTGCATTTGACCCGGATGTGCTGCTCTTAGATGAGCCATTTGGAGCGGTTGATGCAACATATCGAGAGCAAATTCTTCATCTTCTTAGCAATCATACCGGATCTATGCTAATTTTTACACCATCGGTTGATTTAGTCCCGAAGATCGCTAATCAGGTGATTCTTATCGGACAAGATGGGGGAATCGCTGCGAGAGGATCCGTTCGTGAGATATTAACAAATCGTAACCTACTTTCAACTCATGGGCTCCGACCACCACAAACAGTACAAATGTTTGAAACAGTGCTGCCAGACGCCGATATTCCACTAACCGTGGAAGCAGCCCGTGAATTCCTTTTGAAGCGAGAATCTTGATACACAATACGGCTCAAATATCATCTTATTATGCTTCATCAATCATTGACCAAGATTGAGATCCTCCCGTGTGAACGCGCGGGTATTCCACTTACTGTTTATTATCATCAGGTCTCGGCGTGAGACTTCTTTTATCCTCATACTATGCGCATAATTGAAGAACTTCAATTGATGACACGCAATAAGACACAGAATCATACAGTTGATTATTTTAATCATTGAATTTAATCGGTGTTACTTTACGATATCAGTATTGTTCTAAGAGAAATATTTTTATCATCGTTGTTCGAAATGGACTCTGTATGTTAATTTGTTCACCGATTATTGGATATTTGAGTAATCAAAGGGATTGTAGCAATGAGTGACATTACACCCGGCGAGTTGATCCCAGCAGACAAGCCAGTTGAGATTAATGCTGACCGTGAGACGACATCAGTCACTGTTGAGAACACCGGTGACCGACCATCGCAGGTCGGCTCACATTTTCATTTCTTTGAGACGAATCCAGCACTTTCATTCGATCGAAAAAGCGCATATGGAATGCGACTCGATATCCCAGCGGGAACTGCCATTCGATTTGAACCTGGCTGTGAGAAAGATGTCGATCTTGTTGCGATTGGAGGTGACCGAATCGTCAAAGGAATGGGTGGGTTGGTCAATGGTGAACTTGATGCTGATGAAACACGCGAGCAGGCGTTTGAGCGGGCGAGAAATGCAGATTACATGGAGGAACAGTGAGTCGAAAACTCTCTCGAGAGGCATACACTGACCTTTTTGGCGCAACTGAAGGTGATCGACTACGACTTGGTGATACTAATTTACTCGCCAAGATTGAGAAGGACCACGGGACATATGGTGATGAAGCAGTGTTTGGTGGTGGCAAGACGATGCGGGATGGCATGGGAATGCAGTCGGGAACGACGCAAGCGGAGGGGGCACTTGATTGGGTTTTCAGCAATGCTGTCATCATTGATCCCATTCTAGGAATTCAAAAGGGTGATATCGGCGTTCGTGATGGCAAAATTGCCGGTATTGGCAAGGCTGGTAATCCCGATACAATGGATGGCGTCGATGATGAACTTGTTATTGGACCAAGCACAGACACTGCACCAGCGGATGGGCTTATTGCAACACCAGGAGGGCTCGATAT
The DNA here is from genome assembly GCF_000237865.1 of Haloquadratum walsbyi C23. Lineage (NCBI taxonomy): Archaea > Methanobacteriati > Methanobacteriota > Halobacteria > Halobacteriales > Haloferacaceae > Haloquadratum > Haloquadratum walsbyi. The sequence continues at coordinate 3,018,741 of NC_017459.1, forward strand.
ACATATTCATTTTAATAGTAAAGAGTTGTTCGAGCATGCGCTAGCAAGTGGCGTGACAACAATGTTCGGTGGTGGCTATGGTGGGGGTGCAACTACCTGTACGACTGGACCAGAGAATATTAAACGATTCCTGCAGGCTGCTGAAGAGTATCCAGTAAATGTTGGCTTCTACGCGAAAGGTAACTCAAGCGGTCCTGATCCGATTATCGAGCAGATCGAGGCTGGTGCATGTGGATTGAAACTTCACGAAGATTGGGGGTCAACACCTGATGTTATCGATACCGCCCTTACCGTTGCTGATGAAGAAGACGTCCAGGTGTGTATCCACACTGATACGCTCAATGAGTCAGGGTTTCTTGAAGATACCTTCGAAGCAATCGATGGGCGAACAATCCATACCTTCCACATTGAGGGAGCGGGTGGCGGTCATGCGCCGGATGTGCTCGAACTCATCGGCTACGATCATATGCTGCCATCATCGACGAATCCATCGATGCCATATACGGTCAATACATTCGATGAACATCTTGATATGGTAATGGTTTGTCATCATCTCAATCCGGACGTGCCGGAGGATGTTGCGTTCGCCGAGTCCCGTATTCGATCAGAAACCATTGCTGCAGAGGATGTACTCCACGACATGGGTGCAATCAGTATGATGACTTCTGACTCACAAGCAATGGGACGGATGGCTGAGGTCATTACACGAACATGGCAGACAGCGCACAAAATGAAGTCACAGCGTGGGGCACTCCCAGTCGATACAGGGACAAACGCGGATAACGCTCGTATCAAGCGATACGTTGCAAAGTATACAATCAACCCCGCAAAGGTCGCCGGGATCAACGAGTATGTTGGTTCGTTGGAACCGGGGAAGATGGCGGATATCGTGTTATGGGAGCCAGAATTCTACGGTATTAAGCCAAAATACGTGATTAAGGGTGGTTTTCCCGTTCACAGCGAAATGGGTGAAGCAAACGGGTCATTAATGACTTGTGAGCCTGTGATGCAGCGATCTCGTATGGGTGCAGTCGGAAAGGCAAAACATGCAATAAGCACGACATTTGTCAGCAAAGCGGCCTACGAGAACGATATTGGCGATCAGATTGGGCTTGAATCACGCGTACGTCCCGTTGAGGGAACCCGTGATGTTGGGAAAAACGACATGCGACATAATGAGTACGCACCAGAGAATATCGATATTGACCCACAGACGTTCGAAGTTGCGGTTGATGGTGAACACGTGACCTGTGAACCGGCTGAAGAACTCCCACTTGCAAAGAGATATTCATTATGAAACTTTCACCGAAAGATAACGAACGACTTAAGATTTTCATGGCTGCAGAACTCGCCAAACAGCGTAAAGATCGAGGGGTGAAATTAAATCATCCAGAAACAATCGCATATATCTCTAATTGGGTCTGTGAGCGCGCCCGTGACGGAATGGATGTAGCGGAGATTCGTCAAGAGGCGACAAGTTTGCTGACTCGTGAGGATGTAATGGATGGAGTCCCAGAGATGATTGATATGGTGCAGGTTGAGCCAACATTCTCAGACGGAACAAAGCTTGTGACTGTTCATGACCCAATTCGTGGAGACACACGGGAACAGGTGGAATAATGGGGTATAGAGATGTCGCGAAAGTCGGACTTGGCGGTCCTGTCGGATCAGGAAAGACTGCGCTTGTACAGCAACTTGTCCCACGACTTGATGACGCTGGCTATGATTTGGGGGTCATCGCAAATGATATTATGACGCAGGAGGACGCGCAACGGTTACAATCATCGTTTGCCGGTCAGATTGAAAAGGATCTCATTGCCGGTGTCGAAACCGGAGCATGCCCTCATACTGGCATTCGTGAGGACCCATCGATGAATCTTGATAAGATTGATGAATTCAGTGAAAGCCATCCTGAGTTAGATGTCGTCCTGATTGAATCCGGCGGTGATAACCTTGCAGCAACATTCAATCCCGAGCTTGCGGATTATTTCATTTTTGTTATTTCAGTGGCTGAAGGTGACGATATCCCGCGGAAACGTGGACCTGGAATCACACAGGCTGATCTACTGGTCATCAATAAAACAGACCTTGCACCGCACGTCGATGTTAGTCTTGAGGTGCTTCAAGAAGATGCAATGGAAGTTCGCGGTGATAACCCCACAGCGTTCACGAATTGTAAAACCGGAGAAGGAATTGACGATATAATGGATATAATTGAACGGAGCGTCCTGTTCGCGTGAGTACCGATAGCGATCACACGCACCCAATCCCACCGGCATTCCAAGAGTATGATACACAGAAGCTACGACAATCGCCTGCATTCGGTCATGGAAAACACGGAATTGCCGACCTTGTCGTTGGTCGTGAAGATGATAAGCCAACTCGACTTCTATCAGATTTTCTCCGGGTGCCGTATCATCTTTCAGGGACGCTTGACAGCGATCCAGTTGACGAGTTGATAACAGTCTGTTTGCAGGACCCAACTGGTGCAATTACCCAAGGCGACCGTCATAGCCTCACTGTCACAGCACGTCCAGATGCACACGCACACATAACAAATCAAAGTGCGTCAAAAGTACAGACAATGAAAGCCAGTTATGCACATCTCGAGGCAACGTTGATTGCTGAATCAGGAGCATATCTTGAATATCTGCCCGAACCAACGATTCTCAATGAGGATGCTCGATGTCTGCAGACAACAACTGTTGAGATGGCTCCGGATGCAACTGTGATTGTTGGCGATGTGTTTGTCCCCGATGGGCTCTCCGCACATGAGCCATTCAGTTTCGATCATTATCACAGTCGCACCGATGCGAGGGTTGAACAGCGTCTTATCTGTGCTGATGCTGTCAATCTCCAACCTGCTCAACGTGATCCTCGTAATTTGGCAACTATTGGCGAGTATACCGTCATTGGCACTTTATATGTTTTCTCGCCGAGCGCTGATGTTGAGGCAATCGCAGAAATGGTTCATCAACGACTGACCGATCACGAGGGTGCTGCTGGTGTCTCGACCCTTCGGGATGAAGCCGGTATTACTGTGCGTGTTCTTGGTGACCGGAGTACAGATGTAACAGCCGCAATTGAGGCTGCATGGGATGAAACCCGCAGAGAATTGCTTGGTGTTGGCGCACCACTTGGAGACCGTTAATGAAGCGAATTGATGGCATTATCGGCAATGTCAATGACGACCCTGCTCTTGCCAGTGCAGTCGCCGGTCATGAGCAGGCTGACACACTAGAGACAGTCGTGCTTGATGATACTGAACGGAGACGCTCACGAATTCGTGTGACAACAGACGCGGGAACCGATTTGGGTATTCTTGTTGACCAACCAGAGCTCACTGCTGGCGATATATTGCTACTTAATACTAGTCGTGCTGTTATTGTTGCGTTTAAGCCTCGAGACGCGTTTGTCATTGACTTCTCAAGCTCGCAGGTAGCAGTCTCAACGGCATTTAAACTTGGACATCGAATCGGAAATCAACACTGGAATATCGCTATCGATAACAAAACGATTTATATCCCAGTTGAGGCTGATCACGCGATTATTGAGGAGGTACTTGGATCGTATATCCCCGATGAAGCAACAACGTATTATGAGACGGTCGACGCTAAACGGTTCCTTGAGGATGACAACAACATAAGTGCAAACGCACACAACAGCGCTGGTAATCACGAACAAACGGATCATAATATGACCGTCGATAAAGACGGGCACGATCACGAACATAATCATGACCACGATAATAAACATAATCAGACCGACTGCACCAATACGAACATAGATCACAATCATACTCACACCCATGCACAGGACAGTAGCTCTGACCCAGACTCGACATCAGCCGATTCACTCGGTGATGATACATAATGACTGATTCAAAAGCATTACTCACGGCAATGCGGTTTGCAGATTCAATGTTACCGGTCGGCACATACACCGCCTCATATGGTATCGAACAGTATCTCAACGAAGGTAGTGTTGAAACCGCCGAACAACTCGGTGATCTCATTGAAGGATACCTCCATGGTGTAATCGGTCCAGCAGAAATTGTTGCACTTGGACACGCTCATCGGGCAGCCACGACTGGTGATTGTAACGAGATGCAAGCCGCTGATGAGCGGCTTGGAGCGGCAACACTGCCGGTGGAGTTTCGGGAGAGTTCAAAAAAAGCTGGTGGAAAGCTGCTTGAGTTACTTGACGATAGCAACGATAATTTGCTTGCCGACACGGATACAGAGACTGATGGGTCAATAGTTGAATACATAGCAGATTATCAGGACGGTCGGACTGCGGGATATCTCCCAGTTGTTCTTGGGGTAGTGTGTCAGGCATCCGGTCTTGAATGCCGCGAAGCGGCATTAGTGAGTGCATATGGCACAGTCACCGGATTACTTGCGGCAGCGCAGCGACTTGGTCGGTTTGGGCATACAGCGATTCAAACGCAGCTCTCTAATTTGTTCCCGGTTATCGAAACTATCTGTACAGAATATCATGATGTTGATCTTCATGCGATATACTCATTCGCTCCACTTGTTGATGTGATGGGTATGAATCATGAACGGGCTGACCGGCGACTTTTCAGTAGTTAATAATTAGTTGATAGTGACCAGTAATTAAGTATATTTGAACATTGGTTACTTTCGCTTTGTTTGGATAAGTTATAGCTAATAGCGATGACCATCCAGGCAATTGGTTTTGAGGTCATAATTACAATACGACGAGGCAATGAAGTTATATTGAGCGAATCAATGTAACAAAATGAAAGGGGAAAAGAATCCTTCCCATGATATCATGAGAAGGAGGGGGAAATGCTGTCATGCAATCATAACCCTCAGTGATCCAATTGTTGAGGGCACTCCAGTGCAGTATCAAACCTCAACCCCGCCTGCAACTGGAGATAGCACAGGGCATCATCGGTAGGCTATTGATATATGACATATTATTTATGCATATATACAATATGAATAAATATGAATACCATCCATTTAGACCTTGTGACTTGATGAGGGATAGCAATTCTGTATCATTTACTCAGCGATTACCCTGTTATGATATGAGCTTATCACGCGATTAGGGCGCTCACACTTCGGGCTTCAGAGCACAGATATAGCTCCGAACGTCGTTTTGATCAGTTCTACGTCGTATCGAGTGCTGACCGAGATAGTCTCTCCTCCCTGCTTCAATAAGACAGTGTCGGGATCTTTTTTATCCAAGTCATCCTGTCAACCAGGCGAACAGGGTACAATAAGCAGATCATAACCGCGAGTCCTCTATCAACGGTGAATGGTAGAATGGAAGCATGTTACTACCAGCACATTCTTTTGGGGCATGAAGATATAAACCTCCCACATCGCTCCGCTTGACAGGATCTTGAAAGACGAGTCTAAAATGTAAGGCGCTCAAATAGCCAGCGTATGAGTCGTGACTGACCCGCGTTATGTGGATACACGGTTATTGTTGTACATCCTGGTCTCGGAAAAATTAGAGTATCATTAGATAATACAGATCGAAGTCTCTCAACATTGCCCCGTCGCACCACTACATCGGGATTGGACGGTCGTCCGCCATCAGCTCTGGGAGATTCAACCTGAACTGAGACAGGAAGCATCTCTGAGAGCGCAATCCGATAGTCATTAATTGCCTGTCTATACTTATCCGTCTCATTTGGATCAGCGGGATACCAAAGCGAAATATCGCTTTTATTTGCAGTAGCGATGGCTTCGGCGACGTTTACCGCTGGCGGGGGATATGGTCCACCGCCTCCCGAGAGGACGACCTGCTCTGGACGGTTATATCCAAGATTATCTACTAGAAGAACATCACATGGTGAATGACGAACAACCCAGTCGATTGGGTCGTCAAGCACTCGAGAGCGAAGCCGTAGTGGCTCATGTTCAGTTACTATTGAGTCCACTCCACGGTTATCTGCAAAATTGACGACTGCGTGTTTTGTGTCATGGCTCACGATTTCGTCGGCTTCAATATCAACATCAAATTTCGCTGAGAGTGAGTTAATCCGAGACTCATACGAGATATCTGATGAAGATTGCATTGCTATATTCTCGGTCAGAGGGGTCTGGTCTGGCACCTCCTCGAACCGAACAGTGACCACACGACCATCGTCAGGGCGAACAAGGTCGGCAGCAATACTAATCAATGACTGCTCCCGATCTGAATCGAGATTTTTCGTGAGCGCAACAAGCACTTCGCGTGGAGAATCGTCTATCATCGATTCAGTTTCTATGAGTATGTCTTCACCGACACGTCGTCGGACAGCATCTGTCGCTGCTCCCTCCCGGGATACCCGTGACCGTACATAAAGTAGATACCAGCCAATACTCCCGACAATGATCACGACCGCTCCTCCGATGGCAACTGATCCCATCTGAGTTAACAGGAGCAAACCAGTGATGGTACCGAATATCTGCATCCAGGGATAGAGTGGTGAGGTAAACTCTGGCTTGTATTCGGTACTGCCCTCACGAAATGCAATAACGGCTAGATTAATGAGCCCAAACACCAGGATTTGGAATGCGCTTGCGAGTTTGGCGATATCAAGGATTGGAACGAATGCGATCAGCACCAGTAATACTGCCCCGGTAAGTGTAATTGAGGATACAGGTGTCCCAAACCGTTCACTCACCGTCGAAAGAGACGGCGGAGCGAGTTTATCTCGGCTCATTGCGAATGGATAACGTGATGAAGAGAGAATTCCCGCATTAGCCGTTGAAATTAGCGCGAGGATGGCTGCAAGAATGACGATGATGACACCAAATTCCCCGAGTGTCGACTCCGCGGCGACCGCTACCGGCGTTACCGATCCTGCGATACTCGTCAAATCTGTTACACCAATCAATACTGTCACGATTACCACGTATAGAACGGTTGTAAATGCGAGCGAACCGAGAATACCGAGAGGAATATTGCGACCTGGCTTCTCAACTTCCTCTGCAACACTAGCAACTTTTGTGACACCTGCATATGAGACGAAGACTAATCCAGTTGCAGCCAGAAGCCCACCAATTCCATCTGCAAAGAAACTCGCATAGTTAGCCGAGGTAACTTCAGAGGCGCTCCCGGCCGCGAACCAACCAAGGGCAGCAAGCATAATGACGACAATTACAATCTGTAAACGCCCTGTTTGTTTTGCTCCAGCGATATTTATCAGTATTAATACTGCTGCGAGACCCAGCGCAACTGGCTTTAGTGGAAGATCAAATAATAAGAGTAAGTATGGAACACCGCCGACAAGGGCAAGTGCTCCCTTGAATGAGAGCGAAAACCATGTACCAACACCGGCAATAGTACCAAGTAACGGACCCATTCCTCGCTCAATATATATGTATGTTCCTCCAGCCTCCGGCATTGCAGTTGCCATCTCGGATTTTGAGAGGGCTGCCGGTACAACAAGCACACCTGCAAGCGCGTATGCAACAATCACTGCGGGACCTGCGATTTCAAGAGCAAGGGCAGGCAAGATGAAAACGCCACTCCCAATCATCGCACCGACGCTTATTGCAAGTACTGATGAAAGCCCGAGATCACGTTCAAGCTTCTTCATACATGCTCCACGACTGTCTCGGATACCACAGTCGTCACACAAAGTGGTTCATGACCAGCCTCAGCAACTGCTGAGAGCCGCTCGGGGTCGTACACAAGCACAGTGATCTGTGGGACATCGAAGTGAGCCCGGACTAGTTGTGCAATGAGGAAGTTCCGCGCATCTGATTGAGTCCCAATGATTACTGATTTTGCTGTCCCTAGTCCTGATTCGATGAGAAGTTCAATATCCGTTGGACTGCCTTGAATTACAGCGACGGTATCGGAGGTATCAGTCTCATTCACCATTGTAACGCTCTGCCCGTCCATCTGTAGCCGTTCGGCTATTGCCACTCCCGTGTGGTTGTCACCTAACACAAAATGAGTTGTTTGTGAATCCCTACACTGAGAATTATTGATAAATTGAAACATTTTGGATTACTCACGCTTCTTGATATTGAATTGATTTCACGATTCTGATCCGTGCCTGCTTTCGTGTGACGCAACGATATAAATAATCCGTTTCTAAAGACACTTCGTCATTATTATATCTTTTAATTCTTGGTTCGTCAAAATAATCAAATATATGCGACAGGGGTGATGAGCATGTCAATACGGCGAAGTGTACCTCAGTATTGAGGACAGACAATGACCTGTGGAGGTAGTATAATCAAATGTTACGATACTGTCTGCGATGATAATATATGTGGACTATCATATCATTTAACTGACCTACGCTACTGGAAGTATTGCGAGATGCTCGGTATGACTAACAGCGTACGGAGAGCGACTTCTCAAAAACAATATAAAATAGTTTCTGCTGGCTGAATTAATTCATATTTATACACTCTCAATGTGATGACGCTGGATGATCTTATTTTTGATGAAATTGGAGCTTTCTTCTTGTGCTTTTGTAAGTGTATAACAGTCTCAGCTTCGCCTATATCGAAAAGATATATCGACATATGGTTTATACTCAATATCAACACAGTAGTTGAAACTGGCTGTCTCAATGCGTACGAATCTGATGCTGATTTCCTCGCAAAGAGTTTCCCCGATCAGTCGAGTCCGAGACTCAATTTGAGCGCGTCGTCGATCTCACCCATTGTTGAGTCTTCGAGATTGCTAGCCACCGAATGTATTCGCTTCTCAACAGAGACAACTCGAATTTAATCAAGCCGCACAGAGGAGTCTTTCTCGAACGGTGAGTCCGACGCTTCCATGAGTGCCTCAAAAGGATAGTCCCGGTACGTTCCCGTCACAAGTGCGACGGTTGTGGGATTAGAGTTTCTGTTCCCAATGTTGTTCTGGACCACTACCGCAGACCGTGTTTTCCGCATTTCGTGCCCTTCGGCAGGATCGAGTCGAACGATAACGACATCACTGCGCCGAATCTCGGTATCGTTGCTCATTCATCAAGTCCCGACCCCGACCACGCCTCGTCCGAAATCCCGCCCCACTCATCGACCAAGGCGTTCCGATTGGGACCGTCATCGCGTTCGTCGTCGGTGCAGGAGTCGGTATTCCGAACCTGATTCTTCTCAACAAACTCTTCGGTCGGAAACTCTTCGTTGTCTACGCCGCGACTGTCGTTATCACCGGGACAATTCTCGGCTATGGGCTGAACGTTCTCTTCGTCCAATCGTATTCCTAAAACTCAGGAGCTTTCCAATGACTCCAGCAGATAGTCGTTCGGCTATCTGCGTTCCGGCTCGACCGACAAAGGGGAGTGTGTGACGATATAAATTCCTTCGATTGCGTGACGGCTCACGTACTCAGAGCTGGGGTTCGACTTCGTCAAAGAGGTCGGTGACGCGTCGTTCGACCTCGTTGCGGATGCGACCGACCTCAGCAGCCGACTTCCCGTCCGGGTCGTTGAGATTCCAATCGCGGCTTTCTCCAGCCCATCCTGCGGGACAGACGTCATCGGCTGAACAACCCATCGTGATGACATAGTCGCTCTCCTGGGTTTCCTCGAACGTAATCTCCCGTGGCGTCCGCCCCGAGAGATCGATTCCGACTACGCGCATAGCTCGGACGACCTCGTCGTGGACGTGGTCGGCAGGGCGTGTTCCGCCAGTGATGAGTTCGGTTGCGTCCTCGAGTCCTCGCTGTTCCACTTCTCGCTGTGCGAACGAGTAGACCATCTGCGACCGGCCTGCATTCTGCACGCAGACGAAGGCAATTCTCAGCGTTTCGGATTCTGTGCTCTCAGTCATGTATTACGTAGTTCGCGCGACGCTCCGCCTGTGTCGGCAGATCGTCGAAGAGTTCGATTACCTGCTGTTCGATTTCGGTTCTGATCGCGCGCACCTGGGTGGGGTCTTACCCAATCACGGACATTTACATACTCATGAACGTCGCCGACGCTTCCGGTCACGAGGAGAGCGGCGAGAACAGTAATTACGACCATCAAGCCCCGACACAGGATGATTTTCGCGAGTGCGCGGCTGCGGGTCGAAGGGGCGAACGGTCGAACACTGATTTGATGTGTGTGCTCATTGTGGAGTCGGTGCGGTCGGCTCGTCCGCGGTCAGACAGTGAGACTCCCGTCTGAGTTCGTCGACACAATCAATCGCGTTCCTCGCAGGGCGTTCGGGCTCGCTAAAACATCATCGCCTATCATTTCGCAGATGACTCCTCGTCGTCCGAGTCCTCATGATCGAATTCGAGTTCGCTTGCTGCCTCTTCCTCGTAGGCTGCGTCTTCTTCGTCAACGAGCCCGGGCGAATTTCAACGCCGTGCTCATGGAGGATGTCACGCATCGTCCAGCGATCGGCATCAGCAAGTCTCGCAGCATCACCGAGTGAGATCCGTTCGCGTTCGTGGAGGGGTGACCGCAGCTGCGATTCGCTCGTTTTCGTGGTCCTCGAAATATTCGCGCACGAACTCGCGCAACGCATCGCTCTTGCCTCCAAACACGCCAGCCTTGACAACACCCTCGATCAGGAAGTCGAGGTCGTCAGGATATGAGACGGTAATTCGTGGCATCTATCTATCTATCCCAGACTACGTTTTCTACTATTTATGAACTACGTCGGGACCCCACATGCATTGAGATGACCAGCCTCAACTTCCCTATATTCATACTCATAAACTGTATAATGCTATATCAAATTTCAGTTTATTAGACTCATGCAGTTTCAGAGGGTCGGCTGGCTTTGAGTCGGATTTCTGTCGATCTGCGGTGCGTTTCACTGATCAAGCAATGACGCTATATCTTAGCAGTTCGCAGGCGCTAAATCTTCGTCATCACGGATCCGGCGTCAACTGGCGAGTAACAGGAGTAGCTCACCTCGAATTTCTATCAAGCAAGTATGCCTCAACGACGTCTTCGCGAGCAAGTCATGTTTGATTCAACCTATATGCATTTTCAATCTACTACCGCCGACAGAATGGACAGAAGTCGCATTGGATGTGAGTCGAAGTTACCACCGACAGATGCAGGTTCAACAGCAATCCCCCCAGTTATCATCGTCCATCCGCTCGATTGTCGCTAGATTCGGCGTCCCATGGGGAGCTTAGTCGCTGGTGCGGTATGTGTTCGTCGGCTGAGCTTTGGGTTTCTCTAGAAGTGATGAGTAAAGTCGTCAAATATGAGGTCTGAACAGTGTATATTCATTCAATTATCGCCATATCAATTCGATTTTTTGCGGACAGCGATATCGAGACTCCGCCTTTGACCCAGTTCTTATATTGGAAATCCTGTCGTATGCTAAACGAATTATTAAATGGGTTTCAACGACTTTCTATCATAATGAGTGCTGAGGAACGTTCCGAATCCAGTGAATCAATCGCAAATCCAGTTGGTTTGATGCAACAACTCTATGACTATTGGATGTCGTTAGAACAGGGTTGGAAAGCTATGTGTCTCTCTACAGTTTTCGTTCTTGCAGTCAGCGCTGGTGCCCTGATTCCGTGGTGACGGTGGAAGCACTACGTCGCCTTGCTCCCGGACTGGGGGTTCTTTTTGCACTCGGTCTGCTTGCTCGTGGTATTACTGCAATAATTCCGATAGGAAGTCATCTCATCGTTGTTATCGGACTGGGTGTATTCATGGCTAACACACTCGGCATTCCCGATTGGGCAGTTGCTGGAGTCAAGACACACAGCCTCTGGTTGGAAGTAGGAATTATTTTGATGGGTGTCACGATTGCCTTTCAGCAGGTTGTCGATGCTGGACTACAGGTGCTTTTAATCGTTGGAGTCGCTGTCTGTGCGACCGTGCTAGTTGTTGAAGTGCTTGCACGTGAATTTTTTGATATCCCTGAGAAAATTGGCTCACTGCTTGCAGCAGGCTCAGGTATCTGTGGTGTCTCAGCAGTTGCTGCAGTTGCTGGAAGCATCAAGCCTGATCAGCAACAGATCGCGTACGCGGCTGCTACAGTCCTATTATTCGATGCTATTACACTTATTATCTATCCGACCGTCGGTCATCTTCTCGGGCTTTCCGATTTTGTCTTCGGCATCTGGGCAGGGACAACAATGTTCAGCACTGGACCGGTCACCGCCGCCGGATTTGCTTACTCGCGAAACGCGGGTGAATGGGCAGTGCTAGTCAAACTCACCCGGAACGCGTTTATCGGCGTTGTGGTCATCGGTTATGTACTTTACTACAGTCGACGCGGATCAACAGACGCAACCGTCGATCATACGTGGCGATACCTCTGGGAGAGTTTCCCGAAGTTCATTATCGGCTTTGTGGTTCTCATGATCCTCGGGAGTGCCGGAGTTCTCTCGGACACACAGATCACTGCGCTCGATAACGCGTCGAACTGGTTATTTCTCGTTGCATTCGCCGGGTTAGGACTGAGTATCGATATCGGTGAACTCCGCGAATCAGGAATCAAGCCGGTGGGTGTCGTTTCAATTAGCTTGCTTCTAGTGAGCGGTCTCACGCTGAGTGCGCTTCTCTATCTCTTTTGAGCGAAGTCGAAGGCAGGACATAGATGATATTTCTACCAACGGGCAAGGTGAGTGTCTCAACGCTCGTTTCCGAGATAGTTCTTTGACATCCTCCTACGTCTGAAGACGCGGGAATTTCAGGTTCACAGACTGTCAAGCTAACACACCGTGTGAATCGAAAAAGCTCGGAGATTCTCCATATGACGGCGCGTATGCACACACTGTAAACAGCGTGGGATTACGCCTGTTCAACCGATAAATTCGATTGGAACTATCCTTCGGGAGTGATCTGTACATCTCGGTGGCGTTGCGGGGTCGTTATTTATCTGACAACGTAGCGCTGCTTGGACATCTAAGTCTGCTGGTCGTTGGGCTTCCAGCTGTCGTGCTTAATATTGCGAACCTGTGAGTGACTGTAGAAGTGACGGTCACGGTATCGATGTATCAATGATAACGAGCTCAATAATAAGAAGACAAAATATCGGTTTTGTTCTTGGTGCTTGAGATATTTGATATGAACCACCTCATCGTCTCATGGACCGGTGGTAGCCAAGTTGCACGCAGATGATTTCTTTCGCTCACGCTTACAGTCGGTTTTTCGTTTACGCAGTTCATATGAATGAGGGCGTCAGCAAGTGGTTTCTCTCAGCGTTGCATTGCTGTGAGTTGAGTTCAGTTCGTGATTGTGAATGATTCAAATACATCTCCATCAACTGTGATGAGCCGACCATTGAGTTCTCCAGTTGGCTGAGGGTCGAATTCCGCGTGTGCTGCACGGTGTCCACGCGGTTGTGCATGGCTCCCAGGATTCACGAGTGTACATTCCTCAGATTCTATGACCGTCGGACGGTGACTGTGACCGAAAATAACGACATCAGCATCTCGCTCACGGCCGAGTAATGAAAGTGCCGTTGGTCCTCCGCGTCTCGTATGCGTCATGACAAACTGCACACCTGCGAATGTAAACTGTCGTGTTGTTGGTAATCGCTCACGAATTCCAGTATCATCATTATTACCGGCGACACCAACCAACTGAGTCGCCTCGCGTTGGAGCGCATCTAAAACGGACTCACACATGAAGTCACCTGCGTGCGCGACCATCTCTGCGTTTTGGACCGCTTCATACGTTTGCCCTGATAGTTGGTGATCATCGGTGCTGTGCGTATCGGAGATAACGGTAAGCATACCCAATCTAACTCAAATAAATATAAGAGCAACCGGTTTGATCATGTGTATCAAAATCACACATAAGGTACTTTTGGGATGCCACAGAATTATACTGGAATCATTTGAGATCAGATGCTATGACATGCAATGTGCACGCTGAGGCAAATATACCCGTTAACACAACTAGATAGACGCAGATATTGGCGTATATTGTATTCGTGTCGAAAGGAGTTTGTCATTGACGTACTACATATTCATATGGACCCGCGTATTCGGGATCACGCGCAGACGGTAATTGATCATTCAACTGATATTGACAGTGGGGACCGCGTTGTCATCGGTGCACCTGCAGCAGCCTCAGACCTTGTGATTGCACTCTATGAGGAATGTGCAAATCGAGGTGCGCATCCAGTGTCACTGCAAAATGACTCTCGGGCAACACGCGCATTCTTGCAGAATTATACCGATACTGATGATTTCGAAACGCCATCACACTTGCTTGCATTATATCAGGAAATGGATACATATATTGCTATCCGCGGTGACGAAAACGCGACCGAGACCGCTGATGTCAATCCTGAGACGAACGCTGCATATCGTCGAGCAATGCAGCCAGTGCTTCAAGAACGATTATCAAAGACATGGTGTCTGACACAGTATCCGACCACAGGCAACGCACAGTTAGCTGGAATGAGCACTGAGGCGTATGAGAACTTTGTGTGGGATGCAGTTGGATTAGACTGGAACGCCCAACGCGAGCATCAATCACAATTAGTTGATATTCTTGCTGATGCGGATGAGGTTCGGATCCAATCAGGGTCCAACACAGATGTCACGATGCGTATCGCTGGAAATACCGCGCTTAATGACTACGGTGAAAAGAATCTTCCCGGTGGTGAAGTCTTCACTGCGCCAATCAAGCATTCTGTTGAGGGTGAAGTTCATTTCGATATGCCACTGTATCGACAAGGTCGTGAAATCGAAGATGTTCGAGTGCAATTCAACGAAGGTTATGTTGAGTCCTACAGTGCTGGTCGGAATGAGACGGTTCTTGATGGAATCTTTGCGACTGATGAGGGAGCGCGGTATCTTGGTGAACTTGGTATTGGAATGAATCGTGCTATTGATCAATTTAGCTATAATATGCTTTTTGATGAAAAAATGGGTGACACAGTGCATATGGCTGTCGGGTCTGCGTATGCAGAGACAGTCGGAGAAGATAATGAGCGAAATGAAAGTGCCGAACACGTTGATATGATCGTCGACATGAGTGAAGACTCAACAATTGAAGTCGACGGTGAGATTATCCAGCGCAATGGGACGTTTATTTTCGAAGAAGAGTTTTAAACTAAGCGAAGCACCGTGCCTGTACTCATGGTGTTGAATAAGTTGTCATGAAATCAGCAGAACTGTGATTCTGTGTTTTATCAGATATTTCATATACATATATATAGAATAAATCGAGCGTTTCAAACGCTCATCATATGATGCACAGTCTTATATTTCGAAGAGTACGGTGAAGAATTTTACCGAGGCAATTCACTCGGTCAGTGTGAGATTAAACTGTTCATTTTCGGCAACTGGGTTGAGTACCACACTGGTGTTCGACTCTCGAATGTCGGTATCCGTGAGCAGCTCTTTGATTTGATCATTCATGCCATCGGTATCACGAAATTTCCCGACAGCAATCACATCATAATCACCAGTGACTTCATAAACAGTTGTCATTTGTTTTTGTTTTTCAAGTCGATTTGTGATACTAGGAAGCGCACTTCCTTCGACTTTCAGTTGAATGATTGCTGTCACATCATAGCCGATTGCATCATAATTCACACGTGGGGTGTATCCTTCAACGACGCTTTCATTTTCAAGATCGCGAAGATGGTTCGAGACTGTTGTGACAGAGACATCAAGTTCCTCAGCAAGACTGCGAAGACTAGCTCGACCGTCCCCAAGTAATGCATTAATCAGTTTTGCGTCGAGATTTTCATACGTCATTACACCTATAGACGCTTTGGGGGGATTAGAATTTTACGAATATCCAGTTACTAGCCCAACTTGGGGCATTTGCACCAAGCGATAACGTCTTTATACTGGGCGTATTCGATTTTGACTGTACACAAATATGACGGACGAAAATAAGTCTGATTCGGCAACCACTGACGGTGGACTTTCAGCAGAAGCACAGCGTGTCATCGATCAAATTGAAGAAGGAGATGTTGAATTCCTTCGGTTACAATTTACTGACATACTTGGGACTGTAAAAAACGTCGCAATCCCGGTCTCGCGAGCAGAAAAAGCATTTAAAGATGGGATCTATTTTGATGGATCCAGTATTGAAGGATTCGTCCGGATTCAAGAATCCGATATGCGATTAAAACCAGACCCATCAACATTCGCCGTTCTTCCATGGCGCAGCGGTCGATCAGCACGTCTGATTTGTGATGTGATTAATACATCAACGGGCGAGCCATTTGCAGGTGACCCACGTGCAGTTTTGAAGGAAACAATCGAGCGCGCGAATGAGATGGGGTTCACCATTAATACATCTTCTGAGCCGGAATTCTTCCTCTTTGAAGAGGATGAGGACGGTCGGGCAACGACAAAGACGAATGATGCAGGTGGTTACTTTGATCTTGCACCGAAAGATCTCGCATCAGATATTCGTCGAGAGATTATTCATGGGCTTGAGGAGATGGACTTCAATATTGAGGCAAGCCATCATGAGGTTGCAGAAGGGCAGTACGAGATTAACTTTGAATATGAGAGTGCGCTCACAACCGCTGATAATATCGCGACATTCCGGACGGTTGTTCGCGCAATCGCAGCACAACACGACTTGCATGCGACATTCATGCCAAAGCCAATCGCGAAGATCAACGGCTCGGGAATGCACACGCACATCTCACTATTCGATGAGAACGGAAACAACGCATTCCATGATGAGAGTGATGAGTTTAATCTCTCAGAGACAGCTCATTCATTCCTTGCTGGAGTTCTTGAGCACGCACCGGCTATCACGGCTATTGCAAATCCAACAGTAAATAGCTACAAACGTCTTGTCCCTGGATACGAGGCACCAGTGTATGTCGCGTGGTCTGACCGCAATCGTTCAGCCCTTATTCGAAAGCCGGCTGCGCGGGTTCCAGCAGCCTCACGGATTGAGCTTCGCTCACCAGATCCATCATGTAATCCGTACCTTGCACTTGCAGCAATCATTACTGCTGGATTGAACGGTATTGATGATGGGCTTGAGGCTCCTGATCCAATCCGTGAGAATATTTATGAGTTCGATGAAGAGACTCGGATGGAATATGGAATTGATACTCTCCCAGGTAACCTTGGTGAGGCAATTGATGCACTTGACTCCGATGAAGTTATTCAGGGTGCTCTTGGGGACCATGTGTATAATAAATTCGCTGAAGCAAAAACACAAGAATACGATGAGTTCCGTGTCGATGTCTCTGATTGGGAACTTGATAGATACCTCGAGACATACTGAATTATCATATTAGCTGGTGGAGCACAAACACATCGTTCAGAAACTAATTCAGATTATATAAATCGAACTTTTCTCACGTCAGAACCACCCATAGTTCACATATAGGTAATCGATCAAATTCTTTCGCTGAGAGGTTCAGACTATATTATATGATTCGATCGGTAATAGACGGCGAAGCAAGTATTATTACCGCAGCAAGGCTGCCTGTTGCGATGGCATAAGATGCAATAGAAACGGGATTGATCATCGTTCCAAATTGAGCTACATACACCGTAGTGCTCATTATTACGGTGGTTATCAACGCAGTGAATCCGATGGTGATGCATATTCCGCCGATAATAACAGTTCGTAACGTAATTGGAACTCGTATAGCACCGAATGTTCGTCCATATTTGTGCCAAATAGCAGCACCTGTTGCTGCCATACCAGTTCCAAGAAGAACTGCAATCTCATTCGGTGCAATCATGATAGAGGAGATTGTGAGGATGGCGGCGACTCCGAACATTGCAGTGACATCCGTATGCGTTGGTCGAACAAGCGCGCTCATATTTCCACCCATCTCAAGTCCTGACCCAACGGTCATAATAATAAGAGCTAATAGAGCAACACCAACCGCGATCCCGGCAAAAACATCGACAACATAGTGCACGCCAATAATAACCCGAGACGCAGCGACAATAATAATCACACCACCAGCAAGAGCAACTCGTCGCCACCACTGCCAGCGTTCAGTCAACAACGCTGCTGCGCCCCAAAATACGGTTGTCCCGATTGCATGTCCACTTGGGAAGCCAAACCCACTGCGATATGACACTGGTGGACGGGGCAATGCGAACAAATGCTTCAATCCAACTGTGATCGCGATTGCAGCAATCTCAATAGCAAGAATGAATGCTGCTCGTCGTCGAACAAGAAGTCCGCGTCGACCAAAGAGATATAATATTGATATCATAGCAAATAGTGTATATGGGCTCCCAAGGTGCGTCAATATCCGAAAGACCGCCACTACTATCTCTGGAATATCGCTGAGAACACGTAACTCGCCGATTCCGCGCGTAGCCAATACGCTAAGCACGCTAGAAGATATCATTTCTGTATTATCGAATCCAATCAAGCAAATTCCGGGATGAATCGACTGCATTAAGCCCAGCACCAAAGAGGACGAATAATACATAGAGACCAAGTGTCGAGAGATATATAATGATCATTGCAATTAGCGCAAAGAAATCATCTAAAAGATAAAATGCAGCAATCGTCGTTGCAGTTCCATACAATAAGACAAGATATGGACCCCATCCACGGGCTTTGCCGCGTCGAAGTTGCTTTCGAATATATTGTTCGAGATTTGTTTTGAGTGTTGGTCGGTCAACTGTCCGTGATTCGACTTCCTCCTCAAATGCATCAAGATCGGCTCGAAGGGTCTTAATTTCACGTTGTAACGTCTCGATATCCGGTGCACTTTGTGGGTCGGCTGTTGTGTCAGTTTCGTTGGGATTTGCTGTTGGATTTATTATAGAATCATCCGAAATGGTCGAATCTGGCGCTTGTGTATCCGTTTTTGATCTTGTCGTGTCTGAGTGAGTGTCAGCAGCCTCAGCAGTGTGATCAGCGTTATCTGCATCATCACTGTGGTTGTCTCTATCATGTTCCCCAACAGGTTCGTCTGTATTACGTGACTCCTCATCATCCGCACTCATCATCTAGTCTGGTCTGCATGTCGGTCTGGCATATGTTGTACTTGCCGGTCTGTCCTCAAATTTATCGAATAAAAATACCGTTCACAACTATCTCTCAGAGAGGAAGCCATCGTCATAATTGAATTATCAATAGTCGATTACTGTTCATCTGGGTCAGTCGTCGCCGAACGGATTTCTGCAATAGTTGCATTTGTCTTGAATGCCGTTCCACTGTAATGTGTTCGTGTTGCGTCAAAACCTGCTGTATGAAGTTGCTCAATAAATTCATCCATGCCAATCGCTGACCGAGTCCATTTTTTACAGAGTCGATGTTGGTCATAATGCGTTGGTGTCTCAAGTTCATTTTCGACCATTTTGAGGATTGAATCCGCTTGTTTAATCTCTCCCATTTCTGTTGTAATGTGATTTCGAACGCGGCGTGTGAATCCCTGTTCACGAATTGAGCCCAGATATAATGGACCAGCGGTAATAACTCGATTACCCTCACAGTGATGACACATCGATGGTGGGTGTGCGATATGACCGAACTCATGCTGTCGTGTTAGACAATCCTCGCAATGATACACATACCCAAGGTCTGAAAGCAACTCATCTGCACGCGTTGCGCGAGTATCAAGTTCAAGATACGTTCGAACATAATGTCGTGTGACATGTGAAAGAATGGGAATAGCCGCTGTATCATAGCGAGCTGCGGTCCGGATAAGCGCGGATAATAACACTCGAAGTCCCATTTCAGGGTGATATTCAGTATTTCGTGGGAGTGTTGAGTATGTCCGAATGCCAGATTGCTGATGAGCGCCACACAATGGCGCAGTATCTGTCGCTGTAACACAGACAAGATTCCGGGCATTTGCGAAGGCTGCATCAGCGAATGGGATTGGTGTTCCGAACGGATCCAAATCAACAACATCGAATATCGCTTCGGGTCCAAGAGGTGATTCCGGACCAGATTGATGCAGCACAGCGTTTGCATCGCTGGGTAGTGTTTGTCCGTCAAGATCATTTTTTTCGAGATTTGACTGTGCGAGAGCCACTGCATCAGGGTCAATATCCGTACAGGTGACATCGTACCCTGATGCTGCGGCTCGGACACCACGAACACCACTTGCGGTCATTGCATCGAGATACGTCTCAGCGCGTGGCTCGCGCTCTTGATATGCACGGAGTGCTGCAACTGTAATATCGCGATTGAGTTCCTGTGTAGGGTTATAGAAGACGTCATCACCAACTCCCGCGTCAGCTCCATCACGAGCTGCTGGGACGGTCAGTTCGACGACGCCCTCAGTAATATTCATTGTGTAGGATTATGACCAATCATCAAAAAATAACGCGATGTTCCATGAGGGTGAATTGAGTTATTTCAATGTGTAAGCACAGATAGACTGCATATGAGACTTCAGATATGTAATCCATGTGAATCATCAGCTTTATTTAAATGTGAGGGCACCCTCCCCTCTCCCCCCCCCCTCCACTCACCCTGTAGACTCATGTATCGGTGGGATTTTGACTATGCAGAGTGTGGTGCACTCGTGGTCGACGGTGATTGCGATTCCGACTCGGTGTCTGCCAATAACGATACCATTTCACACACGCAGTGCAATCGAGATGTCGAAATTGGTGTCGATACAGATGTGAATGTCGATGCGGACAAGGATCCAGATGCAGATAGGGTTGCGATCGAAGCCAATAGCAATGAGCGTGATCAAAATATAGAGTCAGATGAGGACGTGGACGACACAACACAGTATACAACAGCCACGGATGCTGAATCAGGCGATACAGCCAAGAGTTCAACAATGACAACGAATACTGAGTCAAGTGAGGTGTCTGATAATTCAGATGTTCGTACACATCATGTTGTCTCAAGTAGTGTCAGTGATGAAACCGAGGCTGCATGGCGAGGAGAACTAGCCGCGACAGAACAACTAACACCAACAATCGTTGATGCGATTATCAAACACCATGGAGATAGAGGTGCTCGTGCCATTGATGCGGTATCAGAAGAGCGTGTGAAGCGATATCGTGATTTCACGGTTGTCGTCGGACATAATGATGAATATATCGTTGAAGCCGGAGGCTGCACGTGTAAAGACAGTTTGTATAATCTTGATGCAACAGATCCAACACAGTGTTGCTGGCATATCCTCGCAACCGCGATTGCTGAACGTATCGGTGTCGTCGATCATCATGATATGTGGTATGCAGATGTTCATGACTTTTTATCGTGAACATTTATTATAGATACGCACAACCTATAGGTACGATGGACGCAGCAAGACTCCATAGTTATACAGACGATATGGGTAGTGCGCTCAGCATCGATAGTATTGATCGGCCAACTGTCGAACGATCCGATGATATTATTGTTGAAGTTGCTGGTGCTGGATGGTGTCAGACAGATAATCATATTATCGAAGGGATGTGGACCGACTACGTTGATCAAGACCTCCCAATGACACTTGGACATGAGAATACGGGTGAGGTAATTGCTGTTGGCGATGAAGTGCAGACTATCGGCGTCGGCGATACAATAATTTGTCATCCCGTAATGACGTGTGGCACCTGCCGACAGTGTCGTCTTGGCGAAGACATGTACTGTGAGAATCTCTCATTCCCTGGTCTCACGACCGATGGGGGATTCGCAGAATATCTCCGCACGAGTGAGCGATCGGCTATACCACTTCCTGATGGTGTTGATCCTGTTGATATTGCTCCACACGCCGATGCTGGAATTACTGCTTACCACGCCGTGAAGAAGGCTGTCGATGAATTAAATCCAGGCGATCCAGCCATTGTTATTGGTGTTGGCGGATTGGGGCATATCGGACTACAATGTCTTGATGCAATGAGTGCAGCAGATATCATTGCACTTGATATAAAGGAAGCGGCTCGTGACCTTGCGGCTGATCTTGGTGCACGATATACAGTCGATCCCACAAGTGAAGATGTTTCAGCAGCAATTGACGATCTCACTGATGGTCATGGTGCTGAACAGGTGATTGATTTTGTTGGCGCTGATGTAACGACAGGCTATGCTCCGGATGTAATCGCTCCCGGTGGCGATCATCATATTGTCGGGTACGGTGGACATATTCATGAACCATCGCAGGCACTTGTCGACGCAGAATTTGCATATCGTGGAACGATTGTCGGACAGTATACTGAACTGCAGGAACTTGTCCGATTGGTTGAACGTGGCGATGTTGAACTGCGAACGAGTCGATATGACCTTGGCTCTGTCAATGCTGCTGCTGAACAACTTGAACATGGTGAAATTGAAGGGCGCGCCGTAATCACGCCAAATTAAGTAATTTGTTGGACGCAGATTCACACTAACAGATTGAATTGACCACGCTATTACGCTCAATATCACTACTTGACATACTCTTCGGCGTTCACCCGGAGGAATCCTGAGCGTGAGCGTGAATGGTGGAGATTTCAGGTTTGTAGTCTCACCAAGCATCTAATCGGTGAGAATCCGTCGGAATGCTCGCGGTCTGAGGCGGGTGAGACTGCTGGGGTGGCACATCTCAGCCCCCGGTACTCGTATCCTCGGTCATATGTGGACTCCCAGTATTGTTTGTGCCACGGGGAATCCGGTAGACCTCGACGGACTCGGAGTGACTTTTCTGATGTTTCCACATAGTCAGACACAGCATCTGCATCGGTTCATTATACTTATCTGAACCGACCGTTCATCAAATTGGTTCCGACTATTATCTGATTGCTTGAGGCGGGCAGACCGCCATTGTCGGATTAGCTGAATACAGGCGCTAAGCCCTCCCTCAAGGAGCACCACAGTCCACGCGAGCGGACAAGGAGCGCAGTAGGGAGGGGAGGAGATACAGCGCCGTCATCATCTGGTTGTACACTGTGAGTCGGCAGACTCACAGACCTATCTAAGCAGTTATGTTGTCGGACGCCGGAGGAAAGAGTAAGATGGGCGTTCTGACCTGTCGGCTTCGATTCGCTCGTCGTTCCATTCGGAACGAGTTGCTCCGTGCGAGGCTGACGGACAGGGATAGCGTTCAAACGCGACAAAAAGCGTGCGTTGTCCCACGGAATCACCCCGTCGAGCAACTAGGAGTGGGACACTCCGCAGAAACGTCCCCAGAAATCTCCGAGTTCTGGTTCCGGTGTGCGAACGAATCGCCCCGCGATTCGTCAACGCCTGTGGAGACTGCACTCCCTGTGGATACACCTGTATCTGCAAAGTGCGTTCACCAGACTCCGTCTGGTGGGCTGTCAGACGCAGTCTGACAACGTCGTAGAAGCAGGAAGCCCCACCCTCAGCGAGGCCGTCAGGTCGAGCAGGGCGGGGTAGTTCACTGGGAGTCGTTCTATCCCCGACCTGAATCATACCATATCGGACGGTTGCCTGCCAATTCAACGTATGGACTGAGATTTCTGGTTGGCAATCGAACGGTAGATTCTAAAAACTTATCTCAGATTCATCCTGCGCCTGAAGTCCTGTCTCTTACCCACAAATCGAGTCAGTATTTTAGCGGAACGGGATCGGCGAGCACGACTGAAATTCTCGGTATCTACAGTTTCAACACCTCTTTGGAACAATTGTAGTGGCGTTGATTACCGACGTTCTATAACCCCTACAGCCAATATCATTGCCTGAATCGCTTCTCGCTTCGATTTTTTGTGTTCAAAATACCTCTGAAAGCGTCTGAAACGTCCGGTTACGACTCCACGAACTTATGGGTAAAAGACAGGCCTGAAGTCGCAGGTATTCTCCTTGGTTCTCTATAATTCAGCAATAAGGCATGTTCATGTAAATGCTACAATTCCTCCCAACTGCTTTTACTGACGCTGTAAGAAAATAGCTGCATGCCAACAATTGATGAAAAACGGGTATATACAAACACTGTAGGCACAGAAACTGTCTATCTCGGGAGTGAATTAGGCGTTCTCGGCGTCACTGTTTCTGACGCGGTCGTTGGTGAATTCGGTCTTGCGTATCGTGGAGCAGTTCGTGACATTGCAACCGCGGGACCGTATGTTGCTGCGGCTACCGACGATGGTGTTCTTCTCGCCGATCATCGACGGAGACGCGAAGATGCTGGGGACGAAGCTAGTATGGATGAATTGCAATTTTATAATATTGGTGATGGAATTGACTCTGTTAGTGCTGTTGGATTTGAAACAACCACCCAAAACAAGGTTGCACTCATTGCAGGAGAGACCTCGGGGGATATCTACCGCCTCACAATGTCACCGGATGATATATTTGGCTCTCAACCGGAGATACTCTCTACATGGAAATTTATTGATACATGCAGTACTATTTACGAAATCGATATGCCGCTCATCGCAACCGCTGAGGGAGTATTTCAGGTAACGTCTGATGCGCCATCGGGCACTATCATCTCATATGCTGGATTGGACACGGCGCATGACATTGACGCTGAGCCAGTTGCGGCGACGACAGATGGACTCTATGTGCTTGCGAATGGATGGATAAAGATTCCATCAATCGAACAGGCTGAATCCGTCGATATCATGCGGTCTTCTGATAGGATTGTCCGGGCACATGCTGTCTGCGGTGGCAGTTTATATGCATGTAATGTAAGCAATACAGCCGGACTCGTGCCTGATATGGGTGCTCACTGGAAGTCAGTGAATCTGCCGGTCACAGAGCCAATTATGGCTGTTGCACATAGTCACACAACAACGTATGCTGTGACGACTGATGGAACGCTTGCAGCATGCGTTGATATCACTACTGAGACTGCTGAGACTACTAAGAGAAAACCAGCTCACAGAAGAGAGGCTGAATGGCAGCATCGGAATCTTGGCGTGACAGGTGTTAGTGCTATTGCTGTGTCGCATAATAATTGGTGAATCACCCGAAACCAACATTTGAAAAGGGGTTTTAGTACGGACTGAGAGACAGTGGATATGATTGTTCCTGGAAGCTCTTCGCAAGCACTCGCTTCAGCCCTCGCGACAGAACTGAATAAACCTCTTGCTGCAGTTACGTATGACCAGTTTCCCGACGGCGAAACACTTGCTGCTGTGCCTGAATTCGATGGTGATAGAGCGATTATTGTTGCGACAACTGACACAAACGATACATGGGTAGAACTGTTGCAGTTACAGGATGCTGTGATAGAAGCAGGTGCTACAGAGGTTATTACGGTTATTCCGTACATGGGATACACACGACAGGATCGAGCGTTCAAGTCTGGGCATCCGGTCTCCGCACGCGCGATGGCTCGGGCGATTTCACCAACAACTGACCGGGTTATTCTGATTAACCCACATGAGCGGTCAGTTGCTGATTTTTTTGACGGACATGTGACAATCTGTGATGCAGCATCACATCTTGCAGAATCACTGCCATCTGGATTATCTGAACCACTCTTTATTGCTCCAGATGCTGGTGCCATCGAACTCGCCACTGCTGTCCGGGATGAATATGGTACTGGGAGTACTGATTACTTTGAGAAGACACGTCATTCTGGGACCGATGTTGATATGAATATAACTGATACGAATGTATCAACTCGGGATGTCGTTGTTGTTGACGATATTATCGCTACCGGAGTGACAATGAGCACAGCTGTTGGACATCTTAACGATGGTGGTGCAGCACGGGTTTACATTGGATGTATTCATCCCCTACTGGCTCGAGGTGCTCGAACAAGACTCGAACGCGCCGGTATTGAACGGGTTATTGGAACCGACACAATCGAACGCGAAGTGAGTGCCGTATCAGTCGCTCCAACTGTCGCAGCAGCTATTGAGGCAGTTGATATTGAGAAGAGATAGGATTCAATCCTAAAGGGACCCATGTTGTATGATCATCAAATACATACTTACTCATGCTGCACGTCTAAAATCTCGCTCTTCAGGACGAGAGGGATGTCAATGTGACAAGCTCAATATGATAACCCGAACCTACTTGCTATCGCCGTGTGAAATGATGACATATGAGCGAGGATCCAACAATTTTCGAACAGATTGCTGCTGGTGACATTCCAGCTCGGATTGTTCATGAAACCGAAACAATCGTTGCGTTTCTCGATGCGAATCCACTCGCGCCCGGGCATACGCTTGTCATCCCAAGAGATGCATATACCAAACTCGGAGATCTTCCTGATGACGTTGCGACCGAATTATGGGCAACTGTACAATCGCTGACACCAACTATTGAGACTGCGGTTGACGCTGATGCAACGACTATTGGTGTTAACAATGGATCTGCGGCAGGTCAAGAAGTCCCGCATGTGCACATTCATATTATTCCTCGATTCGATGACGACGGGGGTGGTCCAATCCATGCCACTGCGGGTGCACGTCCAGAGTTGAGTGATTCTGAGCTTGACACTATTGCGATGAATATCGAGTCGACAGCCGATTTATAACTAATATACGCGGTGTAATGAAATGAGAGATCTGACAGCAAGAAGCGAATATTAACAATACGAGAGTTGTCATATCCAACTTTTGTTGGGATTCGTCGTCAATTCAATGAAATATGATGAAACGAATTTAATCTGATCACTAGATCGGGTCAACAACAGCTATCCCAAGAAACGTTGTTTGAGACGGGTTGGCAAATCAGTCGTGTCATCCACAATCTGCTCAATCGATTCTCCCGCGGTTACAGCAGCAAAATGTGCAATTGACGTTGCGTATGTATCATTATTTGCATCATATGGCGCTGACTGTATCATGGTGTCACTTCCGGTAAGCGTCGGAATACCAATCTCAGCCTCATCGCTATTTCCAAACGTTGAGACAGTAATTGAGGTCTCAAATTGCAGATCAGCAAGACGGTCATGCATTCGCTGGAGTGCTGTCACCCCTCTGTTTGTTGCCGGCATCATCACGATTCGATGGTCAGCGACATGCGCGGCTGCAACCGCGAGGTTTGCACTAATTGGTGGGACATCAACAAGAACTGTATCAAACTGTGTTGCTGCGGTTTTTGTCCGTGTTTCAAACTGCTTAGCAGCTGCGACAGATTGTGCGCGGGCAAGCCGTTCAAATGGAGCCATAATAGGACAGACAGCAAGGCGTCCTGGCACTGTATCACTCCATGGAAGCGCGTAAAGTCCATCAGATAGTGGAGTATCGACCGCATCTGTAAGGAGTGTCGTGAGATCTGGGTCAAGACGACCCTTAACATAGTCTGACAGCCCTTGTGACCCGACTGCAGCATCGAAGACAGCAACATCTGCGCCAGTCCGGGCGAGTGTTGTTGCTACCTCAACGATTGTGCGTGTCGTTCCCGCCCCGCCGGTCGCACCAATAACTGCAGTGATAGTTGGTTGATGAGCTGCTGTCATCGTTGCGCCTGCACTTGTCTTGTCTCAGGGACCAGAGCTGTATGATATACTTGAGCATAATCAGCTGACTGGAGTAATCTTGGGTTTTGCTGTCCGGTTCCTGTCTGAGTGTGATGGTTATCGATATGTCTCATCAGCTGCAGAAGCGTATCATATCTTTTTTTGAATTGACACAAGACGCTTGATTTTAGCCCGTGTAGCAGGGCGACACCTGATTGTGAATGAGCACTGTTCGATGACAGAACAAGGATAATACATTGGAAAATATGTGATGGATATAATAAAATATCAGAATAATATATAATGAATATCATGTGAATGTGAGTGTCGGTTGTTTTGTGATTACCGGCAGTGCTGTCGGGCAATTGGTGAATAATAGATAATATTCTTTATGATTTGATAGCAACAATCTTAGCGTGAGTTCATAAGTACGGTAATTTTGAGCTGTGTATGTTTGCATTATATGTATGTGTTTGTGTATGAGCACTACTAGTCGATTATCACAGATTACCGCCGTCATTGCTTGTTTCAGCGAACTTTCCATGCTGTGAGACAGATGAATGATCACAAAAGGAATTAGCTGTATCGCGGCGAGTGACATCCGCAATTGGTTCAATTATCTCATGTGTTTCAATATATGTAGCGAGTGCGAACGTCGGTTCATCGGTCTGTGTCAACGCGAGTGCGTCAACACGAGAGAGTTGCCCTGCAAGCCAATCGTGGAGTATCTGTCGTCCGGTAGGAGCTAATGGCATAATACCCGGTTTACCGCATCGATAAAGTGTCTTCGCAGCAGTGACAGGTGCGATTCCTGCAGTCGTAGCAGCAGCTTCAATCCCAGCACCAGCATCATACGCCTCAAGAACTGTCGTTGCGGCAACTGCTGTGCAGGGAAGTTCTGATTCGTGATCGCCAAGACGCTCGCTCAAACTGATATCGGTATCATCGATTGTTGCAACCGTGCGAGTCTGCTGCTTTGTTGTTGACTTAATCCCTGCGGCAATGTCCGACAATCCCATAGATTGTGATGTTCTCACTCTGATACATAATATGTTCGTCGTATTATCAATTCTGAGAGTTGGAACTGACCGGTAACCGGTTAGTTAAGACCGGCATTCCGGCTCGAATCGGCGTCATCTGCCCTACTGTTAAATATCGATTCCCGACAGAGTTGTATATGTAATGAGTGACGCACCCGTTATCAAGACCGAAGCAAAGCGTAAATCTACTGCTGATATTTCTCTCACAACAGATACACCGGTATCGTGTCCTGAGTGTGGCGGACATCCTGAAAATACGGGCGAGGAGACTATTTGTGGAGACTGTGGGTTGGTATTATCAGAATATCGTATTGACCATGGACCTGAATGGCGGTCCTTCGCGGACGACACAACAAATCCAAAGCGAACTGGCGCACCGCTGACCCGGTCCCGACATGATCGTGGGCTCTCAACTGAAATTGGTCGCTCAATTCGTCTTACTGGGCGTAAACGACGGCAGTTTGCTCGCCTCCGTCGTCAACATAATCGCGCTCGTATCTCAACAAAACGTGAGCGTAACCAGGTATATGCATTTACTGAGATTCGACGACTCACAGGCGCGCTTTCACTCCCGAAGCAGATTCGAGATGATGCATGTTCGCTGTTTCGATCTGCACAATCAGAGGACTTACTTAGAGGTCGTTCGCTTGAGGGCTTCGCTGCTGCTTGTGTGTATGCTGCCTGTCGAGTTGCCGGGGTTGCTCGGACAATCGAAGAGATCACTGACATTGCAAAAGCGACATCTGCCGAACAACGTGCTGCGTACACCGCACTCAATCGTGAACTTGGACTTCCAATTGGACCGATTGATCCGGCACAGTATCTCCCCCGGTTTGCCTCTGAATTAGAACTTCCATCCGATATTGAGCGCCGCGCTTGTGAATACATCTCAATGATAACAGCACAAGGGATTGGTGCTGGGCGAAATCCAAGTGGTGTTGCCGCTGCTTGTCTATATACTGCTGCTCGTGACATTGGGTTTGAACTAACACAGCAGACAGCAGCAGATATTGCGGATGTCACACCGGTCACACTACGTGCGACATATCATGATCTCCGTGAGGTGACGCTGCCGGCAACAGAATAATTATTTACTCTGTATAACTCAGGCATCAAGATGTGTTGTATCACCGCTGCATCTGAGCTGCCAATTATTGCCTTTTTCAACTATCACAGTGCTTTCTAGCCCATTGTTTTGCTCCCGATCGATTCGTGTTATCCCGCATAACGGTGCATTAGCACCCGCAGTCGTGCCAATCAGCCCGTCGACGACACTGCTGATCACACCATGTCCAACGAGGACAATTGTGTCAGACATTGATTTGGTGAGCTGACGCGTTTTCTTCCCAATCCGATTCATTACTTCAGCAGGAGATTCAGGATATGGTGGGAAGATCTCTGGATCATGACTCTGGGTGACACCTCTCAAATTGTAGTGTGAGATGGTCAATATCAATTGTCTCTGGCTCAGCATCAAACCACTCAGGTTTCTGTGCCCACCAAGCACAGGCTCAACCGCAACCGACTTTGAGATTTCTGCACAAATTTCACTAGCTGTCTCAATAGTACGAAGAAATGGCAAGCTGTAAACCTGCCTCAGGGTCACATCAACATCAAAGCTCCGAGGCTTCCTGCTTTGTCGACAGAACTTACAAAACCACTCTCACTGAGAGGACCGTTTCAGAGCGGGTCCGGTCTCCACAGATCGTTCGAAAATCGAAGATTTTCGTGATCACGAGAGAATTCATTTCTCGGACGACATTGATTTGGAACGTTCCGTTCCTCTCTGAGTTGGACGGTGCGTGGTGTCTGACCGCCCGTGTGATGAGACTCTCAGTCAGACGCGCTGACCATCACAGTCATTATTTAACCACCAATCAGATTACATATGACGGGTCAATTAGAGGTGTTGGCTTCACTCGGGGTCAAACCCCGAGGCAGTCGCCTTGACAATCTGCACACGGAATCAATATTGGGCTGCATATCAGCGAATCGCCGATTAACTCGCCATGCTGCCTATCGACCAAGATCGGTCAGTCCCGGATCATAAAAACGATCAGCGTGTATTCCTCAGTCGGAATCGACGCTATCCTGTCGCTATCCATGTCGCATGGCGAGAACTCTTTTATTCATAGTAACTAGCGGTACGACAATATTTTTTGACGTGTCGGTCGTTGTACCCTTTCAATTCATTGATGAAGTAGACTTTTCATCAGCGTCTGATGTGGATAATTAAAATTACTAGATTATGTCATATGATGTCCCCTCAGCAATGTAACACACCGTATATTACCGAATCAGCAATCATAGGCACTCACATACAATGATACATTTATGCTGCGACGATAGTATATTTTATTATATATCAACACGTTTTATTTTGCTTACAACACGCTGGACAGCGCGTGATGCAGGTGCTGTTGGAACTCGTTGGATGAGTGGATGAAGCGTCTCAAGCGTCTGCTTGATTCGAGGATCAACAGGGACCCCCACTGTGGGTGCACCAAGCGTTTCAGCAATAGCGTCTGTCGGTGAACTATCATCAGCTCGATTGATTATTACACTGATAACTCCAGTATTAACCTCACGTGCAAGTGCTCGGACACGGACAGCGTCTCCAAGTGCATACGCACGAGGTGATGCAATAATAACACATGTCTCTGCGACTGCGAGTGGAACACCAGCATCAGCCCGAAGACCCGCTGGGCAGTCGACAACGATGTCTCCATATGCATGCTCCACACGCTGAAGTACTGATTCAAGAGCGGTGATATCCGCTGCCCGTGCACCGGTGAGTGATCGACCACACGGAAGAATGCGAATCGTACGAGGATGTGTGTTATATTCTTGTGCTTGTTTTTGTCTGACTGTTCGAACAGCCGCAATCGGGTCAGCCCGTCCAGCCAACACATCATGGAGATTTGGGGACTTGATATTTGAATCGGGACATGGAATATCAGCCATCCCTAAGTCAGCGTCGACAACGACCGCATCGAGCGCCGCCGCAAGTTCAACAGCAAGTGTTGATTTCCCTATCCCTCCTTTTCCACCGGTGACAGCGAGAATCATTATTATAATGACCCGTCAGCTGATTGTGTTCGATCAGGAGCGGAATTGATATTTGTGTGTTTTTCACTGTCGGATCTAGACTGACAGGTCACTTTGGAGTCATCAGCCACAGATGCCTCCATGTGCTGCATGTCAGAAGTGCCTGAAGATGAAGAAGTGTCGATAGTGCGTGTTGCAATCTGACGGAGTGCACTGATTGGCTGATCCGCGACATGCGGTGAGGCGGTAATAATGTGATCAACCCGTGTGTTAATCTCTTCGAGTGCTTCATATTCTGCTTCGGTTAATTGCTTGTTTGGTTTCGATGACGCACGGGGAGCGTGTGTTGTATTCATCATATTAATTCTTGTTTGTCGGGTCCGATTACTTACTGATTGATCACTACCCATTGACTGATCAAATCGACCCTCAATAGTAGTGAGCCATGTATCAACGCAGGGTGGTAACGAAGTTTGTTTGTTCTTGGACGCTGAAATCGCGGACGTAATATGACGATCTGTCCCGGGTGTTTCTGCCATATTATCAGTCGGCGAATCAGAAGAAGATCGAGATATAGGGTTTGAGTCTGGGATTGTATCAATAGGTGGGCGGGAGCGTCCAAGTGTTCGAATAACAGCGTCTGTTGGTGAGGATATACTCGTATTTATTGATGTGTTGTCTATTATACTGTCTGCATGTGCTTCAACGGAGACAGTCTCATCAATTGAGGGTACTGTATCATCATCATCATTATCATCACTCGGGCATGCATACCCAATCGTCATTCGCTTCCCAGCGGGAACATGACCATTATATCCTGCAGCGTCCCATCCCGACGCTGGAATCCCCGCCTGCCGAGGGGGGAGTACAGGTCCATTAAGTCTATTTTGAACACGAACCCGACAATCAACACTCGTGTTATTGTATACTGTGACGGCAACAAGAATGACGTTAGCAGCACGATGTGTTGACACACTAGTTTGCACGCGGACAATAGTCGCGTATTCACATATTAATCCTTGTTAGCTGAATTGAGGCGCTAAGGTTTCTAAGCGAAAGTCTGCGAATTTCGTTGTAGGATAGATCTGGCAAGTGGAGAGCAACCCACATCGTTCGCATTCTCAAAGTCGGTACATTGCTATATTAAATCGTTTCGGGGTCAAGCCCGGGGGAGTCGGCTTACACTGGCTCATACGCGATTCACTGAGACGGGTTGAACATCAAGATAAACGGATAATATTTGATTTCGAACTCACACTACGGGTGAAGGACCCGACCTCAGGGTGCTGGTTGTGGATTCACATCTAAATAATCTCTCAATCACATATGAAAAAAGGAATGACGGTAGTGACCTCAAGTTATTTTCACCTGTTGGTAGTGCTAACAATTATTGTTGCATTAATCCGAATCGCAAGCGCTGATATACCGTCAAACGCAGTTGCGACGCTTTCAGCAACGATTAGCGGCGCACGAAGTGGAGCAAGCGAAAGGATTGCAATTGCGTCAGCAAGTGCGGTTGTATAATTGTTATTTCCATCGATACGCTCAGCAATCCACGGCACCTGGCGAACACGATCAAATTCAGCCTTCATTACATCGAAAATTTCTGCCCGGATATGACGTTTCAAATTTTGACGACGGTCAATAAGTGATAGGCGCTTCTCTTTGCAATCACGGGCAGTGCGGGCAATATCGATTAATTGCGTAAGTCGCTGAGTCGCAGCAATCTCCTCTGTCGAGGCTTCAGAGAGTGTCCGAATTGCGTTCTTGAGTGCAATCTCCGCGTTAGTGATGTCGGTAGTCACATCGGTCTCACGATATACAGCCATTTGACCACGAAGCATAGCAACACGTTCACGTAATCGCTCAACATCCGCCCCAGCATCAGCAACACGCCTTCGGGCGGTCGTAATGTCAGGCACCGATGATATCTCTAGTTGGTCGATAGCTGATTGTACAGTCTTAAGCGAACTATCATACGGTGTTTTGACCCCGCAAAGCCGCCCAATGGTAATAAGTGCATCTCGGCGCTTGATATCTGGATCAGGGCTTAGTATACCGATGTATTCACGTACCGATGTTGGCGGTGGTGAATAGATAGATAACCTCTCCGATGATGTTGGTGCCCCTGCACACACGGTTTGATTAAGTTCGATAGGTGAGATATCCGTATGTACCTGATGTGAACAGTACCATCGTTCGGAGTCCGAGTGAGACCGATATTGGATAGTTTCTCGACGTTTTTCAGAATCATAAATACTAGTGCTATCATCAGAGTCCGGTTCAGTTGGTGAACGGCAGAAGTCAATTACGTGTCCCTGCACCTGTTTTCCACCAGGAAATTCAACGATTGGTGGTGGCGGAACAGCAGACGCTGACTGAGGATTACCAATATAATGATCAGTATCGTCATTAGTCATAATTCGCGGGTGCGCATCGACTCAGAGGTTGGGTGATCAGTCCCTACCACAAACTTATCATACGGTGTGTTCGGTGTCTCTCTGTGTTCATATGCTGTTGCAGCTGTCCGAATTTCTTCGGGAAGGTCAAGAAACTCATTAAATGGTGTTGTCCGTTCGACTTGGACATCCGCACCATGGCGAATACGCAATCGACAGGCAAGAAATGCACTGTACTCTGTTTCTGTGAGAAGCGCGGCTCGACCAAATCGGCGAACAACACTCTCTTCATGTGATCGACATGCGTTTCGAAGCGTTTGTCGTGCGTGAGAACTGTAAGTCACAATCAGTAGCATGACTGATTCTCGGGTCCACGCGATGGTATAAAAATCACGCGTCTTTCTGTTTAAGATTATTTTAATTCTCAAGATGCATTTGATATCGTGGATGGAAAGCGTGTCATAGAAAGATGAAGCTCCACTCCTAACGAGTCTGCGTCAATAGACGAGTAGGGTGTGGTGGTTCACAGATACTATGTCATAGTGATTAGTGCAAGTCTTTACCGCCGTGATTATCGGTGCCATGATAGGAGCCGCTGAAACCGCGTCATTCGACATCGTCGGTGAAACTATTCGAACTAATCACTATCAATCAGTCACCGGATCAAATGGGAGTGATGTTGATTTGATCACTGAGCTCGGATGGGTCGATATGTAACAGTGTGGCAATCCGATCATGTGCTTTTGATTTACTCGGTGCAACAACAATGAGACCTGCAACCCGCTCAGTCCCGCTTGCCTCGTATGCACATAATTCTGATGAGGTTGAATCAAGTTCTGCGGCATACGTTCGAAGCACACCAATAACTCGCTGTTCAACCGCTGCGAGATCTGAATCACCTGTCTCGAAAGCACGTAACGACTCCTCAATATTCCTCAGCGCTGAAATCCGGTCCATGATCTTAGTACTTGTCTTACGTTTTATCTGATTTACAACTACGGATTTATACGCAAGAATTCCACCCTAAGTTCTATACTATGGGGTATCTGTCTGAGGATAATACGTATATAAAAATTGTCCACGCTATTATGCGATCTATATCAGTGACTGGTAATACAAATCGGATTTATTATTAAAATCAGGCAAGATATCTGTTTAATACCCAGTCATGCGTTCTATCATTGGTCAGGATATTAAATCGCTAGTGATCGATATGATCATAATTGGATAATCGAGGATCAATTGATTAAGGAAGTGAGATTAAGAGTAAATAAAGCGCAAGTTTTAGTAACGCAGTTTGTATTCTTGTTAAATTTACCCGCGAGATCACATCATCGTCGGTGGGTAATGCCAATGAACGCGAGTGATATGGCTATAATGGCGATAATAACGCCGAATCCTGGCGATGATTGTGAACTTGAGGTTGATTCAACTGCTGTTGTCGCAACAGATGTCGTCGTCTCATCTTGTGCCAATGTGTTTTCATCTGTTTCGACGTTTGTTTCATCATTATCATCTGTCGTGTCTCCATTGGTGTCAGAATCACCATCGATATTTGTTTCCTCAGACGGTCCTGTGGTCGACATTGGAGTCGTATCAGAAGGCAATGACCCGTCTACGGCAGATGGAGAGTCACCAATTGTACCTGTTTTCGCATTAATCCACACTGAGTGTTCATGTTGTGTTCCCTCTGAGTCGGTCGCAAGAACGCGGATTTCAGTTACTGTTTCGTTTGTATCCAGTGTAAGCGTTTGATCGATTGTTACTGTCTCTGCAACTGAATCCTGAGTATATACACCGCCGATATCAACAATTTCAGTACCGTTCTTCGAGTCGCTTCGTGTCTGGATTGAGGCACGCGTAACCTCGCCGCGGAATATTCGCCCTTGCACAGAAACGGAATCGCCCTCAACTGTCGTGTTCTCAGCGTCAATCTCAATTGTTGGTTCAATAATACGGACATATTCGACGGTTAGTTCCTCTGACACGCTATTGCCGTTCACGTCTGTTGCTTCGATATCAACTTCATTTCTTCCCTCGCTGAGGTCAATATTCTCGTTAATATTCACTTGCAATCGGTCCGCGTTTGGCTCTGGACTTCTGCTTGAGACGACCTGTTTATTCCCGATGCTTGGGGCTGTTATTGTAACCGATTGGAGTTTCACATTATCTGTTACAGTCGCACTGATGGTTGCTGATGGTTCGGTGACTTGTGCAGGAGCGTTAACATCGATTTGCGGAGCCCTTCGATCATCAACAACTAAAGAAAAATCATGGCGACGTTGATTCCCCATCTCATCAATATACTTTGCGGTGATTTCATTCTCTCCATTTCCAAGAAGAATTTCCTGTTGGAATGAGTCACCAGGGTCGTCAATTTCGTAATTTGCTCGACTCGTCTCTCGTGAATTCGCATATCTATATTCAAATCGTCGCTCAATTTCGATTGATTGAACACCGCTATCATCGAAGAGATCCCCAGAAAGAGTCAACTGCCCCTCAGTGACCGTTGTGACATCTGGTGGTGTACTCTTGTCGGGTGTGCTGAATGGCTCTGTGTACTCGATGAATGGCGCACCGCTGTCTTTGGTGATTACACCATCAATTGTTGTTGTTTCGTTCGCGCCAGCCACTATTTGAATGTCGTGTTCACCGTTATCAAGTGTCAATTGAAATTCCTCTTCAAATGAGGTACCGTTCGGGTCGAATGTCCGTTGAGCAATTCCATCTACATACAGTTCAATGAGATTAATTTGTGTTTCAGCGGTGACACTGATATCGACAGTCGGGTCTGAACCGACATCAATCTCTGTCCCATCGGTGAATTGCTCGTTATTCACCTCAATATCGACCGTCGGTTCAGCAGCGCTCGCAACAAAAGTTGCTCCTGCAATACAAACAACACATGCGAATGTGAGTACAAGTATTTGATTTGTAGTTGATACCATATG
Organism: Haloquadratum walsbyi C23; assembly: GCF_000237865.1. Classification (NCBI taxonomy): domain Archaea; kingdom Methanobacteriati; phylum Methanobacteriota; class Halobacteria; order Halobacteriales; family Haloferacaceae; genus Haloquadratum; species Haloquadratum walsbyi. The sequence continues at coordinate 3,055,301 of NC_017459.1, forward strand.
CAGCACAGTGTTTGATAGACGAATAAATTTTTTTCCTCATACGGAGTATATTTCACTAGTATGACATAATACTGGTATAATACTAATCAGGGGCGCACCGGCTATCTTATAGTCGTATTCTAAACGAAAAGCAGCGCGTGTTTTTCCCCCCCCAACCGTGGGCGGGGGCGAAGCGCGTGCGCTCGGCTACGTTTCTGTTTTGAACTATCAGGACGCCGTATGTCAGTTTGGAACCCACGTTATCGGTCTCGCAAAACCCGCGCACCCACTACAGGGTAAGACGCGATGCGCCGGGCCTGTGTCGCGCCTACGCGAGGGGGCGGACACCCACGGACGCACCCATCATGGCAGCAACAGACGACATTTGTTGGGGTGGCACCAACGGTGTGTTCGGGTGTTACAGGTTCTACGCGAGTCTCGCCAGAGACCACGGCAAGCCATGGACCACCGCGCCCGTGGTAGTTCACATATGTGTACGCTGGATAGGTATTTTATTTCAGAATGATATCGCGCTCAGATATACTAATCTGATATTCTGAAATCGCTCTGTAACGTCGTGCTCACGTTGTTCGAAGCGAGCCTGTCCGCGGTTCATACACCTCACCCTTCGCGCGGAGATTCTCAATCTCTCCTTCAGCTTTCGATTCGCTCAGTCCAAGCTCGCTTATCGCTTGCTCAATAACCTCATCAACGGGAGCTCCATCGTCATAATCAGCCTCGATATTTTCAATAAGATGCTTGAGATTCTTAATTCGGTCACGTTGGTTCTTTGACGTCCCTGTCTCAACGATATCCGCATCGAATTCGCCGGTTTCGGGATCCATGCCGATATCCCGAAGACAGGATTCAACGATTGAGGTCACACGTTTTGCATCTTCCTGTTCAACTGTATCGGAAAGCCGCAATCGTGCGGATGCCTCTGAAAGCCTAACAAGTGCTTCGAGTTTTCGAGCAGTCACGGGAACTGGTGCATCGTCATCAGCACCTTTGGCGCGGAAGTCAACATAGAATTTACGAATAACGTCTTGCGCATCATCAGTCATTGTCGGATAGCAGTTACGCCTGGCGTATGCGACATATTTCCGAAGCAATTCGGCATCAATTGTTGGCGTGACCTCAGCAGTTGCACTCTCAACTTCACCGTCTGTGAATTCTGAATTCGGGATGTTTGCCTTCTGTGTATGAAGCTCTCCCGCATAATTGGTGTTGATGATGTGGTCTGCAAGTTTTGCATCCGCATCTGGGTCGGGTTCATCCGTTACAGTAAAAATTAAATCAAATCGTGAAATCAGCGCCGGTTCAAGATCGATTTGTTCACCGATTGGTTCATATTGATCAAAACGACCATATTTTGGATTCGCAGCACCAAGTAGTGAGCAGCGTGATTTCAGCGTTGCATTAATTCCAGCCTTCGAGACAGAAATTGAGTTATGTAGTATAACTCCACTGCTGATGAATGTGTTAGTCGGTTCGACCGTGATGTCATAGACCCATTCACAGGCATGGGGACCCGCATTTGAGACCGTATCTACAGCTATCACACGGTGATATCGCCGATTACATCGTGTTTCAACCTCATCAAGCCGTTGTGTCGCTGCGACAAGTCGGTTTTCAGAGATATTAGCTGGGATTGAGACTAAATCTGTGGATGCCGATATCGGTGAGGATGCAGTGGTTTTCGTTCTCTCACTGAATTGCGCTTGAGATTGTCCAAACAGCTGCAGATTTTCATCTGATGTAATACCATTTTTTGCATACTTGTATTTTGATGAAGACGATATTGTCGGCGTAGCACAATCGTCTCTCCCTATAGATACGTTGTCAGTATCCATTCGGAGTGTCTCAATATGATCTCGGAGTAAATTGATTTCAGCGCGTGCAATAGATAGCGCAATTCCGTCATCTCCTGCAGTAATCGATGCTAACTGTTCACTTGCTGGGATATTCAACAACTGTCTAATCGACTGAAGTTCATCTGCAATGCCACTTGGCAGTATCTCATGGCTTGTTGTTTGATGAGTATCTTCATTCTGCGCAGTGACGCTTGATTGATTATTCTGAGAGGATGTATCAGATGGTGTTGTGCGTGAGCTAGATATATCAAACATACCGCAAGCCCGTTCATAATCGGAATCACGTTTGATGACGGTCTGTGCTGCTATTTCTGCTGGACCATCCTCGACTGACGCGGTTATTCCGAGTCTTAAGAATGCGTCCGCGTAATCACATGCAAGTTCATTTGAGGAAGCGTAAATTCTGATTGTCTCATCTAAGATACGTCCAGCAGCGATTATGACACCCGTAAGGAACTGTTGCACCACAGCCTCAGAACCTCCAAGAACTGCGTCAGGAACACGACGATTCGGACGGTCAGCCGTAACCGCTGGCGCAATCTCGATCATCCGTTCGACAAATGTATTTACAGACCACCGCCATTGATTTCCAGTCGATCCAGTATCCTGTGCTCGTGTTATTGAATCATTGTCATTCGACGGTATGACGGATCCAAGAACGTTGTTGATAGCATCTTTAGACGAATCAACCGTGCGGTCCATGTCGACAATAATACCACGCTCAGGAGCATCGACAGATACTTTTCCAACAGCAGTCATGATACCGAGCGTCTGTGCAGCGTCGATGAGTTTGAATTCACCGTCAGTTGCTTGCACTTCGACTTCTGCTTTCGCTCTCGCTCTCGATCTTACGTGTGTTCTTATTGTTGAAACATCATTTATATCATCAGAGACAGTCGAGGTATCTGTGTTTACACCTGGAAGGTGATGTGGTGCCGGGACGAATTCACCACCAGATAACGCATTTGCCTGGACAGTTTTTGTCTCGGATCCATCATCGATAAACATTGGATGCTCTGGGGTTACAAGCACTGATCGGCCATTAGAGAATTTGACTCTGATGAATTCTGAGGGCGCTGGGTGTCTGCTTACCCGATCAATTGAGACTGTGCTGGCGGAGCCAGTATCAGTGTCGACGGTGTAGACATCTACATCATCAACGGGGAGAATCTCACAGTTGATACCGTCAATAACATTTGCATTGTTCTTTTCAATTCGGGAATCAACGAATGTGCCAATGTCGATGCGCTGTCCATCTGCTAACAATACCTCCGAGCGTGGGTGATATGATTGCTGTTCAAGTGCCTCATGCATCGCTGATCGATCCTCAGAGTTGTGAACGATCATCCCATTAGCGACAAAGTTGTGCGTTCCAGAGACGGTGAGATCATACACGTCAGTTCCGTCAGAAGGATGAACTGTTTCAATGGATTCAATCGTCTTAGTCGTGACATCAAGTAACACATCGTCAGAGAGGTCAACATCACACCTATGAGATGAGTACTGGTTTGTCCGCGTCTGCGTTATGCCGCCATCAGGGAGAGAATCGGAAGATGTCTCGGAGTCTGGGGTGACATCAAAAGTTGAAGCAGTGAATCCATCTGCAGGAGTATACACTTCATCATTTTCACTGAGGTGTTTAGCTGGACACTCATGTACACCATCGCGGTTGATAATAATAAACGGGTGATCTGCGGTTGTTGTCACTTCACTCCCATCACTAAGTGTAATTTGCCACAGAGTGTCAGGAGAATCATACTGGTGAATCGCCGTGACCGGTCTTCCAGTAAGCTGTTTATTCTCCGTCATTGTCCATACAGTAAGATTATCAATGCCGCGGATTGTCCGTCCAACCCCATCCGGTTTTGATTCGATGGTTCCTGTCTTAGATGCGTCCGTGGCTAGTGATGCAATCGGAACATGACGTCCATCAGCAAGGCTAACGAGTGTTTCACCGGTAACACACCGCATTTTATCAAGCTCATCAACAGCTGCAATTCCTTTATCTGCAAGGACAAGTGCTCCAGCTTCAAGGGTCCATTGTTGACCATCGCCAAAGTCATCACGAACAGCAGCCGCAGTATTGTGTGTCACAATACCACCGCCAATAAAGTTCTGCGTGTTCGGAACTGTAAGATCAAATACCTCCTTCTTTCCGGTATTAACTGCTTCAACGACTGTTTCGGTCTGAATTTCGTTTACACGAGATGACTCATAGTCATACCCAATCGATTGAGGTTCGATATTTGACCTGGGCATCTGCGGTGTTCCACCGTCACTCTCAACGGAGGATACAGTCGACACATCGCCTGCAGATATAATCTCATGTTCGTGCATATCTGTTCTTTTTTGTGTGTCGGTTGTGGTTGACCGAACAGACGGTTCTGAGCCGACATGAGATGAGGACACCTGTCGATCCCATGATGATCCGGACTCGGTTCTCGTTCCGATGGTCGTTCGATACGCTTGTGCATCGGATCCAGTGAGCGTGAGATACTGTCCCTGTGTCGTCGAGGTGCCAGTATGTGATTGATCACCTGTATCTCGACATGAGCCAATACCGTATGTCTCAAGCAGCAACTGTATTTGTTCGGCAAGTGGTTCACTCGCCGTACCAATGGCAATCTGAGGCGTATTTTTATTATCAATCCTTCCACCGGTATCAAATAGTCCACGAATGAATGCATCAACTCCGCTAACAGCAGTCAGTCGCGGATGAATCTCACGAGGGGCTGCATCCGTTATCTGCTCAAGCCCAAGTGTCTCAAATAGCCGTGTCACAGTCGCACTAATCACTTGAACAGTATTCGCCTGCTCAGTGTCGGTCTGAATAGACTCAGAGCCAAATGTTGCCACTGCAGCATCTATGATATGAGATCTGATTGACTCCTCAGGGGCATGAAATTGAATCCACCGTTCCTCACAGGTTTCGCCCGTCATGATATTACCGCAAGCAAAGGCGGCGCCTAACAAATACAAGAGGTCATCGTTGAGCACCTCTGGTAACTCAATGGCAGTTCCAGTTGGACCTATGACATGGTGGATAGTGATATCTTCAGATGAGACACTAATGGCATCACAAACACGATCAATTACATCAGACACAACAGGTTGCCCTGTAATGAGTGCCTCAACTGAATTCACATCAATATTGAGAGCATCCGCCGCGGCAGCGATATTTTGATACTGTGAAACAATTTTGCTTCGGAGTATTGTGATTGACTTTTCTGTCAGTTTGAGTTGCTCCTGTGTGAATTCGAAGATATCCGTGATTGAAACACTCGATCGCTCGACATTGTTATATTGTGGAATAACAATACTATCATTGGATTCAATTGCACTGATTGGTTTCCATTTGATTTCTGCATCATCAACGGTAAGCACGGGTGTATTGACCGATGCTTCCAGTTGCTTTCCGGATGCAGTCCGGATGCGGCGACAGTGTTTTTCAGGCATTCGCCACACATGTGAACTTTTACTCTGTGTTACTTCTGCAGATTGTGTTGTTGGGTCGACTGTGTAGAGTTCACGTTCATACGCAGCAGCTGTTTCTGTGGTAACTGTTTTTGGGTGATGCTGCGTTGCCAGTTGTTTGAGGGGTACAAATCCATCTGTCGTGTGGATTCGTGTCTCTCCGGTGACACAGAGTCCAGCTGAGCTGCTGCCTTTTCCTGATGTATATACCGACCGAGGAGCGATATTTCGGATATACTGAAGCATCGCCGAATTGTGTGAGAGCACTCCATTCGTAAGATAGGCGTGTGTGCCTTCGACTTCAAGATCATATACCCATTCTGCGGTCGGTGTCACGGTCTTTACCGCGGTTATCCGGTCGGTCGTGAGACAATCCGTAACATCTTCCTCGTCAACTTCAGCATGAACTATTCCTCCATCGGATCCAGTTCGATGGAGACCGCCATCTGTAGTTACTCCAGGTGTTGACATTGAGCGTGGATTGAGAGTATTAGCTGTGTTATCCACGCTGATGGGGCGTGAATCGGCGACATCGTCAGCAATTGCGACTGACTCACCAGCAGACAGTGAATCAGCGCGTCGTGCAGTATACGACCCATTATGTTCAACAAATACTGGATGCGATGGTGTAACTGTCACTGACCGTCCACTCGCTGTCTGGATTTGGCGCATCGTCTCTGGTGATTGGCGTTTCCATACTCGCGTCACATCTCGCTCAGTGAGTTCGCCAGTTTCAATCGCTGAGGTGACCGTGAAGTCAGCAGTGTCCCAGACACCATCATCAACTGGCTTTGGATCCGTCAACGCTGACTCGACCAGTTCACCGATTGTGGCTGTTTTTCCTTCCACAAGAGCAATATCCGTTTCCCCAGAAACACATTTTCCAGTTCCTGGGTCCCCAATCAGGAGCATGTGTAGGTCCCCTCGAATACGAGACCCATCAGGAAGGTGCTTCGTCACACCGGAGAATAACTGAAGAATCATCGCTAATTTCTCTTCGTCATATCCATAGATAGATGGAGCAACAGATTCGACCATCTTCTCATAAATGTCCGGATCATTCGAGAGTTCGACAATCTCAGCGACATCTTCATCAGTAATATCCATATCGTCGAACTCTTCATCCTCGATTTCGACTGATCGACCGTCCATATAAATATCAAAAATCGGAGTCTTCTCATTTCCACTTGTCTGCTGCTCAATATGAAGAACACCGGTCGTCGTTACATGATCGCCTGCAGTGACTGCACCAGTTGCATCATCCTCAAGATCGACATCAATGCTTTGTGGCGTCTCTCCGCCACGGAGCCCCTCTGGGCTTTCCTGAACGCGAACTTTCTGTGCGTCAATGAACTCTGATTGGTCGAAATCAACATCAAATGGCCCCTGTCGCTCACAGCCTTGACACTCGTGAGGCTCTTGAAACCCACTATCAGATTGTGGAATGTATGTCATCGTTCCACAACGTTGGCACTCAAATGCCGCTTCGGTGATTTTTGGACGGACATCTGTTGCTTTCCGGACGATACCTTGTACTGCAATCAGGTGTCCGATATGATCATCATGAACTCGAATATTCCGAATGTCGACTGTGTCTGGAAGACTTCGCATCCGGACGTGTGCGCGTCCAAGTTTGACATCCGCCGGAAGGTCATAGAGGCGAAGTGCTTCCTCAGCATATTCTCGGAGCTGGTCTGGTTCCCGGCGATAATCCTCTGCAAGTTCAATATCAAATGCATACAAATCGTGATAATCAATATATAGCGAGCGCTTCTCGTGTGGAAACTGCTGTGCGAGAGTCCCAATATCATCACGGTAGTACTTTCGGTAAAACTGAATGAATCGATCGGTCAGGTCCTGTGGATCCTGTGGGGCCTGTGCCATCGCTTTCGTAATAAGTATCTCATTGAGTAAGAATCTTCGCCACCGTCAAATAAAATGGATAATACGATACCATATCTAGCGAATTTGACCGAATGCTTCTCACAATGAAACGTCAGTTTCCATATCATCAATCGCTGGCTCAAGTCCATCGCGTCGCGCATCGGTTGCTAATCGCTCCGAAAGGGCACTGTCACTGAGAAGATTAGCGAGAGAAGCACGAAATCGATGACTTACCTGTCTTGACTCGGCTTCCGCTTCAATCACGCGCACAAGTCGATTAACTGTTTCTGTGGTGGTTTCAAGTGTATCTGCGCATGCTGTAGCGGTCATTCCTTCAGCACGTAATGAGCGTAATCGGTCAAGATCAAATGGGGCTTTACGATCTGCATCAGTAATAAGATGTAATGACATTCGTACGGCAAACACGGTCTCGGAATCGATATCTGGATCATCAATCGACGCAGCAAGTTGTGCATCAGCTATGCGTGACCATTGGTTATCATTGCCAGCCTCCGAATTAAACTGAGGATTAAAAAACCCGCGTGCAATGAGAGCTGCTGTTTCAGTAGATAGCGAGAGTTCATCATCGAATCGATTACGAATCTGTGTAATAATCGCGTGCAGACGGTCATCAACGGTTGTGTCATCACTGTCGATGAGCGACCCACGGTCGTTTTGCTGCTCGTCGGTCACTGTTTCTGTGCCGGTTGTCTCAATGAAGATATCCCGGAGATCGGCTGTCTTTTCATCCATTAGCTCCGGTCAAAGTGTCGAGCGTAAAAAACGTTGCTGCCACCACCGTGAATCGCTTCGGGGGTAGTCCCTAGGGCATTCCCCTTGCGTTGTGTAAACCGAATGTTTCATACAAGTTTACGAAACAGAATAGTATATGTCGACAGAGGCAGAATCTGTTGAACTCGTCGGAGAGGAGATTATCGGTAACATCGTTAGGGCAGCGTTGTTTGCGACGCTTACTGGTGCATTCGCGTATGTATCGATTCCAAATCCACTCTCACCCGTACCTGTCAGCTTGCAGGTTCTTGGTGTATTCCTTGCTGGAGCATTCTTAGGTCCGTTCTGGGGTAGTGTTTCAATGGGATTATATCTCCTATCCGGTGCTGTTGGTGCACCAGTATTTGCTGGTGGAAGTGCTGGAATTGGTCCGTTATTCGGGTATACGGCCGGATATCTTTGGTCATACCCAGTCGCAGCCACGGTTATTGGGATGATTGTGCATGGACGTGAAACACTTCATAATCCTGATTCTGTCGGGACAGTTCGGTTGGCGCTCGCACTAACGTGTGGAACAATCTTAATATATTCTCTTGGAACCATTGGATTTGCACTTGTCCAGAATGTTGGACTCATTGAGGCATTTTTCCTCAGCGCAATTGCATTCATTCCATTCGAGATACTCAAAATCGCAGCAGCAATTGGAATTGTTCGAAGTGATGTAGCGGTTGCTGCATAATCAAGATTCTAACTATACTCAACAATGATTGAAACAATCGCACTCCAACACTCATATGATGAAACAACTGTCATCGATAGAATTTCGCTTACGATTGATGATGGTGAATGGGTTGTGATTATCGGTGCAAATGGGTCAGGAAAGACAACGCTGGTTAGACATTTCAATGGACTGTGCACTCCTGATTCAGGCTCGGTTATGATAAATGGAACACCCGTTTCAACCAATCTCCTTGCTGCTCGAACCGCAGTTGGAATGGTGTTTCAAACACCACGCGATCAGTTTGTCGCTGCAACCGTTGAAGCTGATGTTGCTTTCGGTCCAGAAAATCTTGGTCTGTCTCATGCAGATATTGAAACACGCGTCAATGACGCACTCGCTACTGTTGGTCTGTCAGAATGTCGCCATGCTCGGACATCAGAACTCTCAGGCGGTGAACGTGCCCGCGTTGCGATTGCAGGTGTTCTTGCAATGAGACCCGATCACATTGTGCTTGATGAACCATTTGCAGGACTTGATCTCTCTGCTCGCGCATCGATTCAGGATCGCCTCCGCACACTTGCAGCTAATGGAACGGGTCTGATCACGGTTACACATGATCTTGAAGCCGTCATCAACGACGTAGACCGTATCATAGTGATTCAAGAAGGACAAATTGCATATGAAGGCTCACCGACTTCAGCTTGCCAATGGCTTTCAACACATAGTGTCGATATTGTTTCCCCTTCTATATTATCATAGATATATATCGAGACTGCACATGTATCTAATATAATTTTTATGAATAGGTGAACGCTCATGATTCAGTATGATCCAGGTACCACGATTATCCATCAACTTGATCCCCGAACAAAGCTGTTTATTCAGGCTACTGTTGCTGCTTTGGCGTTCGCTCATACGACGCCACGGGGGCTGATTGTGCTTTCAGGCTTTGCGATCAGCTGTGTTATCATGAGTAATCTCTCATTCCGACGTGCTATCAGCGCTGCTCGACCGGCGCTACCATTTTTAATCGCCGCACCGGTTGTGACTGCAATCGATATATCGTCATGGCCTCCAGAAATTGTACCGGCTGCAGCAATTGGTGCATCACTCGCGAGTTATCGGGTAATTATCATTTTTATCATTGCTGCTGTTTATTTACATACAACACCAATTAGACAGTCGCAAGCGGCTATCCAGTGGTTTGTTCCTGGTCGCGTCGGTCGACTACTCGCTTTAGGCGTTTCAGTCGTCTTTCGGACTCTCCCAGTTATTCGTGCTGACATTCACCGTGTTCGATCGGCAGCCAAAGCGCGTCTGATACAGAATCAAACTCGACGTGAGCGCGTTCGGATTATTGGAACTGCTGGATTGCGACGGACATTTGAGCGCGCAGATCGGTTGACACTTGCACTTCAAGCGCGATGTCTCGCATGGAATCCAACGCTTCCACGGCTGGTATTCGGTCGTGCTGATGGAGTCGCACTCATTTTTATAATAATAACCGCTATGTTTCTGCTGATAATATGACCTCCGCTGAGTGATTGCGAGTGTGAAGTGATTCTCTGAGCTAGATTATGTATCCGTGACAACTGATGTACTGTCGCCATTTCGAGAGAAATTGTGCTCTCACTCTGATAATATCTAAATGGGATGTATTCAATCAGGTTCGTGATCCATCAACATCGATTGCATCAACCGGACAGATATCGACGCATAACATACAGTCGATACATTGTGCTTCATGCGATGGCTCGACTTTTCGATCTGATTGTGGGTGTCCTGGTGTCTCAACCCAGGTAAAGACATCAACCGGGCAACTATCTAAACATGCACCGTCTGCAATACAGATATCATAATCAACTGCGACGTGCGTTCCGTGAATCCCAAGTTGTTCTGGTGGTTCAGTTGGACCCCATACCTCAACTCCGTTTTCCTCATCAACAACTTCTCGATTCCGGTCGAAGTTCGGATCGATACCCATTAATATAAATATAGTATTGATGTGCAAAACACCGTCGATATGACACGTCTGTTCGCAATACTCATTATCAATCTTACGTCTGTCACTCCCGGTGGGTGGTAAGTGAGACAATTATGTTATGATTCGAAGACATATTCATCTCTTGAATCTCACTGGTAATATGCTTCGGTTTCTGTATTTGTCTCAGAGCGACAACCGGACTGTACTGTCCTAACGTACGCGGTGAAGTTTTCAAATAGTTGTTTTACTTTGCAGGCTGCTGTGTAATTTTCAGTAGTGATCTCATCAAGAACGGCGTCAATCTGAGCTGTTGGGAGGTCTTTGTTTGTTGTAATTGATCGTGCTGTCTTGCGATCGTACTCTGGGTGAAACTGAACGCCCCATGCGTGCCCACGACGAAAGGCATGAATGCCATAATCATTTTCAGCGAGTTTGATTGTCTCCGGGGGTAATTCGGTGACTCTGTCTGAGTGACTCGTGAAAACAGTGAATGTCTCTGGAATATCCTCAAACAATGTATCTGATTGTGTTTGTGTGACCTCGCGATATCCAAGTTCATATTCATCCATTGATTCAACATGTCCACCAAGCGCCGCAGCAAGGACTTGATGTCCATAGCAAACACCAAGAATTGGGATATTGCGGTCATCAACGGCAGCGGTGTAGTCGATCAATGGTTGAATCCAATCGCGGTCCCAATAAACTGACGACCGTGAACCAGTGATAACAATCCCGTCAAAATCAAAGTCTGCAGGACGTTCATTCGCCGTGACATCATATTCGACAAGTGTCGCATCAAGTTCACGTCGGAAGTTGCGTCGCGTGTGCTCATCATTGTGTGATGCGTTCAGCAACGCAAGTCGAGGGCGGTCGATCCCCATAGCCATCGATAATATGCAATATATGCGTCTAAAAGTCTCTTGTGTAATGGTTATACAACCCCACCCTATTCGATCTCCAGCCTGCGTTGTTTCTTGAGGGGGCTTACCGCCTAGAATCAGCTAAAAGTTGCACAATTCCAGCGCTCAGATACTTATGCTGAGTGTTCAATGCTAATGCTCATTCAAGAACCCAATCAGGATGTCATTGACAATCTTAGATGCCTCAATATGGACGAGATGACCGGCATTTTCGACTGGAGCCCACTCACCCCGCGGCAGTTCCGATGCAAGTTGCTCTCCCGCTGTGGGTGACCAGACGGCATCAGACATGCCGTGAACAACAAGCGTTGGGACCGTTATTTCATATAATAAATCAGCAACATCAAACTCACGGATAGCAGCGAGTTGAGACTCCCATGCTGGTCGCGATGCGTCTTCATCAACACGCCATTCAACAATTCGGTCGACGACATCCGGGTGTCTATCATAAAATGACGATGAGACTGCGGTTTCAACTGATTCAGCGAGTGCCTCTCGGTCCGATGGTGAAGCCCATAACATCTCAAGATTAGAATCCACATTGCGTTTGCGCGCTGTTGCAGCAGGCGCCGTTCCAATCGTCGTGAGCGATGTGACCCGTGCATGCATACGAGTAGCTGCCAGTCCAACCATCCCACCAAGTCCTGCACCAACAAGATGTGTTGAAGTGATCTCTGTATCACTCAGAACTGATATCAAGTCATCAACAAATGTTGAGATAGTGTATGGTCCTGCCGGTGAATCCGACTTTCCGGTTCCGCGAAGATCCATAACAACTGTTGTATACTGTCCAGCCACGGCAGGATATTGCCATCCCCATTGCCAAGCACCATATCCAAGATCGCCGAGAAAAACAACTGCTTGCTCAGCATCGCCATCCATTTCATAATACAACTGAACATCGTCATTTGAGGCATATGGCATGTATTAGTTCCGTATTAGCCCTAGGAGTGTCTATCTGTTTGGAATATCGCCTGCCATAGTCGGGATCGAACGAGATAATCGGTTAAAAACTGGTGAAATCATAATGATTGTATTCAGCGTGTTCTGTTTTTGTGATCATGAATAGGATGGATTCATGACGCAATTAAAATTGTATGTAGGTGTTATAGCATTAACGGCTATTTAGCATACATCATGTTGTTATGATTGCCTGCGGCGAAATAAAATGAGGACGTCTTTTGTATTTTCACTCTAGCAGTTTCGAGTCATGTTTCATTCATGCTACGTAATACTGATGTAGCATCATCTAAGGCGACCTCAAGTGACGCTGCATCCGGTCCACCACCTTGTGCGAAATCTGGCGGTCCTCCACCGCCACCGCCAACCTTACGAGCTAATTGTCCGACAACATCACCCGCATTAATCCCGACATCCTCTGGAACACCAACAACAAACTGTGCGCTTCCATCAACGTCTGACCCAAGAACAGCAACAGCATCTTCATCAACAATAGCGTTGGCTGTCTTTCGGAGTTCATCCGCATCACCATTGACAGTTTTGATGACCGCATCGATACCGTCGATACTGACAGCATCTGCTGTGACACCCTGGGCACGGGCCTCAGCAAGTTCCGATTTAAGTTTATCAATTGTTTTACCACGCTCTTTCCACTCGGTGAAAAATCGATCTGCTGTTTCAGGGACATCCTCTGGAGTTACATCAAGAACATCTGCGGCATCATAAAGTGCATCCTCGGTCGTCTGCACAGCATCAATCGCGGCGTCTCCAGCGGCAAACACGATTCGCTCGACCCCATCTTGAACCGGCTCTGTTGTGAGGATTTTAATCGTACCAATATCACCGGTCCGTGTGACATGTGTCCCTCCACAGGCTTGGATATCGTCACCAATTGTAATCGTTCGGATGTTCTGTCCTGGAGGAATACCACCCTGATATAGATCAAATCCATGTTCATTTTCAGCCTCATGGCGATCTGGCCAGTCTTGTCTAACCGAGATATTCTGACGAATTATGTCATTAGCGACTGATTCAATTGTTTTGGCTTCGATACGGCTAATCCGCTCATAGTGCGTCAGGTCAAATCGTGCGCTGTCGGTACCCTTTTGGGCACCGGCTTGTCGGACATGGTCGCCCAGCACTTTCCGAGCTGCATGCCCAATAATGTGTGTTGCTGTGTGATGTTGCATGAGGCGCCGTCGTCGTTCAACATCAAGTTGACCGCGAATAAAGTCGCCTTTTCCAGGATTTTCAGTTGCTTGATGAAGAATAACCCCATCTTGTGCTTTGACATCTGTTATTTCAATTGTTTCTTCCTCAGTTGTGAGTGTTCCATGGTCTGCCGGCTGACCACCCCCTTCTGGATAAAACATGGTCTGATCAAGGACAATATCATATCCAGTATCTTGCTCAAAGATGTCAAGAACAACCGCTTCGAATTCTGTTCCTGTCTGGTCATCATAATATAATCGGTCGGTTTCTGGCAGGTCTGCAAGCCGATCACGACGTTTTTCTATCGTCTCTGTTGTATCATCATCGGTGTGGCGGTCAGCAACAAGTGAGTAGAAATCATCAGGAATCTCGACAGTTGCCCCACGATCGCTCGCAATTTCTGTGACCATATCTGGCTGAATCCCATGTGAGTCATACAATTCAGTGAGTTCATCAACTGGAATTGATTCATTACGGTCCGCATACTCATCTGCGAGCGTTTCGACTCGCCGACGTCCTCGGCTGAGTGTCTCACGATATTTTCGATCTTCAGTGCGAACAATATCACGTATTGTATCGCGGTTTTCATATCCAAGTCGCTTAGCCTGCATATCAACGAGTTCATCAAGTGGAGCGTCAATGCCGATATCATCGATCAATCGCTGAGTTCGTCGAAGCACCATCCGTGTAAGGTACCCCGTTCCAACGTTTGATGGGACAATTTCATCGCCAAACATGTATGCAAGCGTTCGGCAATGATCAGCAATTGCATAAATAGATTCAAGCGGTTCAAGTAAGTCAGTGAGGACGGAGGGGTCAACATCAAGTTCATCAGCGACATCTGCTCGGGCAGATGCAAGATTGTCAATTTCATCAATATCAAGATATCCAGATAACATTGCTGCCTGCTGGATGAGTTCTTTTTCATCTGTTGTATGTGTCACATCAGCGTCATTTTTCAGAAATTCAATCGTGTCAGGATACACTGCCTCGTAGACGGTGGGCGTTCCTTGTGAGACCCATGCCCATCGTTCAAGTCCATATCCAGTATCAACAACGTAGGTGTCCATTGGGGAATACCGATTTCCATCTTTCATTTCATATTCGCCCGATTCATCTTGTTCCATCGACATGAAGACAAGCGTCGCAAGTTCAGCACCGCGATATAATACTTCAAAAGCGGGACCAGCGTTCCCACCGCCGACCCATGGATCTTCGATATACGTGATTTCAGTCAAATCCGCGCCCATATGGTCGAAAAAGGCATCACAGAGGCGAACTGTCTCGTCCTTCCAGTATACTTCACCTGTGTATGCGTACTCATCGCTCGCATCCTCACGAGTATTGAAAGCGTGATGCGCCATCATCTCGAAGGCCATCGTATGGCGCCCAGTCTTTCCGACATTATCGATATCTTGCATTCGAATACATGGTTGACTGATACAGAGTGGATTTGCTGGCGGTGGGGTTTGTCCACTCGTGACGAGCGGTTGAAAATCATAAATAGATGCCTGTGTGAGTAAGACATCATCTCGCCATCGATTTGCAGCGACAGGATACGGCTCAATACGGTCATGATCGCGTGATTCAAAAAATGAGAGGAATTCTTCACGCATTCCCGACAGGGAGTATTGGTCGTCAAATCCAGGATTATCGATAAACGAGTAATCATCTGCTGGCGGTTCACCACAAGTCTCGCGGTCGGGATCACGGGTCCAAAAATACACATCCGTCACCGGACACTGCTTCCGATGGAACCCTTCAGTCTCGAAATACTCGAGACGATACTCCGATTCGAGTTCACTCATTATCGATGAATGCCCCACGATTAGATAAAACAGTTCGGATACGGAGAATGAAAATTAATATACACCGCTCCACACGCGATATATCTACTCTCTGTGAACGATGGAACCCTCTCGATGGGACAAATTGCTTAGAGTACGTAGTATCTAGATCGGCAATCTTAATTACAGTATGATCACATGAAAGATGACTGATTCGGCAATAGTCGTAATGATAGATATTCGACACAAATTCGACCATCGAACATCCAGGTCCATGTGTGCAAAGACCAGATCCTACTCACTGAGTATCAGCGAGTGAGGCTAAAAGTGCTTCAAGTTGAACTTGTTCGTTTGCACCAACAGTAATTCGATAATCTGCCTCGCCAACGCGTTCAAGCAATCGAACGGTTGTTTCCTCATCAAGATCAAGATTCCACGCCGTTCGGTGAAGTTGGTCAATAATATCGCCACCAGCCATGCCAGTATCGACCAGAAGGGTCTGAAGTTGTGAACGAGCCGTTGTGAAATCACCGTCAATCGCAGCGGTGACCATTGTCTCAATATCTTCTGGGCGAGCGGTCGAAGTTATTGTATACACTGTTTCCTCATCGACGACCTCACCTGTTGTTGCTGCGGCTTGTAAGGAATTGATTGCTCGTCGCATATCACCGCCAGCAGCATACACGAGTGCATCCAGTCCATCTTCGGTCAGTTCAATATTCTCGGCTGCTGCGATATCCTTGGTTTGCCCGCGGATAGCTGTCTCTGAGAGCGGCGAGAATCGAAAGACGGCACATCGTGATTGGATTGGATCAATAATCTTTGAAGAATAATTACATGAAAGAATAAATCTGGTATTATCAGCAAACTGTTCCATTGTTCGACGGAGTGCTGATTGTGCATCATCGGTGAGTGAGTCTGCCTCATCAAGAAAAATAATCCGATGATCATAGCCACCAAACGATGACCGTGCGAAGTTTTTGATTCGATCGCGTACAACGTCGATTCCTCGCTCGTCAGATGCATTCAGTTCAAGAAGGTTGTTCTGCCAATCATCACCGTAAACAGCGTGTGCAATGGCTGTCGCAGCAGTTGTATTATGCATCACCGTTGGAATGCATCCTCCAACATAGTTCCGAACACCAGGAACGGTGAGATCATAAACTCGTTTCTCAGCGTCAAGTGACTCACTGACTGTGACGACATCAGCGTGCAGCGGTGAGTGCTGTGTTGAGGGATGTGTCACCCCTCCATCAGCATATGGTATCCACCCACATGTTTGTGTCTCACCATTTGAGAGATGCGACTGAGTTGTTTTTGTCGTTGATGCTGTTGGACTCGAAGTCACAGTCGTTGTTTGATCTGCCATGACTGTATCCCAGTCGGTCTCAATCATCTCCTCAAGTCGTACGGTGTCAGATGCGTCGATAATGATAGCATGAACGCGTTTTTCAGAATCGATCAGAGTAGATGTATGACGACTTGCGATTCCGACTGTCGCAAGAAGATACGACACAGTCGATACAGTAGGTGTATGCGCGCCGATGAGAGTGAACTTCAGGCTCCCATCTGACCGTGATGCAGCATAATCTTCAATCAATCTCTCAAGAGTGGCAATTCGAGTATTGACATCAGCCGTCAGAGTATCATGGTAACGGTATTCGTCCTCGATATGTGGTACTTCTGATGCGTTCCTGGAAGCAGCACAAGACCCTGTTGTTTCAGCCGGGACTGGGAGATTTTTTGCCCGAAGAACATGCATACCCGCTGTGATATCAGCGGCTGGGACCCACGTCGGATTGGTGTTCTCACCGGTACGAATAAGCAATTTATGCTCTGGCGTGACCGTTAGCGTTGCACCATCGTTTGTTTTGATTCGCTGTAGTCCACTGGCACGCTTTCCAAATACGTGCGATGGGTGTCGATATTGAAACGAACCATCAGCAGTCAGTGAACATACTTTAAGATTCTGTGGTGCCGGTGCAAATCCATCAACATCGCCCACAATCTCTCCGATCTGTCTAATACCCTTATTCGTGAGTATTGGTGTTGACCCGGTGACACACTTACCAACGCCTGCCGGACCGGCAAAAAGGAGATGTGGAAGATCATCGCGATCGATATATGACTGAAGACGATCAACAGTATCTTCCTGCCCATAGATGTTTTCAAGCGTCGCTGGCCGGTACTTCTCAATCCAAATCTCTCGTCCGGTTGGGGCAGCATCGGATGCGTCGGCCTCACTCATATATCTGATAGTGAGACCTGGAAAGATAAACAGTCCGCGTTATCTATCAACCACTCTTGAGTGGGTCGTGACCGACTGCGGTCGAAGCTACCTGTTCCTCGGGGGTAGTTCACGGTGTTCCACTCCTATGATGGATAAAGCCGTCTGCTCGCATCTATAAATAACTCCACCGTACCGACTTCATCAAGTGATCGTTCAGTGCTCAATTCCAACCCATATATTCAGACTACTCCATTTTTGCCGAAATCAAACCGCTTCGCTCCAAATCTGTATGATAGTGATTAATAATTTGATATTCTCTCCCGCCTGGAGACGCCCTCAGAAATCAGAGATTTCTGGTATGCGAACGAGACCTTCGGTCTAGTCAACGCGGGAATCCAACGACACCGCACCGCTGGGTTGGGATATTAGGGTTTGTGGTCTACTTTGGTGTAGGGTAGTGTCGGATTCATGTGTTATAATCTTATAGAAGCATATATGGATAATTCAGTTCAGATTCACTCGGGAGTACAGCATAAGAGCAATATAGATATGTTAATGCGGTTGTTCGATGAGGCGGTGCTTCAGATTACAGCAGAGACAGTTCATAGCCACCTCAGGAGTTCATCCCCTGGGTCCATACTGGTTGCTCATGATAGTGGTCAAAATCGGATTATTGGTGCATGTCTAATCGTCCCTGTTGACAACTATGATTATCTGTTATCGAACAATGTGTCGTGCCCCTTACCAGCACAACGATGTCCGACGGAACTCACACACATTGCTGTTACTCACTCTCGACAGGCGAATGGAATTGGGTCACGTCTTGTCATGATTGCTGCAACAGAAGCACCAGGTCCGCTCGTTGTCCAATTTCATCGATCAGTACGTCCGTTCTATGCAAAGCTTGGATTCGATATTGCACCGGTCTCCGCAGATATGAGTGAAACGGACATCAACGGTGCGTCGGATGATACCGAAGCCATGACAGATGTGTCAGCATCGTTGTCGACACACATAACTGACTCAACGGTATCGAATACACCGATATATTACCGTGGGACGCTCAGATGAGTGGCTCAACCAACTCACGACCAGCCTGGAGAAGTGTATCAACGTGCTCTTGACTCGATGATTCGGCATATACGCGCATTTTTGGTTCAGTCCCAGATGGACGGACAAGGATCCAAGAGCCATCATCTAAAAGTAATTTAAATCCATCTAAAGAGACCACATCAGCAATATCACGACCTGCAACGGTCTCGGGAAGGTCATCTTTCAGATTGTTAATAACACGCGCTTTTTCCGAATCAGGACAGTCAACACTGCTTTTACTCGCAACGATATCACCATGCGTCTCAAGAAGTCGGTTCACACGATCATCAATCGGCTCAGCAGCCGTCACAGCAGCACCAAGCAGTCCCATCAACACACCATCCTTTTCGCGCACATGCCCTCGGATTGAAAATCCACCAGACTCCTCACCACCAACGAGTGCATCATGTTCCTTCATTGCGTTAGCAACCCATTTGAACCCGACTTCCGTCTCAACGACCGACTGCCCATGTGCCTCAGCAATGCGGTCGATCAGGAAGGTGGTTGAGACTGTCCTCACCGCCGGTCCAGACTCAGATTTGAGCAGATATTCATATAGCGCTGCATAAAACAGATTCTCATCAAGATGCCCTCGATCTGGGGTGACAAATCCAACACGATCTGCATCGCCATCGTTTGCAATACCAATATCCGCATTATGCTCTTTAACTGCATCAACGAGTGGCTCAAGATGTTCGCCGCTTGGTTCTGGTGGGCTCCCGCCAAAAGTTGGGTCACGTTCGACACGGACAGTATGAACTTCTGCACCTGCCTCGCGAAGAAGTGCATCTGTCACACCGCGACCAGACCCATGCATTGCATCATACACGATAGTCAATCCTGTGAGATCTGTATCAACAAGACTGTGTGCTGCTTCAGCATGCGGTGTTTGGAGGTCAACTCGCTCAACTGTCCCCCATTCGCTCACAGGAGCTAACTTAGGTTCGGTGAGTCGGTTCGCGACTGCATCTGTTACCGATGGAAGTGCGGGGGCACCATCAGATGGGATGAATTTCACACCATTGTACTCAGCAGAATTATGTGATGCAGTGATCATTAATGCACCAGCAAGTTCACGCTCAACAACGGCCGTCGCAACAAGCGGTGTGGGGCGGTCTCGCTCCGGAAGGATAACATCAAATCCATTACCTGCAAGCACTTCAGCGAGAGATTCGGCGAATCCCTCAGATGTTTCGCGGGCATCATATCCAACAACAACTGGAGCGGTGAACCCCTCAGCATGGAGATAGTTTGCAACAGCCTGTCCAACGATGCGAACGCGATCATCGGTAAATGTGTCAAGTGTGGCACGCCACCCGTCGGTCCCAAATGATATGTGCTCCATATGTATTTCTCAAGTACTAACATCAAAAAGGTGCGGCAGTCTGGGTTATATAGAAATAGCTAGACAGCTACAACACTCAGTATATTTATTTCCCGTGATTTTTTGATACCTCTCTGTGGGCGGAAGATTCCTACAGCATCACACCGTTGAGTTGGGATAGTTGCGTTGCAGTTTTTAGTCCCCCCGAGAGGGCTGTGCCAATCAGCCATCGCCCCTGTTTTGTTATGAGATTCAGAGATACTTCTTACTGCCCGCAGCCTAATTCTAATCTAAAAGATTCCTTCAGCTTGAAATCAGAGAATCCTGGTATTGCCCGATTAGTGAGCGGGGAGACTGCCTCGGTTGTGAAGTACCTCGGGACAAGCTCCGAGGCTTCCCTATTTCGGCTACGTTCTGTTCGAGAAAGAAAATTAACTCTTGTCGACCTTTCGGTGATGCATCGGTCGCAAGTAAGTTTCGACGTGATGACGTACTTTCGCCCACACGATCACAGATGAGTTGTGACTGCGAGTCATTCATCCTACTCAGACTGTCAATAAAATATTATTATGGCTGATTGATATCTGTGCCCTCCTCAGCCAATTGTTGTTTTTTCTCACGTGTGTATGACTTAATTTTGTGCTCACGCGAAAGAGCGGCTGATCGGGTGTCAAAATACTCGAAATGAACGAGTTGAACTGGTGTTCGACCCCTGGTATATTTCGCTCCCTCGCCGGCGTTATGCTCTCTAACTCGGCGTTCAACATCCGTTGTATAACCTGTATACAGAGATTCATCACTACATTCGACGATATATACATAATGGTAATCATTCATGAGTAGATGTCTGTACTGGTATGATAACTCGAATAGTTGTTGTGGATACGGGATATCGGTTAAGTGTCAGTGTCGATGTGAGTTTGATATTTTTTATCGGTACATATCATATATTATGTAACATCAACCGTTTCAACAACAGTTGCAAGAGCGGCACTATCTGGGGACCCGTGTGTAACAGATAATGGAGATACACTCACTGCCGCATCAACTAAAGCCCGTCTGTCGGTTCCGACCGGATATCGCCGGCGATGCTCATCTGTTGGTGGGAACGGGCTCTCCCATCCAACAGCCCCCGGCCACGTTCTGTCGCGGAGTTGGACAAGATGTTCATTTGACTCAAGAGTAACATCATCAGAAACATCATCTGCGGATGCCTGTTCGACCTCCTGTTCATAATCGTGATACGGATCAGTCAACATGACAGGTGGGTTTGCTGTATCAACTGGTGCGTTGACATTTAATAGGTCAACATCGTCATATACGCCTGCACTAAGCGCTCGATCAACCAATCGACGTGCAATCCGTGCTGGACGAGCGAAATCATATTCTTCTGGTGGTGAAATAAAGAAATCTGTCGAATGGTACGCTGAGATAGCAAGCGCGGGCGTTCCGAGGAATGCTGCTTCGATTCCTGCACCAACTGTCCCAGACCGTCCAACAACGTAATTACCGGCATTTGGACCGTTATTTACGCCAGCAACAACGATGTCAATGTCAGTATCAAGACCACGAAGTCCATATGCAACACAGTCCGCAGGCGTTCCGGTTAATGCACATCCCCATGGATGGTCACGAACAATAGCAGTGGGATTTCGCGTTCGTCCAACACCACTTTGGTTACTTTCCGGAGCAACAACCGTCACATTACCGAGTGCTGTCAACTCAGTTCGAAGCGTTGCAAGTCCTGGCGCGTCAATACCGTCATCATTTGTGAGTAGGATTGAATACTCATCCTTCATCATATACAAACGCGCCCGAAGCACACCTATTGTTTCCGGTCAAAGACACGCGTATTCTGACCTATGTATTAAAGCTATAATATTAAAAGTGAATAGAATGATTAGAGAAAATCACATAGATAAGATGACCCCTGAATTCATTATTATATTAGATGTCTATCGATACTATGCGTTTTAAATACCTTTTCGATGATCATGCAGAACGGGTCCGCTGCCGAGCTGCTTCTGCGATTCCAGCATTCGCTGAACAGTTAGGGCAAGCAAACAGTTGCCCACTCTCATCAGCAAATACACGCGCGAAGCGATCGGAAACGTGCGACCCGCAATGGTCACAACTTGGCATATGTGTACGTCCGGCAGATTACTATCGCCGGTATATAATATATGAACGACTCATATAAATCGCTTCGCGCGCGTGCGCGGGAGTGCCAGATTTGTCCATTATATTCCCTATACTATGAGAGTAATTCATATTTCTATGGATAAAATATTAGTTTATTTATTTGATATCAGAATCGCCAGCCTGAGTATCAGGTGAGGAATTGAGTGTCATTCATCAAAGTTACAACTGGTGTGCAAGCGAATCGATGCGTCATATGTCACTACACCTGTGAAAACTACTAATCCACTACAGGGGGTCATTGAAACAGGAACTTATTATATCAGAAATTTATAATTATCGTGAGTAAAATATATATGTAGTCTATCTGAAGTAAACTCTAAGATAGTTATCGAGATGAAATGTGGATAGTATATAAACAATTTGAATCAAACAACCGTATACGACGGTCATGACCGGAGAGCGGGGCATTTTGGAAAATATTTTATATAGGGCCGGTGTAGGCAGTAGCGTATGGCAGACCTAATCGTTAAAGCGGCCGTCAAAGAAGCGCTTGAAGACAAAAATGTCGCTTCTGACTTTTATGATGCACTTGATGGTGAAGTGACTGAACTACTGGAGGACGCAGCCCGTCGTGCTGAGGAGAATGATCGAAAAACTGTCCAACCGCGCGACTTATAACTCATTTACAAGTTGAGGGCATCGGAGCGCTGTGAATCAGCATGAATTGGGCTGTGCCCGGGACATGCCTCACAGTAAACTGCAATAATCGTATTTTTCAGTAATTATACAGAACCAAGGAGAATACCTGCGGGTTCAGCCCTATCTCTTACCCACAACTCGAGTCAGGATTTTAGCGGAACGGGATCGGCGAGCACGACTGAAATCCTCGGTACCTATAGTTTCAGCACCTCTTTGGAACAATTGTAGTGGAGTTGATTACCGGCGTTCTGTAACCCCTACAGCCGGTATCACTATCTGAATCGCTTCTCGCCTCGATTTTTTGAGTTCAAAATACCTCTGAGAGCGTCTGAAACGTCCGGTTACGACTCCACGAACTTATGGGTAAGAGACAGGGGTTCAGCCGCAGGATGAATTCGACACCCCGGAGGAAGTCTACTCTGCAATAGCCACGCTGAGATTAAAGTGACAGGCAAGCCTATCTATAGATAGGAATCAGATCGGGAACAGGGTAAGGCGATTCTGGTCACTTCGACGATGACCGCCTGTCCGCCCCAAGCAATCAGACAGTAATCGGAACCAGTCAGGTGAACGGTCGGTTCATGTAATAATGACCTCGACGCGATCTGAAAACTGGCTCAGAATTCGGGGAGTAGAGGTCCGTTTCTGCCTGTTCACCGACCCGATGGAATCGGTGAACAGGGGTTTATATGCGTTTCCTCAAATCCACCGTGTTGAAGTCTGTATTAATTTATTTTATAGTCTGTAAGTAACGAAATAATATGGCTCAATAAGATGATACTGTCACTAAGGATCGCTTAAAATATCGTAAACTAACTATATAGCTTTCTCAAGATGTAATAGCCCCTCTAGAGCTAAGTTTCAAACCTTTTCTAAGTCATTATATACTGAACCGATGCAGATGCAGTTGCAGTGCCCGACTGCTTGAAAACACCGCAGAAAGTAACTCCGAGTCCACCGAAATCTGCCGAACTCCCCAAGGCAGAAACAACTTTGGGAGTCCGAACACGATGGAGGATAGCAGTACCGGGGGCTGAGATATGGCACTCCCAGTAGTCCCAGCAGTCCCACTCGACTCGCCACAGTCAGTGAACCCCACATGGATTCTCACCGTGCCGGGGTTCGGTGGAACTGCAAACCTGAAATCTCCACCATTCACGCTCACGCTCACGCTCAGGATTCCTCCGCGTTTAGTGATTCAACAAACTCCTGGGTGAACTAATTCACTAATTCGATGCAAGAGAACTACTCTGACCGATGCATATCTACTTAAGCACCCACTTCTTCTGTAAGCTACTATACGCGGAGGAGGATGTCAATAATTAGATTACTCTGCATCAGTTTTTACTTTCTATCCTCCAGTCGATTCTAGTTCTGACCTTGGTCTTGATCTCCATGATATACATTAGTCCCGTTTTCAGTCCCAATGCAGGCAATATCTGCAAGATTAACAAATAATCCATGTGCCACGGTACCCGGAATTTCAGCGAGTGATTTTGCAAGTGCTTCGGCATTTTCAATATGCCCAAATGCACAATCAAAGACAATATTTCCATTGTCTGTGATTACTGGTCCGTCCTTCATTGTTGCCGATCGAAGTGTAGTTGTTGCCCCGAGTGAGTCAAGCCGGCGTTTAACTGGTTTTTGAGCCATCGGGAGAGTAGATACTGGAACGGGCTCTGAAAGCGTTTCAACCAATTTTGACTCATCAGCAACAACAATAAACTGATCTGCGGTTGCATCAATGACCTTCTCGCGGGCATGTGCGGCGCCTCCACCTTTGATTAGTGTTAAATTATTGTTAATCTCATCAGAACCATCGATTGCAACATCAATATGATCGACGACCTCAATTCGAGTGAGTGGGATTCCTGCCTCAATTGCGCGATCACGTGTTGCAAAGGATGTCGGTACGCCATGAATATCATACCCTGCTGCCACTGCATCTCCAAGAGCATCGATTGCTGCGGCAGCGGTGCTTCCAGTCCCAAGGCCGACAATATCACCGTCACTAACATATTCAACCGCTTTTTCACCAGCCCGTCGTTTTTGTTCTGCTGAGCCACCTGTTGTTTTCATCTTTATATTGACTCAGTTGGATTAATATAGACATAAACGTATCAGGTATTAATTTCTCAGCTGATTCTCACATTGATAGAAACTTGGGTGTGAATCACGCCCTCTTACTGAGATATGCGGTATCAGATTGCTTTTTTGGATATACTCACATTCAATATTGCATCGAGATGCTGGTGTATATCGTATTCACAATCGTTCAGCGACTGCATCAGGGTCATATGCAATTGAAATTGACCGTGTTCGTCCACGACCGTCAATATCAGTATAGTTTGCTTCAATCACGCCTATCCGATCAAGTTTATTAACAACCTCAGAATAGCGTGTATATCCAAGCCCAGTCTGCTCGTGAAAGGCTTCATAAACGGTTCCAGCACGGTCACCATCATGATCAACGACGACCTCAACAAGCGCTCGCTCTGTTTCAGAAAGCCCACGAAGTCGTCGGGAGAGATGAACATGTCTTGATTTTTCATATGCGGTTTCAATATCCTCACTCGTGATACTTCGACTCCCGCGCATCTCAGCATTAAGCCCTGCTCGTCGGAGAAGATCGATTCCAACTCGGAGGTCACCAGTTTCAGCGGTTAATTCTGCGACTTGATCAAGCTCTGTTGAGCCGATAACTCCGTCATAAAATCCATGTCGGGTTCGAGATTGAAGAATATCGGAGATTTCGGTGATATCATATACTGGAAAAAATACTTCCTCGGGTCGGAAAACACTCTGAACCCGACCATCGAGTTCCTCGATAAGTTCAAGCGTGAGGTCTGAGGAAATAATCACAACACCAATCCGTGCGCCAGTATGCGTTTCATGCGCTCTCAATAGTGAATATAGTACATCAGATATCTCATTTTCATAGAATAGATAATTAACATCATCAAGGGCCACAACGAGGATGTTATCTGAGTCTGCCAATCGGTCTGTAATCTGACTGAATAGTTTCTTAAATGATAGCCCTGATGATGGCGGCTCATACTCAAATATATGCTCAAAGATGCGTGAGAAGACACCATATCGCGTTGAGTCAACTTGGCAATTGACATGAACAGTCTGAACTCCCATCTGCGCCCCAAGTTCAGTAAATAACTTCTGAACAGCAGTTGTCTTGCCGGTTCCTGGTGGACCACGGATGACGGTATTTAGCGGTCGTGACCCGCGAACTGCCGGTCGAAGTGCGTATTTGAGGTTTTCAAGTTGTGTTTCACGATGGTCAAACGTCTCTGGCATATAATCTATTTCAAAGACGTGTTCATCCCGAAAGATGGACTCATCCCATGACAACATCCCCTCATCAGGGTCATTATTCATCGAATGCAAGAGGTTCTTGCGCTCACTTAACGGTTGGTGATTGTCAGATAATCATTGTGATAATTTGATGATATTTTTGGACAATATCTATGAGAATTTATCACTGACCTAGAATTTCTGCAGCAGTCGATGGTAAAATTGCGATTCAGAGCCATCGCTATCAGCTAATTTTTCAACAATAAGTTCCGGTGTTGATCGTGCAAGGCGACCCTTTATTGGTGATCGATTCACAATTAGCTCTCCATCCTCAAGTCCAACAGCCTCAATCCCATCGACAGCAACAGAAAAATCAGCAGCCTCGCGGATTTCATCAGCGAGATGAGAGACAAAGACTGCTGTTGCTGATTGGTCCTCTAATGCTTCTAAAATCCCAGCGACAATTTTTGCAGATGCTCCCGGCTCCGTGATACTTTCGAGTTCATCAACGAGCACAAGTCGATTGGAGGCTCCATCTGCAAGTTCACGAAAGTCTCGGAGCGTGCTCTCAAATGCACCTGCATCAAGTGTTCCTTGTGTCTTCGCATAATAGTGTAACTCTGAGAACCGTTCTAACCGGACATTGTCAGCAGGCACTGGAAGACCCATATGTGCCAGAATAGCAATGAGTGCAACAAGATCAAGCGTAGATGTTTTTCCACCCGAATTAACACCCGAAAGAAGCGTAACACCAGAGACGCGATAATCAATAGCTTCGACAGCTGAAAATTCAACATCAAGAAGTGGCGAGCGACCACCGCTAATGTTGAACCCACGAATGAGAGAGCCATCAGAGTCGGTTATATGCTTAGCCTCAGAGCTCGAATTGATTTCGGACTGAGGCGGATCCGCAGCGGTATCTGGGGTATCTCTGTTTGTATTGCCTGTTTGATCGGGGATTTCAGTGTCATCGATAAATGTGGGCATTGTACACTCGAAGTCGTGCGCAAATTTCGCGATTGCACGCTCAACATCTAATTCAAGCACAGCACGCACCAATTTTTGAACTGGCTGTTGAAGTGTTGTGAGTTCGTCTGCAACCTCACGTTTTCGCTGTGCTGCTTTTCGGTCACGCGCTGTTATGAGTTCGGTCCGCAGTCGTGAGATGACTGAGGATTCATGTTCGACAGGAAATGTTGGGTCTGTAGGGAATGCGCGTTCTGCGAAATCTGCTTCCGATGGACGGAGCTCAATCGCTTCAATGAGGTGTTCTCGTGCAGCAGCAACAGCAGCATCATATTCATCATTCAGCTCGCGTCCGAATAATGAGTCAACACGAGCTCCCTGTTCAACAAGCGAAAGAAAGTCAGTCCCCTCAATGGTGACATCTCGCTGTTGAATAGCTTCGCGAAGACGATCATTCGCGACCGACTCAGCAGTTGAAACAGCAGCATCAAGATCAGCAACAGCAGTTGTGAGTCGGGTCAGTTCTGCATCCCCAACGACAGTACCATCGGTATCAACTTTTTTAAGCACGTCACGAAGTTTGGAGACTGAACAGGGTGGATCAAGATTCGTCTGCTCATGTACTTTCACAGCAGCAAGGATTCGATCACGGTTTGTTGCAAAATACTGCAAAACACGCTCTGGGACAATCTTATTCGGGGTATCAATTGCGTCAGGGTGAATCTGGACATCCCCCTCAATATCAATTCCAGCGAATCGCTCATCAAGCGCGATTACAGTCGAATATGAACGAGCAAGTTCTGCAAGTTCACGTGTGTCTTCAACAACCTCAACTGAGACTTCAGGAAATACGTCGTCGGCTTTTGCGTATCGCTCGGGGTCAGACGTCGCAATACAGCGATCTCGAATGCGCGATATTGTCGGTGTCGTGAGTGGTTCAACACCACTGAGTGTTTCTTGAATCGTATCATCGATAGGAATCTCAGTAGTAGTTGCTGCCGTGACGAACGCACGAGCTTCCTCAATGCGAGTCGACGATGCTGTCGGATAAAGCGTCGCAAGCCGTTTTGTCGCGTACTCGGTGATTGCTCGGTCACGAAGCAATGCAAGGACATCTTGATATATTTCGCGAGCACGCCGAGTTGCCAGAAAATTACTGTCGTCGGTATGTCGCTTCCGAATTACACCTCGCGCGACAGCCGTTGCCCGCCCATCTGAAATCTCCGGTGATCGTGAGAGCGCTGCAACATCACCGTCTTTGAGCGCACGCTCAGCATCATCAAGCTCTTCGAGGGCCGCGGCTGTCTTTGGACCGACACCGGGGATATCCTCGAACTGCATTCAGCATCAATTCACAGCCCCCTCAAGAAAACATTGCGGGTCACGCGTTCATATCGCATGGCTTGATTGAAAATATCAATTATGACAACGTGTTTTTGCACCTTGCTATAATATGAGCATCCATGCCATCTAACGAGAGTGCAGAAAATAACACGCAAATAAATATAGATATCGACACGGACACAGACACGGACACGGACACGGGTGCGGCGTCATCGTTTCAGTCTCATGTTGTGTCGAGAGATAATGATGGAGATATGGATATGCTCGCGTCTTCAGTCGATACAATCGAAGATATCGATATCGATGTTTCCTCAGCAAAGATTGAGACAGCACTCAACCGCGCAGCAGCTGCTCGGGATTCGCTTGCGGATTGTGATGGTGTTCTTGTTGCGTTTTCTGGTGGTGTTGACTCAGCGGTCGTCGCTACGTTGGCATACGACGCACTTGGGTCAAACGCCATTGCATGTACAGCTAAGTCTGAGACACTCCCAGCAGCTGAACTTGAAGATGCGCATCAGGTTGCAGCTGAAATAGGTCTTCCACATAAAATTGTATCGTTCTCAGAGCTTAATGACGAGAATTTCGTTGAAAATGGATCCGATCGATGCTATCATTGCCGAACGATGCGGCTTGGTCGCATGTACGATGCTGCACATGAACATGGGATTGAAACGGTCTGTGATGGGACAAATGCCTCAGATGCCGATGGAGGACACCGCCCGGGTCTTGACGCGGTTGATGAATTAAATATTACATCCCCATTACGTGAGCACGGACTTGATAAAGAGGATGTGCGAATTGTCGCAGCGGCATATGGGTTATCTGTCGCAGAGAAACCATCAATGGCTTGTCTCTCATCACGAATTCCAACAGGGCTTGAGGTGACTGAGGATCGACTCAACCGGGTTGAGGCTGCTGAGGCAGCGCTTCGAACATGGGGATTTTCACAATTTCGTGTTCGCGATCACGATGGTCTCGCGCGAATTGAGGTTGGGAGTGACGAGCTTACTGATGCATTGGATATTGATTTTGTGACTGCGGTTCGCGAGCGGCTTCAAGAGCTTGGATTTGAACATGTAACCCTTGATCTTCATGGATATGAAACCGGGAGTGTCAGCCCTGAGAATGAACAAAAAAGTACTGAAACTACATCAGCTGATCGATCGATCGAAACCATAAAAGAACGCTCTAATAATAAAAACACTGAATCTTCTATCAGTGCTATAGTTGAACCCTCATATCCGACTGAGTGAGCATTAATTGATACGCGATCTCATCGAGAGACTGTACTCACTGCTCACCCACTGTGCGATTCATTCGGTCGAATCCAGCCTAACACAAGAAGTGTCAGTTCAAACAGAACGATCATTGTTACAGCAATAATAATCGGTGCCATACCAGTTGGATCCGGACTAACAAGGAATGCAAGTCCAAGGAAACTGCCCCAAAAGAGAAGTCGGCGATCAAGCAGCCATTGTCGTGTGACGAGATTCATCATAATCGCTAGAAGGATGAATAGTGGAATTTGGAAAATAATCGCATTATATCCCATCAGTATCAAGATGAGATTGAATGTCTCTCGAAGTCCGAAAGCAACGACTGCAGTGCCTGTCGTGTATGAGGTAAAGTATGCAAAGATGGCAGGAAGAACCGCAAAGTGTGCAAAGGCAATCCCAATAAATGCAAGAACAACACTTGTTGGAACCGCAGCAAGGTAATAACGCCGCTCTTGTGGAAATAATCCCGGTCGCATGAACAGATACGTCTCATATACGAATACTGGTAAGCCAATAATTAACCCACCCAGCGCGGCGACTTTTAATTCAGTGAGGAGTAGTTCCAGTGGACCATAGATACGAGGACGACGAGCAGCGATATCAGGCGCACCAGGAATATGCTTATTCCACAAGAAATCAATGACTTCAGTTGAACTGATAAGGTCAAATCCAAAGGCTGTATTCACAAGATCGGCTCCGGGATATAGTAGCATAGTCACAATACCGGAAATACCGAGGACAATCGCTACTCGTCTGATCATCTCTTCAATGTGATCAGCCAATGGCATCTCCTCATCACTCTCTGGACCAGGTCCAACGATTCCATCGTCCACATCCGGAGTGTATGATTCCGCGTCTCCAGGTCCTGTCTCAGTCTCGACCATAGACACATCACCTGAAGTGGGCTCACCACCGTCGGTGCCGGCAACGGCAGTTGATTGATTCCCGACACCTGGATCGGTGGGTGTGTTAGCAGTAGTAGTGTCGATTTGTTCGCCGTTTGTCGGTGATGGGTCCCCTTCTGAATTCGAACCTGACTCGGAATCAGAATTAGAATTAGAATCGGAGTCGGATTCGGATTCGGAGTCGGATTCGGAGTCGGATCCTGCTGGCAATATCTGTGATGTATCTAAAGATGTGTCTGTAGTCGGTGAGAGTCCAGATGTATGTTCCTGTTGTGTATTAGGGTTACTCACGGAGTATGACTCATCTTCGTTTATTTCAGTTGAAGAGTCTGAAGGGTGAGAGTCGATATCATCGGGTGTTTTGGTATCGACATCAGCATCGCTTGCTGTGGTATCGTTTGCGTCGGTCAACGTGCTGGCGTCCGATTCATTGGAAGCGTCTTTTATTTCGTCTCCATCGTCGGGCGCATCAGCCGACGTCTCCGAATTCTCGCCCATTCGCCTGTGAATCGCCGCCCGCTTCTTATATGCCTTTCCGGATAGACCAAGACTGATTGTATTCGATCAGTAAGATGACACTAAATTACCCCCGACCTACTCAACCGTTGGAGACGGCTTCCGTAAGGATGGAAAATGGCTTCTAGCGAAGGTTATTTGAATTCCGACTGTACTCTAGCTCGGAAATGGTTATTCCTGTGGGGTGTCAATAACCCTCACGAGACTCTTTTTCAAATATCTTGTTTGAGAGGTTGGGCATACCTGTCCAGACTGTGGCGAAACGACAAGAACGGATATTATTGCCGTCTGCTTCAGCAGTTTGAATGATTCCCACATTGGACAATCAGAACATGTCAGATTACATATTACTATTATGATTATTGGGCGTATCCCCTCGCTACTCATTCAGTCAAAAAGATTGATAACGACAAGTAGGCTTATTAAATTATGGCTAGTGCGCTCGATGATGATGCGCGACAGGCGATCGGCACCGGTCGAGAGACTGCGGGCGCAATGTTACGAGCCGCGCAGAAGGACTTACAAAAAGTCTTCATTGTTTTCTTAATTGGCTTTCTTGGTACATTTTACGCGCTCAGACTCGTTGTTTGGGAGTTTTTAAAATCGGTAACAGTCGCTCAGATGAATGCGCAAATCAAGGATGCTGTATCAATCATCGCACAAACACCGTTTGATGTCATTCTTCTCCAAGCAAAGATTGGTCTAGTTGTTGGGCTTATTATTGCTGCACCAATATTTATTTATTATAGTCGTGACGCCCTCGAACAGCGTGGACTGTGGCCGTCTGCACCAGTAGCATGGTGGAAGCTACTAATCATTGCTCTTGGTGGTGTCAGTTTGTTTATTATCGGCGTGGCATACGGTTACTTTCTGTTTTTCCCATTTACCTTCTCATTTCTTGCAAAAAACGCCGTTGCTGCGGGATTCGCACCAACATACTCAATTGTAAAATGGGCGCAGTTCATTTTCCTCCTGACGATTTCATTCGGATTTGCCAGCCAACTCCCGTTGGTAATGCCTGGGTTATCGTATGTTGATATCGTTCCATATGAGACGTTCCGTGATAAGTGGCGATATGCGGTTCTTGGTGTGTTTGTCGCTGGAGCACTTTTCACTCCACCAGATCCATTTACACAGATTCTGTGGGCGGTTCCTGTGCTTGCATTGTATGGTATCAGTCTCTATCTTGCGAAGATTGTCACAATCGCTCGCCGCGGAAGTGAACAGATCGATATTTCTGCAAGTATGGGCGCACACTGGAACATTATTGCGGGGTTTGCGTTTTGTGGTGTGGGAATGACGTATCTCTTCTTTGATACTGGTGGTACTATCATTGCGAATGATGCGCTTGTTATACTCGAAAGTCAGTATCGATTAATAACGCCTGAAGATCCCCTACTATTTGCTACATACACGCTCGCAAGTGGACTCATTACAGGTGCAATTGGAGTTGGATACGCTATATATACTGATATCGATGATCTTGCAGCCATTGAAGCGGGCGTTGGCGACCCTGCATCGATTGAGCTTGGCACACTTGACGAGACAGGGGTCCGGGCTGCACCGCCGGAAGTGTTTGCTGCAATGAACGAACCGGAGGCAATGGCGGCTGCCAGTGACGCGATTGATGCTGGAGACCGTGCAAAAGCGCAGGCAATTATCGATAGATTCGATGAAGATGGTAAAGATGCAGAGAATAGCGGATCAGACCCGACTGAGAGTTCACAACAATCTCAGAGCACACTCGGATCAATTCGTGAGAGAGCAGGTCGTGCTGGAAAGACATTCCTTTCAGAATTTGATCGAGGTGAAACGGACGCAGAGACAGAGACGGAGACTGACACCAACAGTAATGCCAATACCGACGAAGGCAGCACAACGAGCACTGAAGAGGAGTTTACCGGATATTACACCGATGTAAGATTTATTCTTGACTCAATTACCTCACATGCGTTTCGGCTTGTTGCGGTTTTTATGACGACACTTGCAGTTGCTTTCGGGTGGCTTTACACAGGTGGTATCAAGCAAGTGTATGATGACTTTCTTCGCCGACTCCCTGCACAAATACGTCCTGAAGAAGTGTTGAATGTTGTTGCACTTCACCCCATGGAAGCTCTTATTTTTGAGGTGAAGCTATCGACAATTCTGGCAGCTATTGCAACACTCCCACTCGCCGCGTATTATGCCTGGCCAGCACTTCGAGAGCGAGAACTCATTGCACAACGTCGCCACGCAGTGTTTCTCTGGACAGGTGCAGTTGGCGCTGGGCTTGCTGGAGGATTCGTCCTTGGATATACAATAATTGCACCCACAGTCATCTCTTGGCTCGTTAATAGTGCCGTCATAGCCGATATGATTGTTGCTTACCGGATTACGAATTTCTTCTGGTTGATTTTCTTCACAACTGCCGGTATTGGACTTCTTGCCGACGTCCCTATCATAATGATTCTTTTGAATAATGCTGGTGTCAGTTATAACTCAATGCGAGGTCGCTGGCGTGAGGTAACAGTCGCCATGCTTGCTATTGCGGCGATATTCACACCTGCTGATATTCTGACGATGTTCCTTATTACAATCCCACTGATGACTGCATATGCGATTGGACTTGGAGTGCTATTCATCATAACAATCGGTGGTCGCCGTGATCGTGCTACAGATCATGATCGCGGGGCTGAAGCGAATACGTAATTCAGTTTGTATTTTAGTTATTGACAGCAACCAGTATTGTCAGTCAATTAATTACAGTAGGGTAGGATAACATATCCTTGCTTCTCGAAGCAATATTAAGATGTTTGAACTTTTTATTCCACTTGTGAATCACCTCGGGGTCAAATCAACATCAAGCCCCCGAGGCTCCCCATTTCTACGACGCGGTTTGTACTCACTGACTCCCGCTGAGGCGTGAGCGTAGGGAGCACAGTCTACACAGGCGGTGATAAGAACGAAGCTTTCATTCGCACATCAGAATCGGTCCGCGATTCTGAGAACGGTAATTCGGAGTATCCCGCCCCTAACTGTTTCAACCCACACGATAGAGAATATTCCTCACTGCGTTGAGATTACGGTCTCCGGTGTGGTCGCACACTGGACATGAGTGTTTCCGCACCTAGATTAGCTTCGTTGTTTCAACACCACACACAGCGCATTCTTTCGTCGTGCCTTGTGGTTTTTACTCAGCTCTTTCGACAGTTAATTCCAATTGGTCGCCTTCCGCTAGATGAAGCCCACCTCGGACTTCTTCTGGAATGGTAATGACACCACGCTGTCGTACCTTCAGTAGCCTTCGGGTAACATTCGATCTGTCTTATGATGTATGATGCAGATTCAGCCAGAGTGAAGCTGTCGGCTTCAACCACACGGGGCAGTCGCTTTGTGTCGACTGTACATGAGTATTACTCAATTACTTCTGCAAACCCAACGTTTGATTTGAGATCAGTCACGCGAACCCGAACAGAATCACCATTTTCGACACCTGGAACAAAGAGCGTATATCCATCGATCTTGATAATACCGTCACCCTCACTTCCGATATCAACGACTGTTGCATCTAATTCGTCACCTGGGCTGACGGGTGCAGTAATACGATGTTTTCCGACAAGATATTGCTCGGATGATGAGTCTCGAGACGCATCCGGTCGAATTGATTTGACATACTCAAATTCCGTATCAACATCTTGACGAAAGTCCGCGAGATCGCGTCCATCAAATACCTTGACAATAAAATCGCCACCGGCTGGAAGTATGTCAGTGGCGACTGAAAATGCCTGTCGGGCGAGATGAATCGAGCGCGCATGGTCAACTGAGTATTCACCGGTCATATTCGGCGCCATATCAGAGAGGACAACATCTACACTGCTATTATTTACTCGCTTGCGAAGGGCATTTTTCGTTGATTCGTCCGTCATATCTCCTCGAATAGTATCAACGATATCAGACTCAAGATCACGAATCCGCTGGAAATCAACCCCAATAACAGTTCCAGATGGACCAACGGCCTCTGCAGCAACCTGTAGCCACCCACCTGGAGCAGCTCCAAGATCTATGACGGTATTTCCAGGACCAAACACCCCAGCGTCAGCATCGATCTGCTGGAGCTTATATGCTGACCGTGTCCGATATCCCTCCTGTTTTGCACGATTATAATATTCATCACGACCTGTCATGTATCTCTTACCCCGTTTGCTGATATTCGCTGTAAAATGATAGCTGAACTCATCATAGTCATATGTCATTGAAGACTGCGAGGTCACAAAGATACGTCGACTGAATTAATATGTACTATCCCGCTCACAGACACAACTATCAGGATAGTAAAATCATTTCCGAGTAGGAGACGGATAATGAAATATCATATATATTAGAAATGATATGATTATCCTGTGACGCAGTATGTTTATTATCAATTGATATTCGTCTCATTACATATATCGTCTGAATGACCTATATCCGGAGATTATCCACGCATGTATTCCATGAACCGTTCAATATGAGAGTCTCCGGCGTGCGTTTATTATATTGATATTATTTATCGATGGCTGACATATGTATAGAAACACCTCATGATTGCTTTCTGTAAATCAGGGGTATTTTTAAGACCTATACCGTACCAGAGGATATATGTTCAAGGCCATCGTGGGCGCGTCGACACTCCAAGATGCGCTCGATTCCGTGAGCGTACTCGTCGATGAGTGCAAGATCCGACTCAACGAAGGCGAACTCGCGATTCGGGCCGTTGATCCGGCTAATGTCGGGATGGTTGATTTGGCTCTCGATACAGCAGCGTTCGAATCGTATACAGCCGACGACGGTGTCATTGGTGTCAACCTTTCAAAACTTGAGGATTTCATTGGTATGGCTAGCGGCGACCAACTGGTTGAACTCGAACTTGATGAGGAGACACGAAAGCTCAACATTCAGATGGATGGGCTCTCATCAACACTTGCATTAATTGATCCCGATTCAATTCGACAGGAACCTGATATCCCCGATTTGGACCTTGCTGCTGAGATTATGCTTGAGGGGGCACAACTTGATCGTGGCATCAAAGCAGCTGATATGGTTTCTGATCACGTTCGATTACGTGTTGCCCCTGATACCGAAGCATATCATATTGAAGCTGAAGGTGATACCGACGATGTTGATTTCAGGCTTGATACGGATGACCTCATTGCACTTACCGCTGGTGAGGCTGATTCATTGTTCTCACTTGATTATCTCAAAGACATGAATAAAGCGATTCCAAAAGATGCAGAGGTTACGATTGAATTAGGACAAGAATTCCCCGTGAAGGTTCATTATGGAATTGCTGAGGGGTATGGTGAAATCACATATATGCTCGCGCCTCGAATCCAGAGTGATTAATTGACCAGATTAACCGTCACAAAATTAGACCAACACAGGGCTATATCATACACTCATATACTCATATACTCATATATAGGATTTCACCGATGGATGCGTTCGGGAAGTATATCGGTATCATCAGGTGATTGATACTGTAGGACTTGAGTGTATCAGCTCGCTCGTTCAGTGATGATGGCTATCGATAATACGTTTTGCTGCCTGTGCTTTTTCTTTCCACCCATAGCCAGCGTCATAGACATGTTGTTTGTCATCAACGAGTTCAGCAGGCGTTGTTTCGTCGAACCCACCTCGCGCCCATGCGCCGCTTCGCTCCAGCCATGCAATCACGTTTTCACGAGTTTCACGCCAAGAGAACCCAACCATCTCATACCATGCAATCATTGCGAAAACAGCATTATCATGACAACCCGGGACACTTCCTTGTTGGAATATTGTTCGCATTGGCTCACGAGTTGGCTCTGAAACCTCCTCGCGAAACTCCTCTGCTGTTCGAAGCCTCACAATGCCGTTTCGTTCAGTAACACGCTCGTCCCGCATCAATCGCTCAAGTGCGGCATTATGAAGCGCACTCCATTCCCCATCGACAACTGTCGGTAACAGTTCACGGTCAATCGGTCCTGCGGTTAGTTCGACGATAATATCCGTATATGCTTTTTCAACGACTGACCACGGTGTTCCCTCAAACTGGCACTCAGACGCGTGAAGGCTGCTTGTTGACCGGCAATCGGGGCAGGGATACTCAAACTGCGGCACGACAGTGCTGTGACGGTGCACTGATTTAGATGCGTCGGACCGTCGCGCTTATTCCAGCGTGTCGAGTAAAGAGTGATAACTACGTGGACTCGCGTCACGCTCGGTATCCATTCTTTGAAGCAGCGCAGGTAGCCGTCCGAGACGCAGACGTCTCACCAGCATCACTAATCACAGCCGATGCACCCGCTGTTGACCGCGGTCATGAGCGGGTTAAACGTGCGCTTCTTTCTGGGACGGTCAATTCAGAAACACCCCGACGATGGAGCACCCGGACAGAGGTATTATCATATCCGATTGCCCGAATTCTTGTTTCAGTTATCGATGTTCCGGCGGCAATTGATAAATATGCACGCGCTGAAGCAGCGACAGCGCAAGAGCGATTGCAGACGGATATTGTCGAAGATCATGATATAGATCAACTCCAGAGCACACAAAGCCAATCAATTTCATTTGAGGCTGTCCTTACAGAATTTGGACTTGATTCATCGGTTTATTCCGCACAGTCTGATGAAGCACCCAGCGTGATAGAACAACGAAAAGAATTAGATTCAACGCTGATACAGCACACAGATACAGATGGCTATTGGATTGAACTTGGAGCGTACCTCTCACTTGCAGACCGAGAATGGGGACAAAGTTGGCGGTTGACAGCACGAGAAGTGACTGATGGGATGGTGTATGTTGATGTATCAGATATTTTTACTTTGATTGAGTCAGCAATCGAAGATCGGGTTGCCGCAGGGCTTCCATTCGATGTTCAGGGAAGTGATGGTGGTGACGTAATCGTTGATGCGCTGACTGACGCCGTTAGTGATCTTCGAGAGCTTGTGAGTGATAATTCTGCGGCCGACCGGGTCGGTGCAGGTGTTGATTTTGTTGCTCCAAGTCAATTTCCACCATGTATGCAGACACTTGTTAATAAAGCACGCAGTGGTGAAGAATTAGCTAATCACGCTGAGTTTGCGCTCGTGTCATTTCTTGTTGCGATGGATGCTGACGTAGAAACCATATTAACAATCTTAGAGTACGATCAAGACAATCAAGATGAAAAGACAGCCGTCGCCGAAGGTGTCCACACCGACACAGAAGAGACGACAACGACCACTCGTGAGCGAAT
Organism: Haloquadratum walsbyi C23; assembly: GCF_000237865.1. Lineage (NCBI taxonomy): Archaea > Methanobacteriati > Methanobacteriota > Halobacteria > Halobacteriales > Haloferacaceae > Haloquadratum > Haloquadratum walsbyi. The sequence continues at coordinate 3,093,863 of NC_017459.1, forward strand.
CGAAACGCGAGTGCGATACCTGAATGATCGACAGGGAGCAGGAACACAGTATCCACCACCATCATGTGCAACAATGCAGGCATATGGTGATTGCACCGACCCAGATGAACGGTGTGCAGAGATTACAGATCCAGTTTCATACTATATTGAGGCAATAGATGCAGTGGATAATCCGTCAGAGTACGCCGGGGGTCACACCGATACATAAGCACGGATACCTAAATGCAAAAATAGCGGAGTCATCTAACTGAGCGATTGTATATCATACAGTCACTCACCAAGAAAAATACCAACACCACCCATTGCAAGGATGAACAATGCAATCGCAGCGACAAGAGCGAGTGCACCCTGTGAGCCAAAGTCCGGACCAAAGCTAAGTCCGATTCCGACAAAGACTGCTAAAAATAGCAATACTGAACTCGTGGAGACGACGATCTTCCGACGCATCTCCGCATCGATATCCATACCCGGTCTTCTAGTGGCCGTTCTAAAATACTTTCGAGGACGTACTCATCATATTCATTTGTCTGCGCTATTGGTTTTTGATTTTGTTAAGTTCATAGTAGACCGTGAGATCACTATCCTCTCACGACCACATCGTCATCGTATGATTTCACTCATTCGCCTATGTTTTCAGTGGTATCATCGGTAGTATCGGAGTCAATATCACTCAATCGAGACTGTGAAAGCCCACCGACAAAAGACTCAAAATCCTCACCAGCGCTCAGTGCAGTTTCCTTTTTTACTCGGTAGTTTCCCCCATCAGTCACGTGAAGTTCATTTGGATGAAAGAAAAACCAAGATTCACGATCAAAGCGGATTCCGATTCGTGCTTTTGCTCCAAAGTTTTGTGCAAAGTAGATGAGTGATTCAATCTCCTCACCTGTGAGATAAATTGGTCTGCCAGCACTTGATTTTGCTTCAATTGCATAGAACGTCTCGCCATTTCCTGCAAGCACATCAGGGAGATCACGTTCGGTCGCAGACCCCGATGCCGGTGCGCGCATTACTGCAAATCCGGCTTCATCAAGCTGATTTACTAGTTCGCGCTCACGACGGTCCCCTTTCCGGTTTGCAGCCATGCCATATTTTGGGTACGACGTTGATATAAACCGGACGACCTGCTCGAGATGATAATGCGGTATAGGTAATCCAGTGAATCAGGGAATGGAACCATTCACTCATATTCATATACCTCTCGAAGGAAGACCAATGCAGCACCGAACATCGCGAGGTTACCAAAAAATGAAAGTCGCTCTCCATCACGAGAGTCCTCATCAGCGTTTCAAAAGTCATGCATCGTCATCGTGACGGCAGCTAAGAAGGTGGCAGTCGCACCAGTTGAGATCCGTGGGAATCACCAGAGCACAACGCCAAGACCACTTACGAGCATCATTCCAGAGGCAAGTGGTGCAAGAAGCACTGGTATAGGTACGCCTGCAGACTCAGCGTACTCAATTGTTTCATCCATATCGCGGAAGTCTTCAGATGCTTGTAACGTAAGACCGAGTCCAAATAACACACGACCGACGGTTGATGGGTTATTACCAGCAGTGTCATTCCCGTCTCGTGATCCCGGATCAACAGTGCCTTGAGATTGCATGTCATCCAATGGGATCCATTTCCGAATAAGTACTAATATCAATTGGCTCGGTATCCGTTCTTAAATTGACAGTGGGTTCATATCATTATATACTGTATTGCACTCTATGAGCGTTGAAGATAGTGACCGAATAGTCGTTGAGTATATTGGTCGCTTTGCTGATGGGACTGTATTTAGCACATCACGACAAGAAGTTGCAATCAAGCACGGGTTGACAACTGAGGGTTGTGACCCACTGGTATTTACTGTTGGTTCTGAAGAGGTGATCGAGGGACTTGATCAAGCAGTCCGCGGGTTGAGCACCGGTGAGGAAACAACGGTTGAAATCCCCCCAGAAGCCGCATATGGACCGGTTCGAAATGACCGTATTAGAGAGTATGATTGTGAAACATTTGAGGGAATGGTTGGTGAGCCTCCGAGTGTTGGACTGCACGTAGAGGCTGAGAATGGACTTCACGGTGATGTTGTTGCTGTTCATAATAATACAGTTGAGGTTGACTTTAATCATGAACTCGCCGGAAAAACACTCTATTTCGAGCTACAAATCACCGATTGCCAATCAACAACAGAATCAATATATTCAAATTAACGTTCTCTGTCACATGTATGATAACCTATTCCTAGAATCAGCGTAACAAAATAACGAATATATTTATTTATACGTGCACTAAGTATGGTAAATATACCTTATTCGTAATATATTTTGCTATATATGTATACATTTGTTGAACAGAGTATTGGTTGAATCCGACGGGTTTTTATATGAGTGAGACAAACTAACATACATGACGCCCGATGTGACGACACAGTCCGACGCGTCACGCGCTGAGGTGATGTCCTCGGTGGATGCTACTCCAACACAGTCTGAGTTCGTTATTGCAGACGTCACATGCGATGACGCGTGGCTGTCGATGCGGACAACAGAGGCGCCACTGCTCGAGGAATGGGCATAATTGCTCATCATTACATGAGTGCGTGGGAGGTTTTTAATTAAATCGCATCTCACGACGAGATCGAGAATACGTCTATATGCACTGATGACTGATACTGATAATTTTTAATGGTTTTGAAAATTACATTATAGAAACAAAGTATTTTGAGTATATTCGCAGTCTTAGATGAATCAGCCAGACGAGATATACTCAGCTTATAGTCGATTTGCGATTGTGTCGGCAGTCTGTTTACCAACACCAGGTACATCACAAAGTGCATCTCGAGAAGCGGAACGGACGTTTTCAACACTTCCAAATCGCCGTAATAATGCTTGTTGTGTCTGTTCACCAACGCCAGGAACATCGCTCAGAACGGTGTGAATATCATCGCGGATGCTTTGATGATATTGGACAGCAAATCGATGTGCTTCATCTCGGACGCGCTGGAGTAAGTGTAGTTGTGGTGCATCAGCGTCCCAGTCATGCACTCCATTCGGTGTCACAACGAGTTCATCAGCTTTCGCAAGTGCAATTGTTGAGACATCCCATCCTGTCGTCTCAACTGCTTCCCTGGCGGCGCGGAGTTGTCCTTTGCCACCATCGATTACAATAAGATCTGGATCAGGGCGTTCATCACGTCCATCACAGGCTCGCTTTGCTCGCCATGTGAGGAGTTCCTGCATTCGTGCGTAGTCATCATTGGTATCTGTCAAACGCTTTCGCCGGTATGCATCAGTCGCCGCGGATCCATCAATGAAACAGACATTACTTCCAACAACTGCACGTCCCTGGCTATGACTGACATCAAATCCCTCAATTCGATTGATTATTGAAAAGCCAAGTGCATCTGCGAGAGCAGCAGATTCATTATCATGTACTGAACCATTTCGTGCATTCTTCAATGCGAGATCGATAAGCTTCGATTCTCGTCCTGTTCCTGGAACACGGATATTAACTCCCTCAACAGACAGCCACTCACGGACATCATTGTCATGAGGATGTTCTGAACATAAAATAGCATCTGGAAGAGATCGTTCAGCGTAATATTGGGTTAGGAATGCGGTTAATACTGCTGATGCTCGATCCTCACCAGTGGGTGCATTGAGTCGATGCTGAGATCGATCCACGAGTTGACCATTATCACTATGTAATCGTGCAACTGTGGCGGTTGTCCCCTCGATAGCAACACCAAGGACATCAACGGCACGCTCACTCGTTGTTTCAGCAGTATGACTGTTATCTTCACTTGACACAGCAGCTTCACCACCACCATGGAATGATTCGATTACCGCAAGTCGATCCCGAATATTTGCCGCTCGCTCAAATTCTTCTGCTGTCGCAGCCGCTTGCATTTCTTGACGAAGTGGATCAGCGAGGATGCCCGTTTTGCCTTCAAAGAACTGAACCGCAGATTCAACAGCAGACCGATACGCAGTCGCATCAATTTCGCCAGTACAAGGAGCTGAACAAAGACCGACTTCATACTCAAGACAGGGTCGACTTCGATTATTGTATTTATGATCAGAGCATCCACGGAGACCATATACCTCTCGAAGTGCTTTGACCGCCGTTTCAAGCCGTTTTACCTCAGTATATGGTCCGAACACAGTTGCATCTGAATCAGGATCACGTGTTACCTCGATTCGTGGGACTGAGTGATTCGTGAACTGCACCAGCGGATATGATTTATCATCTTTTAATCGAACATTGTATCGCGGCTGATGGCGTTTAATAAGATTTGCCTCAAGTAACAATGCCTGCGTTTCTGTCTCGGTCAGTGCAATATCAATATCGTCTGCACGGGCAACCATCTGCCTAATTCGCTCACTTCGTGGGTCAGCGTATGATCGGACACGATCACGGAGTTCCAATGCTTTCCCAACGTACCGAACTGTATCATCCTCAAGAAACTGATAAACCCCTGGTTCAGCCGGTAACTCGGCTGCACGCTCACGCAGTTCCCGCTGTTTCATCACTAATTACTATCTGGTCCATCGGCTTGAGGGTAACGTGACAGATATGCATATTTGTTTGATATGGTTGTGAGCACGTTCCGAGATAGTCTCCGTCCCATCTGTATATAGAACTCATCAAAAAACAATGATCGGAGCACCTGAGAGCAACAAACGAAACGGATGATAAGTATAGATTGTTATCTTGAGCATAACTGCAGTCATGACAGTTTTCAACTCGTTTGTTCCTAATACCCTCAATTTCAAACATAGTAACTATATCAAATAGAGTAAAATCCTATTACCAAACAATTTACCCGCTAACTGGAAGACACTCTAATATGAGTGCAATTGAATTCGATGGGGTAACAAAGGTATTTGACGATATTACTGCTGTTTCAGACCTTTCGTTAAGAATCGAAACCGGCGAGGTGTTTGGGTTTCTTGGTCCAAACGGTGCTGGAAAGTCAACAACGATCAATATGTTGCTTGATTTTGTTCGTCCAACAACTGGAACCGTCACGGCACTTGGTGTTGACGCACACACTGACAGCGTTGCTGTTCGCCGTCGAACCGGGGTTCTTCCAGAGGGGTTTGACGTCTATGATCGACTATCTGGACGCGCTCATATTGAATTCGCAATTGATTCAAAAGAAGCTGATGTTACCCCAGCAGTGATACTTGATCGTGTTGGACTCACAGACGCTGCTGACCGACCGGCGGGTGGATACTCGAAGGGAATGCAACAGCGACTTGCACTTGGGATGGCCTTAAGCGGTAATCCAGATCTTCTCATTCTTGATGAACCTGCATCTGGACTTGACCCCGCAGGAACGAAAGCAATGCGTGATATTGTACGTGAAGAAGCAGCTAGCGGCACAACCGTGTTCTTTTCAAGTCATGTACTCGAACAAGTTGAAGCGGTTTGTGACCGTGTAGGGATTATGCAAGCAGGTGAATTGATTGCAGTGGATTCAATCGATGGGCTTCGGGAAACTGCAGATGTTGAGACAATTGTGTCACTAACGCTTGATACGGGTGATGTAGATACCGCAGTGGATATGATTTCAGACATTGAAGGAGTTGACACAGTAATGCAAAGTGGATCACAATCGATTCAAGTTTCCTGCGAAAGCGCTGCAAAGACAACTGTTGTGACGAAATTGGACACAGCAGGAATCGATGTGACTGACTTTGAGACCGAATCAGCGTCGCTTGAGGATCTATTTCTCTCATACACTGACGATAATCATACTGTTGATTCGGCAACGACGAAGAGAGCAACTAATCGGAGCACAGACATATCGACCGGTTCGAGCGAGACTGATGAGGGAACTGTTGAGCAATGACCTGGGAAGCAGTAGCAACAAAGGAGTTTCGTGATGCCATTCGATCGCGGTGGCTTCAGGGGGCAACACTTGTCCTCACAATTCTCCTAGCTGGCACGACAGGGGTGTTCTTCGGCGTGATACTTGGTTCAGAAGCACGAGAGATATCGAATCTATTTGGGATTTTCATCAATCTCGGCGTATTCAATTTTTCATTTACAGGACTGATCGGACTTATTCTTGGGTTTATTGCACTCTCAACGACATACGGGTCAATTACCGATGAACGTGCATCAGGGTCGATCAAACTTCTTCTCTCGCTCCCAAATGATCGTCAAGATGTTGTTATTGGAAAGTTCCTTGGTCGCACTGCCGTAGTTGTCGCGTCAGTTCTCATTGCATTTATTATCACATTTATGATACTCATCGCGACTGGAACCAGTCTACAACTTGGGATGTTTCTTCCACATATCGCACTCACAGTGCTATTAGGGATTGTTTTTGCTGCTATCGGTCTTGGAATCTCTGCAGGCGCGGACTCAAATCGGGAGGCAACGCTCTCCGCGATGGCGCTTTATTTGATATTTGCGCTATTGTGGGGAGCGGTCGCCAGTGGAATCCCGCGAATTCTTCTAGCAGCAACTAATCAAGTAAATGGACTTTCATTGTCAGAAACAACACAAGCAACGATTGCAATTGCCTTATCATATTTAAATCCACTTCGGTTATATGAGACACTTGCAGCACAGTTGTATAGTTCACCAGCTACTGCTCGTCTTGTGACTGCATCATTGCAACAACGCGCGCTGCTCGCACCGCAATTTGAGTCGTCTGTCCCACCGTATTTCTCCGGGTGGGCATTGCTAGTTGTATTTATATTATGGGTAATTCTTCCAATTATTGTGGGATATAGCATTTTTGAGCGACGAGATTTATGATTTACATTATATATTAGACTATGGAGGCCAGGTGAGGGTGTCATCGTGCTCTGCAAGTAGTTCTGTAAATTCCGTCTCGTTAATCTCAGGTACATCATTTCGCTCAGCGTCAATCCGTTTTGTGCTGCCAGGATTATCGCCAATAACCAGATAATCAGTGTTAGTTGAGACACTTCCCGTCGCATTTCCCCCATGCCGTTCAATATATGTTGTTGCTGTTGTGCGTGGGACTGAAAGTGAGCCGGTGAATACAAATGTCAGATCAGAGAGTGGTGCATTTGTCGTTGCAGTTGACTGCTGTGTCTGCGGGGTAACGCCTGCTGACAGGAGATTATCAATAGCGGCGCGATTCTGTTCATTTGTAAAAAATTCCGAAATATGCGTTGAAACAGTCGGACCAATATCCTCAATCTCGCGGAGAGCAGCTTCATCAGCATCAATAATAGCATCAAAATTATTAAATGTTCCTGCGAGATTCCGTGCAATAGTCGGGCCCACTTCTGGGATACCAAGACCAACAAGAAAGTCTGTGAGTGATGGTGTCTGCGTTTCCGAAATAGCTTGGATAAGATTTTCTGCGCTTGTCGTGCCCCAGCCATCAAGTTTAGACAGATCTGCAACTGAGAGTGTATATAGATCAGCGAGTTCTCCAATGATACCTGCCTCGACAAGTTGCTCAACTCGCTGTTCGCCAAGTCCGTCAATATCTAGTGCTGAACGGCTTCCATAATGAACGATTGTCCGGACGAGTTGTGCATCACATGTGAGCCCACCTGTGCAGAAGGCTAAGGGTCCATCTTGTTCAACAGAACTGTGACAGATTGGACACTGATTCGGAAAATTAAATGTACCCGTTGCACGTTTCTGTGTCACCTCAGCAACCTCCGGAATGACGTCGCCAGCCCGACGAACCCGCACCTCGTCACCACTATTCACGCTGAGCCGCTTAATTTCTTCAGGATTGTGTAGTGATGCACGTGATACAGTAACACCGCCGACATCCACTGGGTCAAGTAACGCCACAGGTGTTAATCGTCCTGTTCGTCCGACTTGGACGACAATGTCTGTAATGTGTGTAATCTCCGCGCGAGGAGGGAATTTATATGCGAATGCCCACCGGACTGATCGGCTTGTCGCTCCAAGTATCTCTCTATTACCACGGTCATTGACCTTGATTACAGTACCATCAATCTCATAATTTAGCTCTGCCCGTGCTGCTTTGAGTTGGTCTCGATATGCAATTGCATCATCAATTGAGTCGACACGACTGATTCGATCATTTGTCCGAAGCCCCCATGACTGTAAGTCACTCAGTGTTGTCCATTGATCAGGTGGGAGCTCTGTTGCATCAAGAATATCATAAAAAAAACAAGACAATGGTCGCTCAGCAACAACACCTGGGTCAAGTTGTCGAAGCGTCCCAGCAGCAGCGTTTCGAGGATTCGCAAATGGTTTCTCATCACATTCAATTCGTTCGCGATTATACTCACGAAATCCCGCTTTTGGCATATATACTTCCCCGCGAACAGCAAGATATGAGGGATAATCGCCGTGAAGTTTGAGTGGAACTGCACCAATTGTCTCCACTTGCGCAGTCACATCATCACCACGATTGCCATCACCACGCGTTGCTGCACGGATATACTCGCCATCTTCATAGATAACCTCAACAGAGAGACCATCAAATTTCGGCTCACAGATATACTCCAAATCACCAACGACATCGCGAACGCGCTCATCGAAGTCTCGAACCGAATCAACAGCCGTTGATTGGTCAATCGAAAGCATCGATGTAACATGTTCCACTGTCTCAAGTTCATCAAGTGGTTCACCACCGACACGACGTGTCGGACTTGCTCCGGTATCGAGATTAAATATATCTTCAAGCGCCTGAAGGCGGTCAAATAGTATATCATACGCTCGATCGGCGATGATGGGTGACGCTCTTATATAATATTGATAATCATGCTCTCTGATTGCCTCGCGGAGTTGTGTTGCCTGTTCGACAGCAGCTTCCTCTGAGAGTTGTTCAATTGGGCGGAAGTCACCGTCTATATTGTTTAGATATGAGTTATTTGGGTCCGCGTACGCAAGGGTCGTTTCGCTACTATCATCTAGCGGTTGGATAGTCCGACCGCCATCACAGATAATCTGTGAGTGCCGATGAGAGTCATTGGAATCACCTGATGGCACAACAGTGATAACAATATCATTGATGCGAGATATCATCGAGGCAATTGAATCGGAGATTGTTGTAGACATATGCATATCTGTGAATATCGCTTCGCCCATGTGTATTTGCTTGAGTGTTACTACCAGTCGACCGATCATATTGTACCATATTGTTCCGGCCGATTATCATAATCGCCTCTCAGGTATCTATTCAATTGTGAATAATATATTATTATATATCATACGCATAGGATAAAAAGTCATGCAGCACGTCGCAGTCCGTAACCAACGGTTATAAGATAGTTCGCGATTATGCATATCATACATGACTGATGGGTTCAAAACCCGGAGCCTGCATGCCGGGCAGGACCCGGATGAGACAACAGGAGCACGTGCGCCACCGCTTCATCAGACGACTTCGTATGTGTTTGAGGATGCTGAAACAGCCGCAGATCTATATGCGCTTGCACCGGATGCTGACGGTGATGTATATTCACGAATTTCAAATCCAACTGTCCGTACTCTTGAGGATCGACTAGCGGCACTTGAAGGAGGTGTTGCTGCCGTCGCAACCGCGTCCGGAATGGCTGCACTTGATGCAGCGACAAGTGTCCTTGCACGCGCTGGGAATAATATCGTGGTTGCTGCAGATATGTACGGTGGTACAGCAACATATTTCCGACAAATGGCGACTCGCCGGGGGATTACAATCCGAACCGTCGATACGCTTGCATATGATGAGTACACTGAGGAAATCGACAGTGAGACTGCTTTCGTTCACGTTGAGACAATCGCAAATCCATCGTTGAAAACGCCAGATATCGAGCGAATTGCCGATATTGCACATAACGCTGAGACACCACTTGTCGTCGACAATACATTCGCAACACCGGCATTGTCGCGACCGATTGAGTATGGTGCAGATATTATCTGGGAATCAACGACAAAATGGCTTCATGGATCTGGGACGACGGTCGGTGGGATTCTCGTTGACGGCGGAACATTCCCGTGGGAGCATGCTGATTATGATGAGCTGTCAGGCGAGAACCCTACATTCGGGATCGATTTTGTTGATCGATACGGAGCAGCCGCCTTCGCACATGTCGCTCGCCAGCGTGCACTTCGGACGCTTGGTAACCAACAATCACCATTTGATGCATGGCAGACACTTCAGGGTCTTGAGACTCTCCCACTTCGGATGGAGCGTCACTGTGCAAATGCGAAGACGGTCGCTATATTCCTTCGCAATCACAATGATGTGGCATGGGTTTCATATCCAGGGTTCGAAGATCATCCAACGCATGACAAAGCAACACAATATCTTGGGACAGATATTGTCGAATCAGGCTATGGTGGGATGCTTACCTTTGGACTTGAGGGCGGATTCGAGGTTGCAAAGCGGACTTGTGAGGAAACATCAGTAATATCATTCCTTGCAAATGTTGGCGATGCAAAGACACTGATTATTCATCCAGCATCAACAACACACGCACAGTTGAGCGCTGAGGAACAGCAAGCAGCCGGACTCACGCCTGACATGCTCCGATTATCAGTTGGGCTTGAGGATCCTGATGATATTATCGATGATCTTAATCAAGCAATCCACTCAGCAACAATGCAATCAGAGGACTATACTCGTCGTGAGGGCACACACACGAATCTAGCTCATACCACAGACAAAAGAACCGATAGCGACTCAAATACGCGTCAAACAGACACAGAGGTGGCTTCTTCGGAATGAAAGCCCAGAGTGGAACGGCGAGTCTTGGGCGGTTCGACTTCGCCTGTGGTGATGAAATCGAGTCGCTTGAGGTTGCATACGAAGCATACGGTGAGTTTAATGGTGATAATGCAGTTTTACTTTGTCACGCACTCACCGGCAGTCAAAATGTTGCTGGTTATACTGATGAGGAAACAGATGGTCAAGCCCGCGCCTGGTGGAACGATATTGTTGGACCAGGAAAGGCAATCGACACAACAGAATATTATGTTGTTTGTGCAAATGTTCCTGGATCATGCTACGGAACGACCGGTCCAGCATCAACAGATCCAGAAGGTGAAGTTTATGGAACAGACTTTCCACCGGTCACGGTCCAAGATTGGACTCGAGCACAACGTCAGGTTCTCGATACTCTCGGTGTCGGCCGACTTCATGCTGTTGCTGGTGGGAGCGTTGGTGGAATGAACGCACTCGATTGGGCAAGGCAATATCCAGATGACGCTGAATGTATTATTGCTGTTGCCGCTGCACCGCGACTTGACGCACAGTCACTCGCACTCGATGCAATCGCCCGTCGAGCCATTACGACTGACCCCAATTGGAATAATGGAGATTACTATGACGCTGAGACAACACCGACAGATGGTCTTGCAATTGCCCGTCAGATCGGGCATGTGATGTACCTCTCAAAATCATCAATGCAACAAAAATTCGCCCGTCGGGCAGCCGGTCGTGATGCCCGTCGCGACTCATTCCCCGTCGATCCAGCAGCAGCATTCTTTCCATACCGTGATGTTGAGTCGTATCTCGATTATCAAGCTGAGAAGTTTGTTGATCGATTCGATCCAAATTCATATCTATATCTCACACGCGCAATGGACGATTATGACCTTGCAGAGGGGTATGAAGATGATGCTCGCGCCATTGCTGCCTTTGAGGGTGAGACATTGCTGATATCATTCACTGGAGATTGGCATTTTACAACTGAGCAATCTGAAGCGCTTGCTGAGGCGTTTCGGTCTGTATCGACACCGGTTGCACATCATGTGATTGAATCTGACCATGGGCATGATGCGTTTTTAGTCGAACCTGACAAAGTTGGACCCCCACTGCGAGATTTCCTCGCTGATGGTATCAACGGACGAGCAGTACATGACACGGCTGACTCAAATGCCGATAATGACAGCGGATTTGCGCCAGTCCATGCATCATTATTCAGTCAGTAATCCATATTCGATAGTGAATGGATTGGTATCGCGAGGTCGATATCATAAAGCTGCCGGGCGGCAGAGCACTTTAATGTGAACGGTGTCCTCTCCAAGCGGTGGCGACCAGTCGGTCTCGTCGCCGGATGGCAGACTGCTGCGAGTCTATGTTATTATAGCATCTTTGCAGCGACTGATTTCATTCGCGATACATTCGAGCTTTCAGAATCGCTTGTTGGATTATTTCTTGCTGCAGCGTTGATTGGATACACACTTACCCTGTTTCCAAGCGGGGCTGCTGTGGATGGCTATGGGGAGCGCCCCGTGATGATTGTTGGACTTCTTGGGCTCGCGATTGCAGCAATCGGCGTTTCATTTGCTCCAACATATCTCACAATTCTAATTGCGGCTGGGGTGCTTGGTGCTGCATACTCAACAGCAATGCCAGCTTCAAATCGTGGTATTGTTGCTAATGCTCCTGCTGGACAAGCAAACCTTGCAATGGGGCTAAAACAAGTTGGTGTCACAACGGGAAGTGCAGCGGCATCAATTGTCATCACTGGCGTCGCTGCAGTCGTGGTGTGGCCGGTCGGGTTTTGGATAATCGCTCTTATTGCGGGTGGGTACGCACTCGGGTTCACTGGGGCATACACTGGTAAGTCTGGCTCAGGAGAGGTTGCAATGCCGGATGTATGGGGATTGATGAGACGTCAAAAATATCTGTTACTCGTTGCTGCTGGATTATTTATTGGTGCGTCGATCTTTACGATGCTTGGATATGTTGTATTATATATTGTTGATACCGTACATCTCGGTTCGCGTATGAGCAGTTTTGGTATCACTGCTACTGTTGTTGGAGGTGGCGTGCTTGCACTGACACAACTTACCGGTAGCGCTGCTCGTGTCGTAGCTGGAGATCTTGCTGATCGCTTACGCAATCGTTATATAAATGATTCACAGGGAGCCGCAGTCGTCGCAACTGCTCAACTGACTCTGGGGGCGGTACTGTTTGCTGCGCTTGCAGTCGGTCCACAATCGATATTACTTGTAAGCATCGTATTTGTCGGTCTTGGATTATCAATTCACGGCTCCACGGGTGTGTTTTATTCTTGTCTGACAGATCTCGTTGATGATGCTGAACTTGGTGCTGCGACTGCAGGGGGGCAGACAGCAATCAATATCGGTGGTATCTTGACACCACCATTATTTGGGATCATTGTCGAAATATCAGGATATCGTCTTGCGTGGGTCCTACTTGCAGGGCTGAGTGGAATTGCAGCAGTTCTTCTGGCAGTTATTGTACATATCAGCCGGTAGGAGTGATACGTTCTTTTCTTAGAATAATATTCTCGCTCTAAGGAGAATATTTATATTGACCGCCGATAGAGGTGCTAAGATGGATATGAACATTCAATTTCACCCATACATCATATTCTATTATATTTACTACATCTGATAACTGGCACTGAGTTTGTATGAATAGAAGCTGATGGTAGCCTGTAAGAGTTAAATCTGAGCCGAGAGTATGTGCTGATGTAATTGTGACTGTAAGCGCGGATACGGTATCGGAATCAGACACTATTCCGGTTCCAGAACTTGAACAAAAAGCAACTGCCTGTGCGAAGCGTCTCCGCGCAGCAGAGCGTGTTCTCGTTGCCTCACATATTGACGCTGACGGATTAACAAGTGCTGCGATTGCAGTACAGGCACTCAAACGGGCTGATATTCCGTGTGAAGCAGTATTTGCAAATCAGCTTGATGCCGGTGAAGTTAAGCGAATTGCAGCGAGTAAGTATGATACAGTCTTGTTCACCGACTTTGGAAGTGGACAGCTTGATATCATTGATCCATATGTTAGGAATGGAGATTTTGAGGCGGTCATCGCTGACCATCATCAGCCAGCGATGACTCATGATGATAATCCAGCCTTTTCATTACAATATCATCTAAATCCACTGTTGGTTGGGATTGATGGGGCGAGTCAGCTTTCAGGAGCAGGTGCGAGTTATATTCTTGCACAAGCACTTGAGGGTGACACTACAGAGACCGATAATCGTGATCTCGCTGCTCTTGCAGTTGTCGGGGCAGTCGGTGATATGCAAAGTTCCACAGATGGACTTACCGGTGCGAACGCAGCGATTGTTGAACAGGGAATAGCTGCTGGGGTGATTGAAGAAACTACGGATATTCTTATATATGGTCGTCAGACCCGTCCACTTCCGAAACTCCTTGAGTACGCAAATGATGTCCAAATCCCAGGAATCACAAATAACGAATCTGGTGTTGCAGCGTTCCTCGACGATATTGATATTCCAATACGATCAGATGGTGAGTGGCGTCGATGGATTGACCTGACAATGGATGAACGTCAGACCGTTGTGAGCGGACTGTTGAACCGCGCAATCGCGTCTGGTGTTTCGGCTGAACAGGTGAATGATCTTGTTGGAACAACATATACGCTCACTACAGAAGCGCCTGGCACAGAATTACGCGATGTAAGCGAGTTCTCGACGTTACTGAATGCGACTGCACGATACAGCAGAGCTGATGTTGGGCTTGCAGTGTGTCTTGGGAATCGTGACGCAGCACTAACCGAGGCTCGTCATTTGCTGCAGACGCATCGACAGAATCTTTCAGAGGGACTGCAGTGGGTTACCGCAGAGGGGACAACGACTGAATCAAATGTGCAGTGGTTTGATGCTGGTGGGCGGATTCGCGAGACAATCGTCGGTATTATCGCTGGAATGGCAGTCGGTGCTGAGGGAATTCGGGATGATCTTCCCATTTTAGCGTTCGCTGAGAAGTCAGAAACGAAACTAAAGGTGAGTGCACGTGGATCACAGCAGCTTGTTCGTAATGGGCTTGACCTCTCAACAGTGATGCAAGAGGCAGCAAGCGCTGTTGGTGGTGAGGGCGGTGGGCATGATATCGCGGCAGGGGCAACAATCCCGATAAATGAACGTTCAGCATTTCTTGAAATAGTTGACAAGACTGTCGGTGAGCAATTATAAAATAACTACTTTGTCTGACTCACTCGCCACTTGCACGATTCGTTTAGTTGAGAGATACACTCTCACACCTACCGAACATAGGTGAGAGGAAGAGGTCGAGGTCACTGACAAGCCCCACCCTCACCGAGCGAGCCAGTTACGGCGAGCGAAGTAGGGTGATTCGTTGAGGTAGCCATCTTAATCTAACATTCATCCGGGTGGCGAAACGACTATACTCACGCCTATGAAACAGCCGGATATGCTCTTTCGAGAGCGAGCATACATCGATATAATTGTTGGACAGGTTGACACCGCTATTGAGTTCATGGTGTCACATCCAGCACTCGTTGGATTGCTCGCATTGCTGCTTGGATTTGTCTTCTTCTCATATCTATTCATCAGACGGATACTTACTGGGCTTCGTGAAGGGTATGATGAAGCTTATCGGGAGAATTAACGGGCGATAATGGTCGGAGTTGGAACGGTTTTAACGCTCAGTATTGCTGCGTCGGCAAGTCTGTTTATGGCATGGTCAATTGGTGCCGGGTCCTCAGGCTCAACACCATTTGCGCCAGCAGTCGGCGCAAACGCGATCTCAATTATGCGGGCTGGCTTCATCGTTGGACTACTTGGGCTTGCTGGTGCTGTTTTACAAGGAGCAAATGTGACACAAGCAGTCGGGTCCGAGCTTGTAATTGGTAATGTACTCACTGCAACAGCATCGATTGTGGCGTTACTCACCGCTGCGGCGCTTGTGGCGGTCGGTGTGTTCGCCGGGTATCCAATCGCGACCGCATTCACTGTCACAGGGGCTGTAGTCGGTGTGGGTCTTGCAAATGGTGGGTCGCCGGCGATAGTAAAATATCAAGAGATTATAGCACTATGGACGCTCACACCGATTGTTGGCGGTGGAATCGCATACACAACTGCCCGAGCACTGAGACATGAAGTCGTTGTTGAGCAGATAGCTATTCCAGCTCTTGCAGGACTCGTCGGAGCACTCGTTGCAAATATTCGATTTGCAGCACTCGGAGGTGAGCGTGGGCGGTCAGTCGCAGGTGCTGGCGCTGAAACCATACCGCTCGGAGCAGACGGAGGAAATGTTGTACTTGGATCGCTCATTATTACGATGGGATTTGCACTGATCAGCACAGCATTGGTCTATCAGGATATGAAACAGGATACGGCGCGTGGACAGCGGCGGTTTTTGCTTGTTCTCGGCGGGCTTGTTGCGTTCTCAGCCGGTGGGAGTCAAGTCGGGCTTGCACTTGGACCACTCGTGCCACTTCTGGATGTGATTGTCATTCCATTACCAGTTGTACTTCTTGGTGGAGGGATTGGACTTCTTATTGGGTCATGGACTGGGGCCCCTCGGATGATCAAAGCACTCGCACAGGATTACTCTTCACTTGGACCACGCCGATCAATCGCTGCGATGATTCCATCATTTGCAATTGCACAGACTGCGGTTGCACTCGGGATTCCGGTTTCATTCAATGAAATTATCGTCAGCGCAATCATCGGAAGCGGCTATGCTGCTGGTGGATCTGATGTAAGTCGGGAAAAAATGGTCAAGACGGTGTTTGCATGGATTAGCTCGCTTGCACTCGCGTTTGCGCTCTCATATATTATATTTACTCTAATTGATATTATATGATACCTAAGCAGTCGGTTTGAGGCCAGGGGCTCCGGCTCCACCTCGAAAACGCTAAACTGCGGAATCACTCTCGACACCTACACAAGAATCAGCACAGTGTATTGAATCGATTTTATTTATTCAGCCTCGATATCCTGTGTCGATGTCAAGTCTTCGTCTGAGTCAGATTCTGGTCGGGAGTCTGGGTCTGAGTCTGCGATATTATCGTCGGGAGGTGCTGTTTCTAGTCCTGGTTGCGACTCTGATTGTGATTCAGAGTGCTCCTTTGTGGTAGATGAATCAGGAGTAATAACACGTGCTTTCATGATTCGTGTGTTATCAACCTGCTCAATACAGATGGTGATATTATCGAAGGTGATCTGCTCGCCTTCCTCAACTAAGCGTCCAACTCGGTTGAAAATAAATCCAGCAAGCGTTTCGAACTCCTCGCCTTCAGGAAGATCAAGTTCAAGTTCATCATTGACCTCATCAATATTTACTTCCCCGCGAACGAGTGTCTCATTGGTATCAATAAATTCAAATGCCTCTTCTTCATCGTCTTCAAGAATATCGCCGACAATCTCCTCAACCATATCCTCAAGCGTCACAAGCCCTTCTGTTGTCCCAAATTCGTCAATAACAATGACCATTCGGAGCCGATTATCCTGAATCTCAGTAAGAAGCTCATCAACGTTTTTTGATTCCGGCACGTGTAATGTTGGCTGGACAATGTCGGTCAAAGGTATATCACCCTCACCATAGTGCTTCTCCCGAACAAGATCGCGAACAGTCACAGTGCCGATGACATTATCAAGATTACCATCATAAACAGGAATCCGTTCATGATCAGAGTGGACACACGTCTCGATTGCCTCTTCAATTGTTGCATCTTTTGCGACAGCCGTCATATCGAGTCGAGGTGTCATTACTTCTTTAACGATTGTTTGATTGAACTGAAAAATACGATCGAGCATCTCTCGCTCATCTTCCTCAATAACACCTTCTCGTTCACCTGTTTGGATGAGATCTTGAATTTCATCACGAGTGACATATGATGTCTCAATCTCAGATCGACCACCAGTAATGCGATTTATAATACGAGTGAGACGGTCAAACACAATAACAAGCGGAAGTAATACATATTCAGAGTATTTGAGTGGTCGGGCAATCCGTAATGCCCATGATTCCGTGTGTTCAACAGCATATGATTTTGGTGCGCTCTCGCCGAAGAGTAACACAAGTGATGTAATGCCAAATGTTGACACCAACACCGCTGATCCAGGGTCAAAGTACAGACTCACAAGCGCTGTCGCGAGTGATGACATTGCGATATTGACAATATTGTTGCCAACAAGAATGGTCACAAGCAGTCGATGCGGGTTTGATTTAAGTTCATCGACAACATCAGCACCAGGAACATTATCATCGACGAGGGCATCAACACGATGTTTCGCAAGCGAAAACATTGCAATCTCCGATGAGGAAAAGAACGCGGAGAAGCCGATCAGCAAAAAAATTACAAATGCACCAGCGACTGTAATTGTCGTCTGCGTGACCGGAATCGGGGCGAGTTGACCAATGAAGAGTGAGAGTGACGGGGATAAGCCCATACGACTACGATATCTTATCTGGTGCATAAATTAAGATTTGCCCCTCAGGATATCCAAACTGGCACTCTTTACAGCATGATTAAAAGTATATTTTAAATTATATAAATTGAGTTAAGTTTGGATCAAAGACGCTTGAACTGATCTACTGTAGGATCGGCGGTATCAGTCGCTATACGAATTGAATTAAACTAGCTGTGCTCGTCCGTTCGAAGACCGGGTGATGAGAAGGATTAGTGGGTATATCCAATCTATCATTGCCAATAATTTATTCTTGATATAGAGTAAATGGTGATATTCTTCATATAGAAAAAATCGATATATTTCATGAGGATTACATGTATCCATCGCTAACATCATAAGCCAACAGGACAATAGCATAATGATTAATTTACAGATTGGACGGTGGTCGTTGATGCGGTAGCCGAAGCGCTTAGGCACGGGTCACACGTATGTCGTAGTATGAGTGCAGATAGTACCAACAGTGATGTGTCAATCACAGTGTATCGACTGGAAGCATGTCCGTTCTGTGAGCGTGTGATTCGTCTACTTGAGGAACTTGAGCTATCATATCATTCGCGCTTCGTCGAACCAATGCATTCAGACCGTGATGTGGTTAAACGGATATCAGGAAAACGAACCGTTCCAGCATTGGTTGATACCAATACCGGCGTGGTGATGTCAGAATCAGGAAATATTGTCACATATCTAGAGCAGACATATGGGTCTGACTCCACAGCGAGCATTGAAAAGCCGGTGGAGGGCGTCTGATGGCTGATCTTGACTTTCCAGTAACAGATTTGCCATCTACATCACATCCTGAAGTCGGAGAGACAGCCCCGGATTTCACTCGACCACTGGTGAGCGACGAGTACTGGGAAGATATAGCATTATCAACGGTGACTGACACAGGACCGACGCTATTGGTGTTTCATCCAATGGATGGGGCATTCCCGACAACATATATGTGGAATGCAATCGGCGATCATGA
This sequence comes from Haloquadratum walsbyi C23, assembly GCF_000237865.1. Lineage (NCBI taxonomy): Archaea > Methanobacteriati > Methanobacteriota > Halobacteria > Halobacteriales > Haloferacaceae > Haloquadratum > Haloquadratum walsbyi. The sequence goes on from NC_017459.1 coordinate 3,112,937, forward strand.
CTTTGGGGACAAGGTGACGCTAATTGGGGTTTCGGTATCATCTCCATATGAGCATTCCAGTTTACTTGAGTCACGTGATATAAACGCACGACTGTACGCTGACCCGTCTGCGGAGCTCGCAGAGTTGTATAACATTTCAAATCCACTTGATGATATGACCGGGATAACAGAACACCGACCAGCTATATTCCTTCTTGATACTAAACGGACTATACAGTATGTGTGGGTTGCAACCGAATGGCCAGCGTTTCCAGATTATGACGAGATCACAGCTGCCATCGCGAAATATACATAAGAAGCGATAATGACGTCCGATTCAAACATGAATAATCCAGATCGGGAAGCAAACATGGATACCACAGGATCAGGAAGCGATGACAATACAACGAAAATTGACTCGGATATGCTTTCAGCTGCAGTGAGAGCAATTAAATCTGGAGAATTAGTTGTATATCCAACAGAAACTGTCTATGGACTGGGTGTCGACGCGTTAAATCCTGATGCAATAAAGCGTGTATTTGACACTAAAGGTCGAACATATGACAATCCATTATCGCTTGCGGTTGAGAGCGTGAGCGCAGTCGCACGTCACACTAATCCAAGTGAGCGAGCGATGCAGTTCATCAAAGCATTTCTTCCAGGACCAGTTACTGTGATTGTTGAGTGCTCAACAGCGGTTCCAGATATCCTTACTGCTGGACGAGGTCGAGTTGGGATTCGAATTCCCGATCATCACGTGGCATTATCATTGCTTGAACGTGCTGCTCCGACACCAATAACAGCAACAAGTGCGAACCAAAGTGGAACTGGAAGTATCGTTGATACCAATATGCTAGCCCAATCGATTCAACAGAACGTAGCCGTTGTTCTTGAGGCTGGTGAGACAACCGGAACTGAGAGTACTGTTGTCGATCCGACGCGAAATATCATCCATCGTCGCGGTGCCATGGCTGACGCGGTTATTGCATGGTTGAGTGATGTTTCCGGGACACGACCCACGATTGAATCATGATCAGATAATCAGCCAGAAAAATTGTGCCTCTTCGTTAGCGTCGACCACGGTTTCAATATGTGAATCTGAATATCATAGATGCGTCTGCATTTTGTTAGATCGTATTAGGTATCATTCAGTTGAGACGATGATACAAAGCGTCAAAGCCGTGGGCTTTTGTCGTGCGATTCTGTAGAGCGGAGTATGAATGTCGCCGATGCGATTACCCCCCGAGAAGGGAGTATGACCGCCGAACTCTCGGGCATCTGCAATGATGCATTAGTGAATCTGAGAAAATGTGCATTTTTATCGGGTCCAGTTGTCAAACAGATTGAAGATGTCAAGAACTACTGTAGAATTACGTCTCATGAGATATTAATCAACTTCGATGGCTTGAATAGCATACCGTCACCGATGTGGTTCGTGATATTAATTTCGTGGAGGCTCGATCGATGAGCACTAACGAAGATCAAACAGAGGGTGAACGGCTCGCAGAACTAGCGAAGCGCCGTGGGTTCTTTTTTGGATCAAACGGTGCATACGGCGGCGTTGCTGGGTTCTATACCTTTGGTCCTCAGGGTGCAGCATTAAAATCAAATATTGAAGCTGCATGGCGAGAGCGATTTACTGTCCGGGAGGGTAACTATGAGATTGAGGCACCAACAATTATGCCCGAACCGGTGTTTGAAGCATCAGGACATCTTGACGGATTCGATGATATGCTTGTCGAATGTCCCGATTGCGGAACAGCTCACCGGGCAGATCATCTTATCGAGGATGCAACGGATATCGAAGATGCAGAATCAGCACCAATCGAGGAAGTTGAGGATTTGATTATCGAACACAACCTCGTTTGTCCACAGTGTCAGGCGACACTTGGAGGTGAGCCAGTTGACTCGTTCAATTTGATGTTTGAAACAAACATTGGTCCTGGATCTGCCTCATCGGGATATCTCCGCCCAGAGACTGCACAGGGAATTTTCGTTGAGTTCCCACAGATCAAACAATATGCGAGAAACACACTTCCATTCGGCGTGACTCAAATCGGGCGGGCATACCGTAATGAGATTTCGCCTCGAAAGCGAATTGTTCGAACGCGGGAGTTCACACAGGCAGAATTAGAGCAATTCATCGATCCAGAGCGCAACGAACCAGCGCTTGATGAAGTCGCTGATATTACGGTAACGCTATATTCGGCACGTCAACAGCAGGCTGATGATGGTGACTACATCGAAACAACCGTAGGCGAGGCAGTCAAGTCGGGTCTTATTGATGATGGATGGATTGGATATTTCATTGGAATCGCACAAGAGTGGTATGAGACGATTGGCGTCGATACCGACCGGTTTCGGTTTCGGCAGCATCTGAGTGGTGAGCGAGCGCATTATGCTGCTGATTGTTGGGACGCTGAGAGTGAGGTTGACGGTGATTGGATTGAAATTGCAGGATTTGCTTACCGCGGTGAGTACGACCTCTCGAAACATGCTGAATATGGTGATGATGAATTTAGTATATTTCAGGAATATGAAAAATCAAAGACAGTTGAGCGTGCTGTCGTTGATCCCGATATGAGTGTACTTGGACCGAAATTTGGTTCACAGGCAGGCGAGATTAAAACAGCACTTGAAACACTTGCTGAACGGAATCCAGACGCATTCAGTGAAGAGACAGTCGATGTCAGCGTCGATGGCGAGATCATCACTGTTGATGTTGAAGAGACGAACTTCCACATAGAGACCAAAACAGTGAATGGTGAGCATATTACACCACATGTAATCGAGCCCTCTTTTGGAATCGATCGAACAGTATATACCCTCTTAGCACACGGTTATCGAGAGGATACAGTTGATAATGAGACTCGAACATATCTATCGCTCTCAACAAAAGTCGCACCAACTGACGTTGGCGTATTTCCACTTATCTCAAATGTCGAACAGCTTGTTGAGCAAGCCAAAGATATTGTAAGTGAACTTCGGGCAGCAGGATTGAGTGTTGTTGCTGATGATTCCGGGAGTATTGGTCGACGATATCGGCGACAAGATGAAATTGGAACACCGTTCTGTATTACTGTCGACCGTGATGGAATAGAGGGCACAGATCCAGATACGGTGACGATTCGGCAGCGAGACACAGGTCGACAAGTCCGAGCACCAATTGCAGTCGTCACTGAGTTGATTCAATCTGTACAATCTGATGAAATAATATTCGAGAACCTCACTGACGCATATGACGCTGTCGAGTGGGCAAACAAAAGCGAGTAAGCACTGGTCGTGACACCAAATCCCGACGAGCGGATAGGGAGCAATACTGACGCTGATACTGATGGACGAGCAGAATCAGAAAGTGGCACCGAATCATCCGCAGAGGCTGATCAGGTTGAGTCGGTGTTTACTGTACTAAATGTGGTGAGCGTATCTATTGAGGACAACAAGTATGTTACGTTGGTGTTGAATCACAGCGACAACTCAAATTCCAGATCAGTTTCGGGTAATGAAATAAAGCGTCGACTTGTGCATGCAAGTGGTACTGTGTTACCACTGCTATATGTGATTAACATACTCAGTTGGTCAGTATTTGAGATAATCATGATTATCGGGGCAGCTACAGCGGCTTTGCTTGAGACGGTTCGACTTTTTATTGGGCTTGAATGGCGTATCTATGATGAACTTACCCGATCATACGAGCAGACGAATATTGCTGGATATGCGTTATACGCATTCAGTAGCACCACAGTCATTATTGTATTTACTCCTGTAATTGCGGTTCCAGCAATGATGATGTTAACGCTTGGCGATCCAATCTCTGGGTTGTTGGGCACAACACGGGCTGCTGGGGAGTCAAAGCGTCCGCGGACACTTGTTGTGATGTTTACGGTGTGCTTTGTGATTGGACTGGTCTTTTTGTTTCCAATAGCGGGAACGACCGGAGTAATTAGCGCTGGGGTCGCTGCGGTTGGAGCGACGGTTGCAGACGGAATAAAGCCAGTTGTTGGTGGTTATGTTATTGATGATAACTTTTCGATTCCACTGATAGCAGCGACTGGATCAAGCATTATATTATCTGTAGGTGGACATCAGCCAATCATTTCGCTTTACTGATCGAAAAATTCGTGTGAGACTGCTCTCGAAAAGATTTAGTACATGCCATTGAATATTTAGTGTAATGAATTGGTGTAGTTGGCAAAATATGCGTTCACCAACGAAAGACATCGTTGTTATGTCTATGAGTCATGACGTCGTGAGTCAGACTCGACGGCGGCGACGGGCCGTTTAGGCCCAGATATATTTTTACTACATGTCTCGACAGAAATTGATTAGATGCTATTATTTTATCTATAGGCATCTCTCTCGTTTTTATTCATAACGTTAAACCGTGTATTTTATACGAAAGAGCGCCTGAGATGGTGATATATGACACGTGTGGCACTCGCATTTTCTGGCGGGCTCGACACGACAGTATGTGTTTCACTGCTCAAGGAAGAATACGGGTACGATGAGGTAATCGGCGTCACTGTCGATGTTGGTCAGCCAGCAACCGAGTTTGAAGAGGCACAAGCGACCGCCGACGCGCATGGTATTGATCTGCATGTTGTCGACGCAACAGCCGAGTTTGTTGATCTATGCTTTGATTCTGTCCGGGCAAATGCAACGTATCAAGGATATCCTCTTGGGACAGCACTGGCTCGTCCGATAATCGCAGAATCGATCGTATCCGTTGCTAAGGCTGAGAATTGCGATGCACTCGCACACGGCTGTACGGGGAAAGGGAATGATCAACTTCGTTTCGAGGCTGTGTGGCGAAATTCAGATCTTACCGTTATCGCTCCGATTCGTGAACTTGAGTTGACACGGGAATGGGAACAAGAGTATGCTGCTGAACATAATCTTCCGGTTCAAGCTGGAAATGATGGTGTTTGGTCGATTGATACGAATCTGTGGAGTCGCTCAATTGAGGGTGGGAAGCTTGAGGATCCGAACTATACCCCACCTGAGGACGTCTATGAATGGACAGCTGATCCAGCAACTACCACTGAGACCGAACTCATCACCATTGGGTTTGAATCGGGATATCCAGTGAGCATCAACGATAACGCGTACGACCCTGTCGAACTCGTTGAGACGCTTAATGAGGTTGCAGGAGAGCATGGTGTCGGGCGAACAGATATGATGGAAGATCGTATGCTCGGGTTGAAAGTGCGCGAAAATTATGAACATCCCGCTGCGACAACATTATTAAACGCTCATAAAGCCCTTGAAGGGCTTGTTCTCACGAAGGATGAGCGAGATTTCAAGCGTCATATCGACAGTGAGTGGGCACAGAAGGGATATGAGGGGCTTGTCGATCATCCACTAATGGGTGCGTTGGAAGGATTCATCGATGCAACACAACAGCGAGTAACCGGAACGGTCACAATCAAATTTGAGGGTGGGCAAGCACGCCCAGTCGGTCGTGAATCTGCCGCTGCCGCATATTCTGCGGACGCCGCATCATTCAATACAAGTTCGATTGGCGAGATAACGCAACAGGATGCAACAGGTATCGCAAAGTATCATGGATACCAGGGTCGCATTGCGAATGCAGCTACTGAAACTGATACAAAATAACTAATCATGAGTGAGGAGAACCCGGCGAATGCTGTCAACGATACCAACGAAACAGATCCATCAGATAATATAGGTGTCGTCCGACGTGAGCGATTTAGCGGTGGTCCAGCTCGTGGGTTCCTCTCAAGTCTTGCTGCCGACGAGCGAATTTTTGCAGCCGATATTGCTGTTGACCGTGCGCATGTTGTCATGTTGATTGAACAGGATATCATCGACGCGGCAACTGGGGAGTCAATACTCACTGCGCTTGACTCAGTTGAGACCGCAGGTCATGATGAGCTTCCAGACGGTGAAGATGTTCATGAGGCGATTGAAACAGCGGTCATCGACCGTGTCGGTCCAGCAGGCGGGAAGATGCATACTGCACGAAGCCGAAACGATGAGGTTGCAACATGTATTCGATATCGACTTCGATCGGATTTGCTTCAGGCAATCGATGCAACATTAGAGTTAGAGAAGATACTGCTTGAGGCTGGAAAGGCTTATACAGAGACCATAATGCCCGGATATACACATCTTCAGCCGGCACAGCCAATCACTGTCGGACACTGGTTATGTTCATATGCGGCTGGAATAGAGCGCGACACTGCCCGGTTACTTGATGCATATGACCGTGTGAATACATCACCGCTTGGTGCTGCTGCATTCGCTGGGACGCCATTCGAGATTGATCGTGAGCGAACAGCGACCCTGTTGGGATTCGATGATGTACTTGAGAATACGATAGATGCTGTCGCTGCTCGAGATAGTTTGATAGAGACTCTCAGCGCACTTGCAGCGCACGCGATAACACTGTCTGGGATGGCTGAGGATCTCATAATATTCGCTAATAAAGGATATGTGAAGCTTGCAGATCAATACGCCTCGACATCCTCAATTATGCCACAAAAAGTCAATCCAGATACACTTGAACTCGTGAGGGCGGTCGCTGGGGATGTCACAGGGGAGTTGACTGGACTGTTGACAACATTGAAAGGACTCCCGCGGGCGTACAATCGGGATCTTCAACGTGCAACGCCGCACGTTTGGGGAGCAATTGACGATACCACCGAAACAACAGCAATCGTTGGTGGAGCAATCAAAACAGCACAGTGGGCTGATGAAGCACTTGAATCGGCTGCTGGGGATGGATTCTCGACAGCAACAGGCATTGCAGATGCACTTGCAATGGCGGGGATTCCATTTCGAACCGCACATGAGGTCCTTGCAGTTGCAACCGACCGTGCAGGTAATGAAACACCAACAGTTGAGACGTTGAACCATGCCGCCGAAGACATTCTTGGAGAGTCGCTATTCACGTATGTTGATCAGGACACAATTATTGATATCCTCGATCCCGTCATGAACGTCAGTACTCGAGACTCTCGCGGAGGACCAGCGACAACGGCTGTCACTGCAACAATCGAAATGTATGAAAATAATCACACTACACAGACAACCGCGCATGAGACGCGTCGCAATAAAATCACCAGTGCTAATGCATTATTAGACCAGGAGGTACAGGAATATGTCTAGTTGCTTCCCTCAATATCACCGGGGGACCCCACTCGATGTGACAGATGACCCACCGGGATTACGACGTCCCCAGTTGGGGACACATAATATATGAAATTTGATATTGATTCTGAATAAGTCGTCTGAGCGCCCGTATGCCATCATTAGTCACCTCTGCAGTATTGTAAATTATCCTACAATTTCGATGGGTTTAAGTCTCCTCCTCGCAGAATATTAGCTATGGTAGAAACCATTATGGGAGAAGATCCGCTCACGGGAGAGGAGATTGAAATCCCAGCTAATGTAGAGGTTGGAGAAATCGTTGATAGTCCTGCAACAGGGGCCGAGCTTGAAATTGTTGCCACCGATCCATTGACACTTGAAGAGGCTCCAGAGCTCGAAGAGGATTGGGGCGAGTGAGATGAACGTCGGGCTGCTTTACTCTCGGATTCGGCAGGATGAGAAGCTTCTGCTGTCTGAGTTGCGGAGTCGTGGACACACCATCACGAAAATCGATATCCGAGATGAGCAGTTCGATATCGCCAACCCACCAGCAGCGTTTACACAGGTTGACGTCGTTCTTGATCGATGTTTGGCAACGAGCCGAAGTTACTACATAACGCAATTTCTGGAAGCATATGGCATACCCATCATTAATGACGCCACAACAGCGGATGTATGTGCGGATAAAGTAAAAAACAGTCTTGCATTACAATCTGCAGAAGTCCCGACACCACGGACGGAGGTGGCATTCACCACCGACAGTGCAATGGAGTCAATTGAGCGATTTGGCTACCCTTGTATTTTAAAACCAGTCGTTGGCTCTTGGGGGCGGCTAATGGCAAAGATCGATTCAGCATCTGCCGCAGAGGCTATTCTTGAGCATAAGTCGACGCTTGGGCATTATGAACATAAAGTGTTCTATATCCAGGAGTTCGTCTCAAAGCCTGGTCGGGATATTCGTGTGCTTGCTGCTGACGGTGAGCCAATCGCTGCAATGACACGAACCGCAGACCACTGGTTGACAAACGCCGCAAAAGGAGCAGAGACAGCTCCCTTTAGTCTTGATGACAGAGCTCGTGAATTGGTCGCAGACGCATCAAAAGCCGTTGGAGGCGGGCTTCTTGGAATTGATTTGATGGAAACTGGTGGTGGTGATTATACCGTCCATGAGATCAATCACACTGTTGAATTCAAAGCGCTCAACGACGCTGTGAGTACTGATGTGCCGGGAGAGGTCATTGATTGGCTGGAGATGACTATTGACGCGCTAAGTGATAGCAATGGCAACGAGATAATCACCGATGCAGAGACAACATGAGCATGAGCATGAGCAAGAGCAAAGCACACATGAATAAATACACTGCATCTGTTGTTGGTGGGTCTGGATTTACTGGGGGAGAATTACTCCGATTGCTCACGCAACATCCGTATTTTGAGGTAGTTCAGGCGACGAGTAGATCGAAGACTCATAAAACTATTGGGAATGTCCATCCTAATCTTCGCTCGGTTGACCTTCGTTTTACAGATCCAAGCGAGCTTGAGTCGGTTGATATACTCTTTGCGGCGACACCGCATGGAGTCTCAATGCAACAGATTGAGTCATTTACTGCAGCCGCTGATACCGTTGTAGATTTATCTGCGGATTTTCGGTTGAATTCAGCTGAGCAGTATGATGAGTGGTATGATGGACATGCCTGTCCAGAGTATCTTGAAGATGCAGAGTACGCCCTTCCAGAGATCAATCGGTCGAATCTCGTTGGTGCATCGTTGATTGCATCCGGTGGATGTAATGCAACAGCAACAATCCTTGGATTGAAGCCACTCTTTGATGCGGATATTCTCACTGGCGACGAGCAGGTCGTTGTTGATCTAAAGGTCGGCTCCTCAGAGGGTGGAGCTGGTGGCGGAGATGCCTCAAGCCATCCGGAGCGATCAGGGGTTGTCCGACCATATGCGCCGACAGGGCATCGTCATGAAGCCGAAATTGAGCAGTTTCTTGGACTCTCGGTATCATTTACTGCACATGCCGTTGAGATGACCCGAGGGGCAAGCGCGACCTGTCATGTATTTCCATCCGAACCGGTCTCAAATAGCGAGTTATGGGGTGCATACCATGATGTCTATGCTGAGGAGCCATTCATGCGGACAGTCGCAGGTGGTGGTGGTGTATATCGATATCCAGAGCCGAAGTCAGTCGCCGGAAGTAATTACGCTGAGGTTGGATTTGAGCGTGACCCAGAGAATCATCGGCTTGTCATATTCTCAGCGATTGATAATATGATGAAGGGTTCAGCTGGACAAGCAGTTCATGCAGCAAATATTGCGCTTGGGATTGATGAGACGACAGGACTCGAGTTTACAGGATTGCACCCGGTGGGGGCACCATAATGGAACAGACAGATGATGAATTAGACTTTGCAGAAACAGATGTCAGATCTGAAGATATGAGTAATGATGCTCACACTGGTCAAGAAGTGAATAGTAATTCGGGACATGAAGAGAAAGTTGCTCACCCAGATAATCCGGTTGTAATAAAAATCGGCGGTGCTCGTGCAGTGGATCCGGCTGATGCAGTTGAGGATATCGCAACGCTTGTTGCTGATGGGCGAGATATCATTGTTGTTCATGGCGGATCAACGGCTGTAGATAAGACACTTGAAGCACTTGGTGAGGAGCCGACGTATGTTGAGACCCCTCAAGGGATTGTTGGACGGTTTACAGATGAGAGGACAATGGAGGTGTTCTCAATGGTGCTTCCAGGAAAAATTAATACAGATCTAACCGTCTCCCTGCAGTCCGCAGGTGTCAATGCTCTTGGATTGTCAGGCGTTGATGGGGAGTTGCTTTGTGGTCCTCGGAAGTCAGCAGTCCGTATCGTTGAAGATGGACGGAAGAAGATCAAACGTGGAGACCACTCAGGAATGATCAAGACGGTGAATGAGTCGCTATTAACAACGCTACTACAGAATGACTATACACCGGTGGTGACAGTGCCAATGCTTGCCGATGATGGGGTTGCGGTTAACGCTGATGCGGACCGCGCTGCTGCAGCAATTGCTGGAGCACTCAGTGGAGAACTAGTCGTTCTCACCGACGTTGCCGGCGTATATCGCGACCCTGATACGGAATCGACACTTATTGAATCAGTTCAAACACCAGCAGAGTTTGATATCCTAAATGACGTTGCAGAGGGCTTTATGACAAAGAAAATAATGGCTGCTGAGGAAGCACTCAACAGCGGTGCAACGACTGTAATAATTGCAAATGCGAATGCAGCAGAGCCAATTACTGCTGCGTTAGCCGGTCGTGGTACCCATATCGACACGAACGCAGTTGAATCGGAGATGAATGTAATCGATACCCAGGAGCAGACACAATGACTGGCGGATTTGTATTCTCTGAGAAACCAATCGAAATTGAATCTGGAGAGGGGGCATATTTATATGGAAGCGATGGCACGTCATATCTTGACTTTGGTGCTTCATACGCTGTTGCATCTATTGGGCACGCGCATCCAGCAGTGACTGAGGCTGTCCAACAGCAGGCGGCTGATTTGACATATGTACAGGCCTCATATCCGGTTGAGACACGAACGGAACTATATCAGAAATTAGCAACACTTGCCCCTGGCGACATTGAGAATGTCTGGTTGTGTAATTCAGGGACCGAAGCAAATGAAGCGGCGATGAAGTTCGCACGATCGGCTACGGGGCGATCAAAAATCGTTGCAACGAAGCGCGGATTCCACGGACGGACAATGGGAGCGCTAGCAATGACGTGGAAGAATAAATACAAAGCGCCCTTCGAACCGCTTGCTGGCGGTATTGACTTTGTCCCATATGGCGATCAAGAGGCACTCACAGCAGCCGTTGATGAGGAGACTGCAGCAGTCTTTCTTGAACCCGTTCAGGGGGAAGGAGGAATCCATCCTGCTGACACAGAATATCTGAGATGTGCACGCGAGGCAACACAAGAGGCAGGGGCGGCGCTTGTGTTTGATGAGATTCAAACAGGTGTCGGTCGAACTGGGTCGCTTTGGGCCTCCGATGGTGCTGGTGTGACACCAGATATTCTCACGACTGCGAAAGGAATCGCCAATGGTCTCCCATTAGGGGCAACGCTCGTTCGTGATTGGATTGCAGAAGAGAGCGGGGATCATGGATCAACATTCTCGGGAACACCAATTGTCTGTGCAGCAGCAAATGCGACTCTTGAGACGATTGTTGAGGAAGATATCCCAGGCAATGCTGCTATGATTGGAGAGCATCTACAAGCAGCGATTACGGATGCAGTTGAGGATCATGACCTTCCAGTCCGGGAGATACGCGGCGAAGGATTGATGATTGGGGTTGAGGTGAAACGCGGGGCAAATCGCGTATTAAAAAATCTCGCCCTATCCGAGCAAGTGCTTGCACTTCCTGCTGGTCGAACAGTTGTGAGATTACTCCCACCATTGACCATCGATACAGCACACGCTGACACATTTATTGAGTCATTCGTTGAGGTACTTGGATGAATAACGACGATGCTTGCAGTCATACCAATGCGCATGTTCATGCCCGCATGAGTGAGGAGATACCCGATAATAAAGTGGCAGATAGTATTGACACAGTTCGTGATGTCAACGCAGATCCCACTACTAGTAGCATAGTTACTGATGGGGGCACCTCATTCACGACTCATCACAATGTATTCGATGTCCAGCCAGGATTGACAGATGGGCTTGATGATGCACAGACCCTTCTTGCTGATCTTGTGTCGATTCCATCGACCTCTGGTGAAGAATCAGCAGCAGCTGAGCGATTATGTCGATTTTTTGAATCACACGGTCGCGATGCGTGGATTGACTCAGTTGGGAATGTTCGTGCACCGGCTGATGATAGTGTGTTATTAACGTCGCATATCGACACCGTTCCAGGGGATGTCCCTGTCAAAATTGAAAATGGAGTATTGTGGGGACGAGGGAGTGTTGATGCGACTGGACCATTAGCTGCAATGGCTGTTGCTGCTGTGGAAACTGGTGTCTCTTTTGCCGGAGTTGTTCGTGAGGAGACGACATCCGCGGGAGCATGGCATCTTATCGAGAACCGCACACCCCCAGAGATTGTAATTAATGGTGAACCATCTGGGTGGGATGGGATTACTCTCGGATACCGCGGGTTTCTTTCGGGAACATATGTTGCAACGAGCGAACTCGGTCACTCATCACGACCAGAAGACAATGCAATTCAATCAGCAGTAAATTGGTGGTCGAGCGTGGCTGAATTCTTCGAATCCGAGGGTACACACAATACCGATGGTGTTTTCGAGACAGTCACAACAAAGCCAGTTGCATTCGATGGTGGTCCAACTGAGGATGGGCTTGTCGTTGAATCGACTGTCGATGTCCAATTCCGTGTGCCACCACAGTACACAATTGAGGATATACGAGAGGTTGCTGAAGGCGAGTTGAGTGATGGAAGCGTTCACTGGAAAAAGCCGATTCCACCAGTCATGAAAAGTCCCCGAACAGATGTGGCACGAGCATTTCGTGTTGCAATCCGCTCGGCTGGTGGTGAACCCCGGTTGCTCCGAAAGACTGGAACAAGTGATATGAATATTTTCTCCGGGGCATGGGATTGTCCGATGGCAACGTATGGTCCTGGCGACTCTGATCTTGACCATGCGCCAAATGAGCATCTTGATCTCGCAGAATACGACAGTGCAACTTCGGTGCTGGTTGATGTTTGTAATCGGCTCACGGATTCAGAGACAAAGACATCCACTGTGACAGACCCAGATATGGACTCTGAGACGGGGCGGGATCAGATAAAAAGCAGATCAAATCACCGTGATGCAGACCCAGAGCCAACCAAAGCATGATTCCGAGCCTGCTGTATATCATAGTGTTGTAGTGGTTGGTGAAAACCTATGAGAATCAATGTATGACAGAAAATACAGATAGTAACGATTCAATGATTGGACAATCCAACGTATCCGACAGTCGACCTGCGCGTAAGGAATAAATTAAATATCAACGTATAAACATGCCCAAATCAAGCAACTTTCTCGATATTGATGATTTGACCACCGATGAACTGCAGACTATTCTTGACCGTGCAACTGCACTCAAGCATGGTGGTGATAATGCACAATTCCCCGGGCAGACACTTGGGATGCTTTTTGAGAAACCAAGCACTCGAACACGGATTTCGTTTGAAACCGGAATGACACAACTCGGTGGACATGCAATCTTTCTCGGACCGGATGACATCCAGTTAGGACATGGTGAACCGTTGTCAGATACTGCAAGGGTCCTTTCAGGTTATGTTGATGTCGTGATGGCTCGATTATTCAATCACGATGATCTGCTTGAAATTGCTGCTCATGCCGATATCCCTGTAATCAATGGACTTACTGATGATGCACACCCTTGTCAAACGCTTGCAGATCTCTTGACAATCAAAGAGGAATTTGGCGGGTTTGATGATGTGACAGTGGTATGGATTGGAGATGGTAACAATGTTGGGCAGTCATTTGTAATCGGTGCAGCAATGGTTGGGCTTGATTTGATTGTTGCCACCCCATCAGGATACGGAATGGATCAATCAGTATTGGATCAAGCGACTGCACTTGGTCATCCACCGACTATTGCTGACACTCCAGGGGCTGCGGTAAGTGATGCGGATGTGGTCTATACCGATGTCTGGATTTCGATGGGGCAAGAGGATCAGCGCAATGAGAAATTAACAGCGTTTGAAGGGTATCAAATCAATGAATCGTTACTAGCAAATAACAGTGCTCAAGTGATGCACTGTCTGCCGGCGCATCGTGGTGAAGAAATCACCGATGAGGTGCTAACAGGCACTCGAACGCTTGTCTGGGACCAAGCCGAAAACCGCTTACATGCTCAAAAAGGACTTCTTGTCGAGTTATTATCTGAAAATTGATGAGTTACATGTTGTTACCCTGAATTATTAAATATAACCCCAGAAGGTCGATTATTCAGAGAAACCACTATCTTACCGGGATATTCCGTGCAAGAGTTTTAATCTAATCAAAGAGTAATATATTGTGTGTCGACAACTGGCAATCACAAACGGTTCTTTCCATATGAAGAACCATATCCAAACCAACATTCGGCAATGTCTGAGATTGCCGAAGCGCTTGATGAGCAACGGGACGTTCTCTTCGAAGGGGCACCTGGAACAGGAAAAACGCTCTCTGCACTGTGTCCGGCGATTGCGTACGCTCGACAGACAGATAAAACAGTTGTCATTACAACGAATGTCCATCAGCAGATGCGGCAGTTCGTCGCGGACGCACGCGCTATTGTTCACAGTGGTATAGACACAATTCGCGCTGTGGTGTTCAAAGGTAAATCGTCAATGTGTCATATCGACGTTGGATATCAAGAATGTCAAACGCTTCGAGATACAACGCGAAGTCTTGTAGATAAAGAGCGTGAGCGTACACAACTCCGCGAGCAGGCAACAGCACTGTTAGATGAGATTCGTGAGGGAAATGATGGCGCTGCATCAGCGCGAAGTGCGGTGACAGATGAGCTTGAGTCGGTTACATCCGAGATTGAGGACCTTTCTTCAGGGAACATCTGTGAATATTATCGCAATAATCTTACTGAAGCTGACGCAACTGAGGCGTTTTTTCAATGGCTATTTGATGATGTCCGAACGGCTGAAGAAATTTATGCATACGCTGAGCAACGACAATTATGCGGATATGAGCTCCTCAAAGAAGGAATCGAGGGTGTGGATCTGGTTATTTGTAACTATCACCATCTACTCGACCCGGCGATTCGTGAGCAATTTTTCCGCTGGCTTGGTCGTGATCCAGACGATATTGTTACCATCTTTGATGAAGCACATAACATCGAGTCAGCCGCACGTGATCACGCTGGGCGGACATTGACAGAAAACACATTGGAGGAGGCACTTACTGAGATTAAAGACTGTGAGGACTCACGCGCTGAACCTGCAGCAAATGTATTTGAGGCATTTCTCACAGCACTTCAAACAACGTATGCTGACGCATTTGGATTCGGTGAGCGCGAACAGGTCACATCAGAGTGGTATGACCTCACGGTTGCTAATACTGACCGCCGAGACGATCTAACACTGGAGTTTCTTCAACAATATGAGGGTCGGGGGATTGATACCGAAATTGATCTTGCACGCCAACTTGCTGAGTCAATCGACTCACGGTATGAAACAGCGTACAAAAACGGGGAAACAGCAACACGAAAAGAATGTCAGGCACTACACGCGGCAACATTTCTCAATGCATGGATGACAGATAGTGATACAGTCGGCACCCATCCGCTAATCTCAGTTCGACGCGATGAGACAACAAATGAGGTATATGCCCGCGCAGAGCTGTACACATGCATTCCACGAGCTGTTACTGCAGATCTATTTGATGAAGTTCATGCGAGCATTTTGATGTCGGCCACATTACGCCCATTCGACGTCGCTGAGGATGTACTTGGGTTATCAAATCCGGTTCAAATGGCATATGAACTAGCATACCCAGCGGAGAACCGTCGAACACTCGCAGTTAAAACACCAGCACTGTTTAGCTCGGCACGGAATGATCCTGATACACAATCGATTATCGCTGACACGCTTGCGGATGCTGCACGCTTCACGCCTGGAAATGCATTATTTTTCTTTCCATCGTATGCAGAAGCCGAACGTTATGCAACGCAGCTTAGACAGCACGATGCTGTCTCAAAGCCGGTGATGCTTGATGAATCAGGTACTGAAACAGAACCGCTCCGGCAATCATTTGTTGATCAGAACGGATGCGTGCTTTGCACCTCATTATGGGGGACACTTGCAGAGGGTGTGAGTTTTGATGATGATGATGCACGGACTGTTGCTGTCGTTGGAGTCCCGTATCCGCATCTTTCTGAACGAGCTGAGGCAGTCCAAAGCGCATATGATCGAGCGTATAGTGGGCGTAAAGATGCCGGATGGCGATATGGGATTGAAATCCCGACAATCCGAAAAACACGGCAAGCACTTGGTCGTGTTATTCGCTCACCATCAGATTATGGAGTGCGTCTGCTGATTGATAAGCGATATACACAGGAAGGTGCTGAGATGGGAAAGTATGGTGTCCGAGATCAATTCCCACCTGAAGAGCGTGCAGAGTTGATTGATGTTGAGCCATCAAAAGTACAGTTTTCGTTATTAAACTTTTATGATGATCTTGATGCGTATGATGAAACAGTACCATCTCCATCTCCTTAGCCGAACGGCTGATACCGCTTCAGCATAAAAGATTATGTAATGAGTACGCAACCGCCGGGCCCAAACGGGGTGCCGGTGTTTGGTAACAGTCGCCAGTATGCAAGCGATCCGTTCACTTTCCTTCGGAGCGTTGCAGACGCTTACGGTGATGTGGTACGATTCAGTCTTGGTCCACTTGACACGTATATGTTGACAAATCCTGTAGATATTGAGCGTGTGCTGGTCACAGATGATCAAAAGTATCAGAAACCAGACTTTCAGGATGATGCCATCGGAACGCTCCTTGGAGATGGACTGCTCCTAAGTGAAGGTGAAACATGGCAGAAACAACGTCAACTCGCACAGCCAGCGTTCGGTCCGAAGCGAATCACATCGCTTGCGGGGACAATGACTGATCATACGAGGGGAATGCTTGATGAGTGGGAGTCTGGAGATATTAAGGATGTTCACCTCGAAATGGCGCGCGTAACGGTACGGATTATCGTTGAAGCCATGTTTGGTACATCATTAACTGACACGCAAACAACAGCAGTTCAGGAAAATCTTGAACCACTAGGTAAACGATTTGAACCGGATCCGCTTCGATTTATTATTCCAGATTGGGTACCAACACAGGAAAATCAGGAATATAATAAATCTGTCAGCGTGCTTGAGGATATAATCGATGAGATTGTCTCCGAGCGTCGTGGAACCGAAACAAATCCTGATATTGACCCGGGTGCGGGTAGTGATGATGACCCGATGGATTTATTATCTATTTTACTTCGGGCAAAACAACGGGGTGAGCAGACAGATAAACAGCTTCGCGATGAGATGATGACGATACTGTTAGCTGGACATGATACCACAGCGCTTACACTGACTTACACATGGTATCTTCTCTCGGAGCACCCAAAAGTAAGAGATCAAGTGCATGAAGAGCTTGCGTCGGTTTGCGGTGGGGAGACACCGACAATGGCTGATACCCGGTCATTAGATTATACCGAGCGTGTCTTACAAGAATCGATGCGCATGTATCCGCCGGTGTATGTTATTTTTCGTGAGCCACAAGTTGACGTACGGCTTGGTGGGTATCGAATCCCAGCAGGGTCAGCAATTATGTTACCACAATGGGTTGTTCATCGGTCGCCACGATGGTATGATAATCCAACAACATTTGATCCAGATCGATGGCGTCCAGAGCGTCGAGCAGACCGACCACGATTTTCATACTTCCCATTTGGTGGAGGACCACGTCATTGTATCGGGAAACATCTCTCAATGCTAGAGGCAAAGCTTATTTTAGGAACAGTCGCTCAAACATATGAATTGGATTACGTACGGGACCGTCCATTTGATCTTCGAGGATCATTGACAATGCACCCTGATGAGCCGATGGGAATGCGAGTCATCGAGCGCTAAGACTGATTGTCGCCGCATTTTCGCGGTATCGACTATCCCATATATGAAGACTACTAACTGTCCATGTGATTGGGTCAATTGATTGATATTCGATAAATTGTGTTGCATCTGCGATATCACCGCCCCGTGCGAGTGTTATGTGTGGAATATAATTGCTACCCTCAAGATCACGAATAGTATCAAACGATTTGCATAATTGAGTATGTAATGTCATGAGTGATTGACTCTCGACAACAAGATAGACAACGGGGGCGGTCCCTCCCGGTGGATTCTCAAAGAAGTCAATCCCAGTGACTGATAGTTCAATTTGATTAGGAGTAGCAGTTGATGTAAGAATCGGACGAAGTTGTTCACGGAGCACAGGGAGTGAGATATCTGTAGAGGTTTGTTTATTATATCCGTTGGTAGTGTCTGCTTCAAATCGTTTGAGCACAAGGGTTTGACGCTCGCGTCGACTATCGAAAGACATCAAATCAGCGTGAAGACTGGTTGCAAGCCGTGAAACATGGCTTGGAAGTGGCACATTAACACTGAACATTAATATTACATACGTGTGATTAGAGTAAAAAGCCTCATTGCTCAAGCAAACTTGCAAATCATAACTCGGTTCTGAGCGTGAGGTATCTTACATTTTGAGGGCTGGAAATGGCGGATAGGAGGACCTCTCACAGGAATCTAAGGGTTGACCGCACATCAATTCACTCCAGTAGAATCCATTTGATCGATTCTTGAGATATATTAAATGAGCGCTTTTTGAGGCTGCTTTGACCAAGGTTTGTGTCAATTTTCTAATTTATAACATTGAGTCGGAAAATAATTCACACCGCTCAGCCTACACCGCTCAGCTCAGTCCTTGCTGAATGTTACTAGTGAGCTAGGTATTAGCAGGAGATTGATTTAACCTGAATAACCGTTATAATTTTATTACGTGACTCTGCTAATCATATGCATGTCTCATCAGCGTGTACCATCCGGGTCGAAAGGGTCATCAGAACGAACAAAATCAGGGCTAAATCAACGATTGTGGGCACGGATTCAGACTCACTTGAACACTTGGTCGGACCGGTATGTCTCAATGCGAGTCAGCGCTCGGGTAGGACGTCAGGATTGATCACAGAAGCACAAAGAGAAATCCCGGCGCCCTTCAGCGTCAGGAGGATGTCAATGCGCAGTTCAAAAAAGTAATTAGAGCTGCTTTTTTGTTTCAGCTCAATTATTCCGCTGACTCACGAACGGTAATAACGGGAACCGGCGAGTGTCTAACAACTCGCTCTGTGACACTTCCGACAAGGTAATGATCAAGCCCAGTCCGACCATGTGTTCCCATCACCACGGCATCAACTGATTCATCTGTAGCTATTTCAAGTATTGATTCATGCGGGATTCCTTCAGTGATTGTTTGTTCGGTGTCAATATCATCAGGCATTCGCTCAATGGCATTTTCAGTCGCTGACACTGCATGCTCATGTTCGGCGTTTTTCCATACATCAGGGGCAATGCCGCTACTTGGGCTATTGAATCGATTGCGTCCATCAGCAACGGAGATAACATGAACTGTGCTGTCAGCGAGCGCAGCGAGTGACCCAGCATGATCAGCTGCAATCAATGAGGCAGTACTCCCGTCTGTTGGTAAAAGAATTGTTTCATACATCAGTCAGATCCCACCAGCGGCCATCATAAATAGTGCTACAGCGATGATCGCAAATAAACCTCCGACGAATGTTTTAATTGTGTTTGTACTGAGTGCATTTGAGACATATGGGGCAATCTGTCCCCCAAGGACAGTTGCTGGAACGGTGAATATAACCATATTCCATGGTGTTGAGGCAAGACTAATGCTATGCCCACCGACCAGCCCGCCACCAAAGACGTGTACAACCGAAGCAAGAACAGCGGTCAGGGCAACGACAATATGATTTGTCCCAATGGCAACGCGGACTGGGACCTTTGTCCCAAGCATTGAGATAATCCCAAGTTCACCAACGCCAAATCCAGCTAATCCCTGAAATATCCCACCAATGCTATAATTTCCAAATCGACGGAGGTATCCAGCGCGGGTATACTGATAATCATCACCTTGACGATCGACGCGTGTGACCTGACCATTTTCATCTGTGCTGACACCAGCCGGTCCAAGTTTATCTTCATCATTTGGAAGTGATGAGATACCACCATCGGATGCCGTACGATCGATATTTGTGTCATCATCAACGCTTTCAGCTGATGTTTCATTTTCATGATCAAGATCGGTCTGAAATAGCAGATACGAAGCAGCAAGTAATGCAATTGCAAGGAGACCATGGAACAGCGGCTCTGGGATAATGAATGATAAGAGTGCGCCACCGACGACGAATGGAATGGCGCCAGCAACAAGTGCAATCGACAGTCGACGATCAACAAGACCATGCTGGATGAACGCAACAGCCGAGCTTGAGAGCCCAAATGCTTCACTAATCAATCCGACTTTGACGAGCGTTTCAGGCTCGAGCGGTTGGGCAAACAGTGGGAAAATAAAAATCAAAAATGGGACAAATACCGCAGAACCGCTAATCCCGACAGTATTGACCATTGTTGCGCCAAGAAGGAACGCCGGAAAGAGCCACCAGTATTGAACCCAATACTCAATGCCGACGTTAGTCGGGGTAGGGGCAATAAGTAATACAGTCGTAATAAATGCAATAGGTGCAATCAGGACGAAGATATGCTGGTATCGCAAGAACGACTTCTGAATATGACTATATGAGACGGAACTCATGTGTGAATTGAATATAGTGTAATTTTATTGAAACAGGATTACTCGAGCGCAAAGCGTTGCGTGTGGGTTACGCGAATAGGTGCGTTGTTATGATTGGTGGGTATCAGCAAACATAACTGAATTATCGATATGTGTAATAAAAAAGTCATCAACCGCGAAAATGACGATGGTAACAGAGGATGATGGGTCGACACGACGGATGAAGAATGAAAAGTGGTGCTTTGTGACATCTTACGTTATACTCCTATTCGTGTTTTGCTGTTGGGGAGTATTGATTTGCTCCAATGATAAGTAATATTGTGCCATAATATAATATTCCAATCGATAAGAATAAAACTTCATATTTGCGGGAGAAATTCGTTATGTGGACACGAACAGTATCTGAGCATCTCTGTTGTTGTCATTATCGATCATTAATACTTGGATATTAGACATACTCGAGTGGAGAGAGGTCCATCAATTACTATCGGTAGATGAGGGTGATGCAAGTGGGTCTTGACCAGGATTAACTCCATTGGCTCCATCCTCAGCCTCATTATGATCTAATCCGAATTCACGTTGGATGTCACGGATCTGATCCCGAATATCAGCGGCTAATTCAAATTCAAGATCTGATACGGCTGACTCCATTCGTTCCTCTAGCGTTTCAATCTGTATGCGCGCTTCCTGTTTATCAACCGGGGTCTCGGTCGTTCTTGTCGTAGAGTCATCATCACTTCCTGGAAGATTCGTCTCACCGATTGCTTTTTGAATCGTTTGTGGGTCATACCCATGCTCTTCATTATATTTACGCTGGATCTGACGGCGTCGCCGAGTCTCATCTATTGCTGCTGACATTGAGTCTGTGATTTCATCTGCATAAAGAATGACTTCACCTTCGACGTTACGCGCTGCACGGCCCATTGTCTGAACAAGTGTAGTTTCAGATCGAAGGAACCCTTCTTGATCAGCATCAAGAATGGCGACAAGTGATACTTCGGGGATATCAAGTCCTTCACGAAGAAGATTAATTCCAACAAGGACATCAATTGTACCCAGTCGAAGGTCACGAATGAGTTCATGTCGTTCAAGCGTATCCGTCTCATCATGCATATATGCCACATCAACACCCGCCTCTTCAAGAAACTCAGTCAAGTCCTCAGACATTCGTTTTGTGAGCGTCGTAACAAGGACTCGTTCATCGCGCTCAACACGCTTGTTAATTCGATTGAGCAGATCATCAACCTGCCCAGTTGCATCCGCAACCTCAATTGCAGGATCAATCAGGTGTGTTGGTCGGACAATTTGCTCAACTACTTGTTCAGAGTGCTCGCGCTCGTATGTCCCAGGCGTTGCTGAGACATATAATCGGGTCCCAGTTTTTTTCTGAAACTCTTCGAAGGTGAGTGGGCGGTTATCGTATGCTGTTGGAAGACGAAATCCGTTTTTTACAAGAGAATCTTTTCGAGATTTATCGCCTGCAAATTGTCCTCGGATTTGTGGGAGTGTCTGATGTGACTCATCAACAACAGTCAAAAAATCATCGGGGAAGTAATCTAATAATGTATGGGGCGGGTCGCCTGAATCTCGATCAGACATATGCACTGAGTAATTCTCAATTCCCGAGCAGTATCCCGTTTCTCGGAGCATCTCTATATCAAATGTTGTGCGCTCTTCAATTCGCTGTGCTGCCACAAGGTCACCCTGACGTTCAAAGTATTGGATTCGGTCGGTCATCAATGTTTCAATCTCATCGATAGCCGATTCGAGTTTTGCCTCCGGAATCGAGTAATGCTCTGCAGGATGGACAAGCACTGCTGGTTCCTCAGAGACAACATTGCCAGTAAGCGGGTCAAGTTTTGACAATCGGTCGATCTCATCACCCCAGAACTCAATCCGGACGGCATACCGACCGTACATTGGATATACCTCAACAGTATCACCACGAACGCGAAATGTCCCCTGTTGGAAGTCGACATCATTGCGTTCATAATTCAGGTCAACAAGTTGTGCAAGAAGTTCATCTCGATTGATTTGACTACCTACCTCAAATCTGAGAGCCATATCGGTGTAGTTTGCCGGGTCACCGAGCCCATAGATAGCAGAAACCGAAGCAACAACAATGACATCATCACGCGTGAGGAGTGAACGAGTTGCTGAGTGACGAAGTCGGTCAATTTCTTCGTTTATTGAGAGGTCTTTATCAATATACGTGTCCGTTTGTTCGACATATGCCTCTGGCTGATAATAATCATAGTATGAAACAAAATATTCGACTGCATTATCCGGAAACAACTCACGAAACTCTTCATACAGTTGTGCTGCTAACGTCTTATTATGTGCAATAACAAGCGTTGGTCGCTGTATTTCTTCGACAACCCACGAAACGGTATTTGTCTTTCCAGAGCCTGTAACACCCAATAACGTCTGCTCAGTCATCCCAGCGTCAAATCCTGACGCAAGCGAATTAATTGCATCCGGCTGATCTCCCGCTGGGTCAAAAGGCGCGTCAACGCGGAAATCACGATCAACCGCCGGTCGATCAGGCGAGAGCGGCCCCGATTTGGATGTATTGCTCATTATTAATTTTTTGTAGGCCGATATACTTGAGCGAGTTGGTCTATAGGGTCGATAGTATGACAACGTGAACTGGGTAATCGAGTATGCAGACTCCTGAGTATCATATCAACGTGTGATACTGTCTGGTGATGATAAGTATCAGCAATATCAATATATCATAGTGATTCAACAAACTTCTGGGTGAACTGATTCATAGTGATTAGTTCGAATAGTTTCACCGACGGTGTCGAATGACGCGGTTTCAGCGGCTCCTATCACGGCACGGATAATCACGGCGGTAAAGACTTGCACTAATCACTATCACTCATTCGATGCGAGAGAACTATTCTGACCGATATATGTCTAGTTAAGCATCAAATTCTTCTGTGAACTACTAAATATATTAATATATCATGATGCTTATATTGTAAAACATTTTGCGCTGCAGTGATATATTATATCACATGGATCAAGAACGACTGCAGAATGCAAGTGAAAAGCTCCGTGCAGCAAGCGAGACTGCGGATGGAAGTATCCAACGAACATTATATGAGCAATCAAATAGTATCGCAGAACTGGCAGCACGCAGTCAGCAAATACATGAACGTCAACTTACTGAGCAACTAGATGATCTTCAGACCCTAATAGAGACCGTTGAAGAGGCAGATGACACTCCAGAGGATGTGAACGAGTATCTCCATCAAGCCAAATCTGATCTTACAGCGGCTCATGGTGAGTCTGACTCGAGTGCTCACTGAATATATTGAATATAGAATAGTTTGTCCTAGAAAAATAAATGAAACAAGTTGTAAGCGAGCATATCGACATCAGCAGACATTCTTTGGCTTGATTCCCATTTGTTCAAGTGAATCAACGTATTCGTCATATGCTGCCTCAATAACTGCGTCGGCGCTGTTTTGCGCATCCTCCCACGCAGTATCACTCTCACAGGTTGAATTAAGCGCTGTGAGTATACGATCACGGTCAGACTCAATCATGCGTTTAAGATCACGGAACTCGTTGGCCGTTTTTGTGTCGGCATTTCCGATAAAAAAGCCAACCATTTGGCTCACTTGCTCAATCGTAATAAGTGAGCGTGCTAGAAGTCCACCAAGTCGGGAGGCTATTGTTTCCATTGATTCTAATACATCATACAAGCGAGGTCGGCTGACTGCTTCTTTTTGAGATATATCAGGGTTAAGATCCATAGCGCGTTTACCTGCATCAGTTGCGATAAGAGCAAATACCGCATCCGGGTCTGTTTCATCGATTTCGTCTACATGACCGTCAGTATCTGAAATGTTATTATCAATCCATTCGTCAGTAACTGTTGAAATTGCATCGGCATTGATTGCTGCTGCAGCGCGAACAATACCACCGTCCATCTCCCCGTTGGTTATTGCGTACATTGCTTTCGAGGAGCCAAGTCGGGAGAATGCGGTTTCATGATCGTCTCGAAGTGTTGCTGCAAGGTCTGAGGCGTCCATCATATGCCCTGATATTCGAGATGCGACTGTTTGTACCCATCGTTGCCGTCAGAAAGGTGTCTCTCAGTCATAATGGGTGATGCAGATCATTGTTAATCAGAGAGTTCACTCGAGTACGAAAGTAACGCTATGACTATCATGATATTCTTAGGAAGCCATATTAGCAATTTCCGAAAGTCTCGAATTGGTAGATGATATAATGCAGTTGTGCCTGCAATTCGTGCGCTCCGTACTGGTTTGCGCCTCTTAACAGCGCGATCATCGGCGATACTACCGGTGTATTTGCTTGCAACTGGTCTATATGGTGTTGCTCGCGCCCCAATTATTATTGCTGGGCTGCTCACGGTCTGGATTATTGACCAGAATGGACAACTTGGAACTCTTATTGATACTATCAATCAGGCACGCGAAGGAAGTGCAACTGGGAGTGATCCAGCAGTGGTCACACAAGCGATGAACGAGACACTCGGTTCAATCATTACGCCAGCAATCATTCTGGTCATAGCGGTCAGTGTGATACTCGCTATTGCAATAATAGTGGTATCCTCAGCTCTCAATGGAGCAATGACTGTCGGAGCGATTATCGGGGTGCTGAATGATGTCAATGGCATTGAATCCGGTCTCAAAAGTGCAAAGCAACACTGGCGTGCAATGTTGATCGTTCGATTAGTATTTGCTGTGAGTGTTATCAGTGCGCTCGGATTGCTTGCGGTGATAAGAATCGGATTTGGATTTGGGATTGCAGGAGACGGGACAACAGCGGGAGTGATTAGTACGCTTATTAGTGTATTATTTGGGTTGGTCGGGATTGTTGGGGTTGTGGTTATATGGGTGTTATTTGCGTTCGCCGAGCAGGCTGTTGTCATCGATAATCAAAGTGGAACCGAGGCTGTAGCTCAAAGTGCACGGCTTCCAATGCATCGTCCACGCCTCCTCATCGAGTATCTCATGATTACTGTTGGAGCGATCATGTTCAGTATAATAGCTGGCAGAATTGCTATGTTCGGTGGCGTCAGTCGTCTGATAACTATTATCGCATTGATTATTATTCCAGCGGTTATTGATGGATTCAAAACGTCAGCATACGCAAATCAGACATTTACTGATAAATCGACTTCATCACTACAACAAGGAGGTATCTGGAAGCGAGGCGCAATCAATCGGAGTATTCGAGCTGTCGTGAGATTTATGCGAGAACATCCAATCGCAAATTTAGGATCAGTCGGCTGTCTTATTATTGGCGGAATTATTGGATGGCAGAAAACGATGAATATCTCGACACCGGTCTCGGTTGATAATATCGGTGCTAGCTTCGGGATGTTTCCGTTTGGGGTGTTCATCAATCTCGCAGTGAATAATTGGCTTGTCGCTGCCGGATTAGCTTATGGCGGTATTGTAGTTGGTGTACCTGCCATTGTCGGGCTTGTATTTAACGGAATTATTATCGGCGCTGTTGGAGGGGCAGTCCCGCAAGAGGTATTTATCGCATCCGTCGCCCCGCATGGTATCATTGAGATTCCAGCAATCATTGTCGGCGGAGGCACTGGGCTTTGGCTTGGAAGCGTATTGATACGCGCAGTCCGTGGTGATGTCACCACTGAATCGGGGGCAGATGCAATCTATCAAGCATATCAAATTTTACTTGGATTGATACCGTTCTTTATTCTTGCAGCATTCATTGAGGCGTTCCTGACAGCATCAATTGCTGGGTTATTACTCGAAATGGTGGCTATGATACTGTGAACACTGAATGATGCAGTTACCAGTGTATCATATTAATCATCAAAAAAAGAAAGCTTACTTCACTCAACTGCACTATTTGAGCAATTGCGTTAGTCTGCCCCACCAGTCTCAATTGGTGCGCCAACAAGATTGCCCCATTCAGTCCAGGAGCCGTCATAGTTCACAACTTCATCATAGCCAAGAAGTTCATGCAGCGCGAACCAAGCAATTGAGGAGCGTTCGCCAATTCGGCAATACGCAACAGTTGTTTCTGAACCATCAATATCATAGTCTGCATAGATTGATTCGAGTTCCTCCGCAGATTTGAATGTTCCATCATCATTGACCGTATCAGCCCAAGAGATATTTGATGCTCCTGGGATGTGACCTCCACGCTGTGCGGTTTCATTGAGTCCAGGTGGTGCGAGAATCTCACCAGAGAACTCTTCTGGTGATCGAACATCCACGAGTGGAAGATCTTGGTCAATGGCATGGTCAACATCATCTCGATATGCGCGGATTGACTCAAAGGGACCACGGGCTTCATACTCAACAGTAGGGTACTCCGGAACCTCATCGGTTACTGGATAGTCATTATCAAGCCAATAGTCGCGAGCACCGTTCAGTAACCGGACGTCATCGTGACCATAGTATTTGAATTGCCAGTAGGTGTATGAGGCAAACCAATTAGAATTATCGCCATAAATGATAACCGTTGAGTCATCTGAGATCCCGTGATTTCCGAGAAGTGTTTCAAAATCTTCCTTATCAAGAATATCACGAGTGGTTGGGTCCTGAAGTTGTGTTTCCCAATTAAATCCAATCGCACCGGGCGCATGCGCCTCATCATACGCCTCCGTATCAACGTCGACCTCAACAAGACGATAGTCAGGATCATCACTTTGGATTTCATCGAGTCTGTCTGTAACCCACTCAGGTGATACTAACACATCTTTTGCATAATCATCAGTTGTCATTACGTCTACGTGGATGTACTGTGTCGGTTTAACTCCCACAGCGACGGCGTGTCCTGCCAATCCTCCGGTTAACCGGTGTTTTTTGCCGAGTTATCGGCGTGATGAATATCAACACAGGTAGATGGAGAGAACAACAAAGACAGTGGCAATAACTACCAGCAATATATTCTTATTTCTCTGACAAAATTAATAATAAAATTACTCACGAAATTTAAATTGAGCACGTTCAATAGTATGAGACGGTGTATTTGGGTATGGAAACAGGAGCCGTCGTCGACATGTCGTGGCTCGCTACACGGGTCGACGCAATAACAGGAGCAGCACCGATATCAAAGCCAGATACACGTTCAGGGACCGGTTCACAGCGCGGTGATATGAGCGAATCGCAAGACACCACAAATAGCAATATTGAGTTGGACAACAGCGTCGATATTAATCTAGACCAACTCTCGATTGTTGACGTTCGAGATACATGGGAGTTCGAAGGGATTGGACATATTCCAGAGGCAGTAAATATTCCGTTTGATTCATTTCGCAGCGAAGCAGGCGATACTGGAATGTTACCTGAGCGTGATGATTGGGAAAGGCTTCTAACAACGGCTGGAATCGCGAAGACTGACGATATCGTCGCATATGATGATACACATGGTGTCTTTGCTGCCCGATTCCTTCTCACAGCGGAGGTATACGGGCATCCACCTGAGAAACTTCATCTGCTTAACGGGGATTACAGTGCATGGAATCAAGCATATAACACGATATCCGGGACAGACACTAATACGACTCACTCATCAGCATATCAAGCAACTGCCCAATCAGATGTATCATCTTCGCCACTTGTTGGATATGAAACGGTGCGGACTGCAGTTGATGATCCAGCGGCTGTATTGGTTGATACCCGCGATCCTTCAGAGTACGCAGCCGGTCACCTCCCTGGTGCGATTAATCTCGATTGGCGGGCAGTTGTTGATGATGAAACGCGAGGATTGAAACCTCCGAAAGAGCGGAAAGCAATATTTGACTCTGCTGGGATAACCTCAAAGACCCATGTTGTTCTATATTGTAATACGGCTCGTCGGATCAGTCACACATATATTGTTTTGCGCTCACTCGGATACACAGATATTGACTTCTATGAGGGAAGTCTCACCGAATGGCGGGCTCGTGATGGAGCACTCGAAACCGAGGGGACAACGTGAACTACCCTACCCTACCTTACCCTACTCGCTCACAGTTGATGCCGGTCGCTCCTTGAGACTAAGGCTTCCTGTCTCAACGACGCGCTGTACATCCACAACATCGGAACTACCCGAGAGGGTATGAACATAACCAGCGGGAGTGCAGTCTCCACAGGTGTTGTGTCTTCGGACTGTCCAGTCCTCATTTCTTGAAACCACGCGACAACATGTTAATCGCAGCGTTCACATCTCTGTCCGCTTCGAAGCCACACAGGACAAGTGTGGTCACGTACACACAGCGACTTGTCTGTTTTGACGCCACATGACGCACATTCCTTTCGTGTCTTCCGGGTCAACCTCCACGAAGTGCGTGCCTTCACGCTTGCACTTGTGTTCAAACAGTGTGGTGAATGTGTCCCACGCTGCCGAAACTGTGTTCTGACTATTCCCAGCAGACTCCAGCATCGATTTCACATCCAAATCCTCGATAGCCACCAAGTCGTACTCGGTAGCGTAGTAATTGGAGAGTTTGTGCAGGAAGTCGTGGCGCTTCCGCTTGACTCGCTGGTGGCACTCAGCCACCCTCAACCGTTGTTTCTCCCAGTTGTTCGACCCCTGTTCCTGTTGTTTCCGTGAGAGCGACCTCTGTTCGCGCTTGAGTCGCTCTTGTTCGCCTCTCAGGTCAACTGAGCCAACCGCACGCCCACCCATGTCGTGAGCGTACTTGAGGATGCCAAGGTCAATGCCGATACAGCGGTTGGGGTTGTCTGGTTTCTTCGGTTCTTTTTTGCCTTCGACAGCGAAGGAGGCGCACCACTCATCAGTCCGTTCTTTCTTGATATAGACCTCTTTGACAGTGACATCCTCGGGAAAATCATGGTGAACAGTAATAGGAATATCAGCAATTTTCGAGAGTGAGAGGACGGTCTGACCGTTCTTCTTGTCGAACTCGAAGCCAGACTGTACATACGTGAAAATCTGAAACTCGCTTGGTGATTTCCAATTGAGACTCCCGACGTTGTACCCGTTCTGTTTGAGTCCTGAGAAAGCTTTGATACTCTTTTCAATGCGCATCACAGTGGTTACGACACCGTAGAGTACAGGTCGTTGAGGTCGGTCCACCAGTCCTTGAGGTCAGTGAGTTGGTCGCGGACTTGGCGCACTCGTTGGTTGAGCGTTCCCACTGATTTGGCGATTTTGTTGAACTTGGTAAGCGCGTTGTTGTATAATTTCCGACAGGTATCACGGTGATAGTCCAGTGTCTCTCGCTGGGCTTCGGTCGGGTGCAGTCGATACCTGTAGGCGTAATGCATGGATTACTCGTTGGGTTCTGATGTTCGGACGTTTTGGACATTTTTCACGTCTGCGTCTCGCCAGTTTTTCGGAACGAGGACGTGTGCGCCGTTGCCGGTGGCTTTTATTTCGCCTTTGATGACTTCGTGATCTTCAATTTCATGTCTATCCATTACTAATCATATTTATATTATGATATGTTAATAGAGATGAATCGATATCGGCTTACAATCGATACCGGAGAATGCTTCAGCAGTTGGCGGAAATAATTTTAGTATGATTCACGGCGCGACACCTACTGTGAGGAGTGTACCCCACGTCCGGTAGCGGTCGATCATTGCCTCGCGAGTCTCCCAGTCTTCTATTGGAAAATCATCAGCTGGCGGTATTTCAGTTTCCTCATCGGGTATTGTGTCCTGTTCGGCAATGTATAGTCCAGCTTCACGAAACTTCTCTCGGTATTGTGTCTGATCCCATAATTGCATATCGACGCTGATTCTATCCTGCCACCTGTGTGTGTGTTGTGATTCATCAAAGAAATTGACTGCACAGAAGAATTTCCCACCACTTCGGAGTACTCGCCGAATTTCAGTAAGTACCTGAAGCGGGTCCTGAGAATAATAGAAGGCTTCCATACTCCAGATGTGATCAATAGCTCCATCAGCGAATGGAAGTTGATGAAAATCCCCCTCAATGAATGATAATAGCGAGTCAGTCGTATATTCTCGTGCATTCTGTACCATTTTTGGACTTCCATCGAGACCGACACTCATTCCGATATCCTGTGTTTCCCGAAGAGCACGCAGGGCATATCCTGACCCTGTTCCAAGGTCGAGAATGGTTTCCCCATCCTCAATGGGCATGCGTGATAATGCATATTTTGCCGTGTGCCAATGTCGCTCTTCCATTCCGCGGTCCCTTCCTGTATTTGCCCATTGGTCGAACTCCTGTCGGACACTCATTATTGATATTTATTCCTATTTCTGTAAGGTGGTGTCGGTTTAGACATATGTTCTTAGTAACAATCTCTACGATAATTGAGTCTGACTACTATAGCTTAATTGATAATAAAATGTAATGATCGAACAGTAGTATTTATGCAAATGACTCCAGTGAAATTAAGTCAGCAGAATCAATGCTACAGGTATGGAGTATGGTCTCGCTATCGAGAGTGCGCCAGAATCAATTCCTGCTGGAACTGGAGTATTATTATTACATCCGAGTATTGGTGAAACTGACCGGATTGATACAGACTTTTTGAAAACAGATACTGATAATTTCTTGGTCATTTCAACGCGGACGACAGCTCGGGAGGTTAATCAGAAACTCGAATACTACGATGTCGATGAGTCACGAGCCGTCATTCTTGATGCGCTCTCAGTTGAGCGAGGGTACTCACGGCGGGAATCAGACCGTGTTCATTATATTTCAGCACCTGATGATCTTGATGGAATCGTTGATCGGACAGACGAATTCTTAACTAAATATGATGGAAAATGCCGGATAAGTCTTGATTCAGTGACTGAATTGGCGTATTACGCTGATGTTGACGGTGCGTATGAGGCGACTGATAAATTGCTGAAGCTGCTTGTTGAAAATGACGCAGTCGGGCTTTTCCATCTTTCAAAGGAGGTTCATGAGACAGCAACGATTGAACGCTTCCGTAATCGATTTGATGCTGTTGTTGAACTTGGTGTTGATGGAAATGTCACTGTTGATTTCTGAGTAAATGATCCACAGCTAATATTTCCGACAGATATCTTTTGATTGCAAACTCATCATTACCGTAGTTAGTCAAAAACTCAAAATATATTAACAGTATATATGAATGACACATTACTCATATCTGATGATTTGGGTAAATGAGGGACATATGACTGCGGTTGTGGTATTCATTATTCATTTGAATTGAATCAATTAATCCAGACTTTCACTCTCATCAAGCTTTTCGAACGTCTTTCGTCCCCATCGAACAGCATATTCAGCATCATACTCAAGAAATGCCTGAGTATCCAGCGCGGTGAATGGTGTTGGAAGTTCAAGATCATGTTTAATTGCTGAGCATGCATATTCAGTTGCATCAGCAAATCCTGTTTCACCCCGAGCAACGGCACCTGGGAGTTCCTCAAGTCGATCATTAAGTCGATTACCCGCATCATGCCATGCGGTATATAATTCTGGGTGTGTCTCATCCAAAGAATTGAACGTTGGTCGTGTTTGCAACCCGACCCATGCGTCATATAATGCAACCGCAAGTTGATACACCTCTGCTGGTCCAAGTGGAACAGCTGAATCTAATTCAGTGTACGCTGATTCGAAAAATGGGAGGAAATGCTCAGGAACGCCAGTATCGATTTGAACAATTGCCTCTGCAATAAGAAATTCAAGAAATTGTGTTGGTGTTCCTGCCGCCCGTTGTTTAATCAATATTGTTGGAGGGGTTGTTTGACGGGTCCATGTAACAGTACCATCACCAGGCATACCGATTGTGAATTCTGATCCAGCATATTGTATGAGTGGTGATGGAGCATCTGATGGAAGCCAATCTGTTGGGTAACTGGAAGGGGTAACACTCTCAACGAATATTCCAAGTCCTTCTGCTATTGCTGGTGGAATTGTCTCAAAGTCCGATTCAACATCAAGGATAATCGCGTTAGGAGCATACGCGTCTTTAATTGCTGCAACAGGGGATGAGAGTTCTCGGTGGTCGAACATATCCTGTGTTTGTGGTCCGGGGTCTTCAGCATCCGGATTATCGACACAAGATAAAGAACATATGAGAAATCAATCGAAACTAGCGAAGATTTGTGCATGAACATATCAAAGATATTGATAGAAATAGGGAGTGTATATATACTCGAAGTGAATCGAAATATCATTTCACTAATAATTGCCTAGCCAAAAGCAATAACGAATATCAGAAAAATCGTCAGAGCAGCCGATATGCTAATCGTTCCAAGAACAATCTTTGTTGCGCGACTCATGCTCGGCTGAACTCAGTCATTATTCTTAAATGCTTCAATATCGCTCGCCAAGAGATAACTACTGAATCATATTCCAGAGATTAATTACTCTGTCTACAAGCGAATTAATTTGTGTTGTCCGATAATTCACGACCGGCATTAGGGACTTCAATGACATATCGTCCGTCTTCTTGTAATGAGATAATATACTCCGAGCGGTCATACAATTCCATCAGATTGAGTTCGTACTGCCCTGGTGCGACAATGCGGATACTCTCGAACTGCTGATTTAATTCAGTTCGAAGGTCATCGAGACCTGGATCATCAGTATCAGTCGATGATTCAGAGGATGATTGAGAATCGCCTGTGGACGTCTGAGAGTGATCTTTCGAGGATGAGTCTAATGACTCCGAGTGTGATTGAACCTCTTGTTGTGGGTGCCCTTCGGCGTCTGAGGATGCCCCCATGGCTGCAAGCTCTTCAGGTGAAATAATATCTCCCCGAGCGCTTGCCTGTGCGTTATTTTCATCATCTTTCTCAGAGGGATTATGTAATTTTGAATCTTCAGCCGAAGTTGTGGTGTCCGATGTGGGATTATCAATATGGTGAGGAGTACTAATCGGATCGGTGTTATCGTCATTTTCCTCATTACCTTGATTTGGATCAGCATGTGGCCATGGGTCAAACTGAGAGTCTGAATCTGATTGATTGGTATGCTCGTTATCCGTGGATGTATTCGTGGTGTGTTTGTGCTCTGGACTTGACCCAGCACCTACGCCATCATACTCTGTCGTGTCTGGTTTTGGAACTGGATCACTGTTAGATCGTGAAGGTTGAGTATTCGTGTTGATTTTGGACTCATTTTGATGATTCGCTGCTGAGTGCGTATCTGATTGTGGTTGTGAGTCACGGTCAGGGTCGGACCGTTGGGGGTCAGATTGCATTCCAGATTCAGATTCCTGTGATGATGGGCGAAACTGGAACTTATTTCCGCCGCAGTCCGGACACCCAGAGAGCATTTGTTTGGATCCATCAGGGAACACGCGACCGCAGTTTGTACATTCGTGTGGCATTTAATTAGTGGTGTCCGTATGATAGTCGTTGTATGATGTAGTGTGACGTAATATGTGATTATTTTTACGTTGAGCCTTTTCTCTCACGGTGGATTATTTATGTGAAATAAACGCACTAATGAGGTTTTCATCCTTATGAAGTGTCTCAATCTGGTCTGCTGGTCCGATGACTGTGAGTTTCTGCGGAGATTCACCTCCAATTAGTCGTCCAAAGAGACTGGTATTGTTAGCAGTTGATTGTGGGT
This sequence comes from Haloquadratum walsbyi C23, assembly GCF_000237865.1. NCBI lineage: Archaea > Methanobacteriati > Methanobacteriota > Halobacteria > Halobacteriales > Haloferacaceae > Haloquadratum > Haloquadratum walsbyi. The sequence goes on from NC_017459.1 coordinate 3,146,912, forward strand.
ATGTTTCAATTTCGATACCGTTGAATTCATCAGGGCTGATTTCGGTCATTGTTACTTCAATAAGACGAGATTCCTCATCTGGCGAGAGTCCCTCTTCAAGAATAACGATATTACCCTCACGAACACCATCAAGAATTAATCGAATCTTCTCCATGGTCGCGAGATCTTCCATTCGAGATCCACTGATCATATCAATCTGAACGCCATCAATATGTGGGTCCTCAGTTTCATCAGGTGTTACTTCTGGCATTGCATTCACCCAAAGTACTCCGCAATTTTGCCGTATACCTCATCCATGTTCGTTCCTTCAAGTGCTGACAGTGGCACAGTTTCATGTTGTGGGAACGCGTTCGATATTTGTTGGACGTTTGATGCTGTGAGATCAGTCTTATTTGCAAATATAAGCACTGGGAGGTCTTGACTCTCAATTATTCCGATAAGCATTGTGTTCACCTGTGTAAATGGATCTTGCGTACTATCAAGAACATATATAACACCATCAACATCTTCTCGGAGCCAGTGCATTGCCTCAGCAACTCCCTCTGTCGCTTCACGAGAGCGCCGGACAGCATCATCTTTCTCCATATCATGTTCCAGAAACTCCTTATAGTCGACTTTAGTTGTGACACCAGGCGTATCAACGATATCAATGTTGACTGTCTTGCCGTCTCGGCTAATCTCAACATTCTCTTTTCGTCGTGCGCGACGCGTCTCATGTGGGATTTGACTCTCAGGACCCACTGCGTCACCAGTCCAATCACGGGCAATTCGGTTTGCGAGCGTCGTTTTCCCAGCGTTTGGTGGACCATAAATACCGATCCGTTTCGGGTCTGAATCCGAAAAGAGCCGGTCGACGACCCGTACAATATTTTTACGTAGATTTGTAATTAATCCCATCCTGTCCTCCCACGCCTCTTGAGTGGTACCAACTGTCCCGAAGTGGCGTATGGCGGTATCACGTTGTTGTGGTCACTTAAAACCGCGTCAGACATCAACATATAATATGACATCTAAGGATTCCCCGCTCAAAATTATATCTAGCATCTGGCATCTTAGGTCTAGCCTTGATGAATATAGTGGATAGCACTATTGCACTTGTTTTTACAGGTAATTGATATTAAC